>JALDXQ010000248.1:0-9612 GCA_032156805.1 Acidobacteriota bacterium
GGCCTTTTCCATTTTCCAGATCCTCGGTGCCTCGGTGTGTCGTGAAGGGTGACCAGCCGGGGCGTCTGCTCAGAAACTGAACTTCGCTCCAAACTGCATCTCGCGCGGATTCTTCGCGCTGAACACGCGGCCGAAGTTCGCCGTGCCGTAGATGCGATTGGGCAGGTCGAAGTTCGTGTTGTTGAGCGCGTTGAACACTTCCCACCGCAGCTCGAGCTGACGGGAATCGGCCACGGTCCACGTCTTCGCGACGACGAGATCGAGGTTCGTCAACCCGGGTCCGAGCACGCTGTTGCGCGGCGCGCTGCCGAACGTAAAGGGAGCGGGCAAGGCGAACGCCAACGTGTCGAACCATTGCTCGGGTCGTCGCTGATCCGACGACAGATTTGGATCTCTCAGTTGATCGGGACGTTGAGCAGGTCCGCTTCCGACGTTGGCCTGATCGACGCCGAGGTTAACGGTGAACGGTGCACCGGACTGCGCGAACAGCACCGCGTTGATGCGCCAGCCGCCGAGCACGCCTTCCTTCAGCCCTCCTGCGCCCGCGAAGAACGGCAACTGATACGTTCCGCTCGCGACGAACAGATGTCGATGGTCGAAGCTCGAGTTCGCCCACTCGCCGGTTTCGTCGAACACGTTACGAACATCCTGTGGGACGTTGGATTCCGCCTCGGTCGCTCCCGGGCTCGACGCATCGTCGACTGACGATGAGAGCGTGTAGCTGACCGAGTATGAGAAGTCTCGCTGCAGTCGCTGCTCGGCCTTGAACGTCACCCCGTGATAGATCGACTTGCCGTCGAAGCGAATCGATCGAATCGGGCCGAGTTGGGGGATGTCGCGCCGGGGCTGAATCGGTCCTGGCCCGGGTTCCGGTACGTTGCGCACCGTGGCGTTGTCGGCGCCGAGCGTCCACGAACCCATGTACGACACCTCGACCATTGTCGATGGCAGCAGCTCGTACTGCAGCCCGCCACTCCACGTCTGCGTGTATTCGACGGCATACGCGTGGTCCATGATCGTAGGGGCGACGACGCCGGTGGGGTCCGCCGTGAGGATGTTGCGGGTCTGATAGATCGGCACGCGCTGAGCGGTCGGCACGTCCACTTGATTGGTGAAGAAGAACGGCAGGTTCCGGGCGAACGCCGTCTGCACGCTGTAAGCCCATTGGTTGAGGAAGACGCCGTAGCCGCCGCGAATGACGGCGCGATCGTCGTTGAGCGCAAGCGCAAATCCGGTCCGCGGTGCAAGGCGCACCAGGCTCGGGCTCAGTAGCCCACGATCCCAGTCGGCTTGCGCAGAGGTGACGTAGGGAATCGGGATCAGCGGAAGCAGTTCCGCCGCTTCGGGATTGATGGCGCCGTTCTCGTCGCTCGCGATCACATAACGCCCGCCTGGTGTTTCGAAGTCGACCGACGAGAGGCGATTGTCGATCGCTCGCATGTGCTGGTTGTACTCGTAGCGCAGCCCGAGATTGAGCGTGAGGTTGCTCCGCACGCGCCAGTCGTCCTGGGCAAAGAGGTGAAACCAGTTCGTTCTGCTGTTTTCGTCACCGCGTCCAATCCCTGACACCGCTGTCGTCGGGTATCCGAGCAGGAAGTCTGCAATCGCATTGCCGGTGAACTGACCTGTGTACGTGAATGAGCCTCGTGCGTTGTCAGGTTGCTCCGGCTGGAAGCGCAGGTGATAGAAGTAGCCGCCGAACTTGATGCGATGCGCTCCGCGATCGAGCAGGACGCTGTCGAAGATCTCGAAGTGCTGATTGTCGCGAAAGGTGAACGTCGTGGGGTCGCCGAAGACGCTATATTGACCGCGCGTCGAGATCTGCGGGTAGCCGACATCGCGCGGGTCACGAGTGACGCCTTGCAGACCCACCTCGCCGGCGAAGTCGACGCCCCGATTCTGACTGGTCTGCCCGCCCGACACCTTCATCCATCCGAACCGCAGTTCATTGAGGAACGAGGTACCGACGAGACGTGTATGGCTGACGGCGAGGTTTCGCGCCTTCGTGTTCAGCGTGCGACCGAACCCGGGCACGAGCGTCTCCTGCAGGCTGCTGCTGCCGAACGGCTGGACTTCGTTCGCATCGAAGGTGCTGAAGCGACCAAAGAGCTGGTCGCCGGAGTCGAAGCGATGATCGAGGCGCACGCTGAACTGATCGATGTCCCTGATCTGTTGCTCGATGGCCGTCAGGTTCTGTTGGGCGCTGCCACCGGTGGGGAGCGGCACCTGCTGCAGCAATGACACGGCGAGAGGATCGAGTCGTCCCGCCGGGATTCGGCCGTTGGGGAACGGCGTGCAAGCGCCACCCGGGGTCGTGATCGTCAGGGGGTCGCAGATGGAGGCGCCTGAGAAATCTCCGCCGCGAACCGCCACCGTCGGCACCGTGAACGTTCGCGTCAGCGAGCGGTTCGAACGCTGCCCCTCATAGCTGAAGAAGAAGAAGCTCCGGTCGCGGGCGATCGGTCCGCCGAGCGTTCCGCCGAACTGATTCTGGCGCAGCGGCGGCACTGGCTGATCCTTCGGATCGAAGTAATTGCGTGCATCGAAGGTGTCGTCGCGGAAGAACTCGAAGAGGCTGCCGCGAAACACGTTTGCCCCGGCTCGTGTCGCGACGTTGATGAGTGCGGACGCTTTCCCTCCGAACTCCGCGGGGTATTGCGACTTCTGAATCTTGAATTCCTGGATCGAGTCGACCGAAGGATTGATGACGAGATTGTTGAACAACTCGTCGGTGACCTTCACGCCATCGAGCAGGTAGATATTGTGACCAGAGCGCTGACCGCCTACGTTGGGAAGCGGACCAGCCTGTTGCAACGCTTCGCCGCGCGTGCCGCCCGGCGGAATCACTACCGCGTCGCTCAATTGCGCGAGAGCAAGGAAGTTGCGTCCGTTCAACGGGAGCTGAATGACTTGCTCGTTGTCGATGACATCGCTGATTTCGGCACTTCCCAACTGCAGCAACGTCGGGTCGGCCGTGACCCTGATCTCTTCGACCAGGCCGCCGACATCGAGCGTGAAGTCCTGGCTGAGCGTCTGCCCCAGTTGGACGAGGACTCCGGACCGCACGACGCGGCGGAACCCATTGAGCTCCACGCTGATCACGTGCATGCCGACGCGGAGTGACAGCAGGTGATAACGGCCGCCTTCATCGCTGAGGGATTCGATCCTGCCGCCGCTGTCCACGTGTTCGGCGATGACGCGCGCACCCGGGAGCGCGCCTCCCTGCACGTCGCGCACGACGCCCGATATTTCACCGGTATTCGTCTGAGCCGCGACGTTGGCGCTGAAGACTGACAGGCCGCAGATGACGACGGTCAGGCGCCAAAAAACACTGAAGGACCGCGTGGACATAAAGCTCAAAGCTGAATCTTAACGCGAAAAAGTCGAGGTAATATCGCTGCTACCTCAAGTGAATCCTGCACCACCGCGGACCGCTGACGAGGGCTCCGGCGCCCCCGAAGGAGACCGGATTTCGCTCGAGACGGGCGCACAACGAATGGCGTTGCTCCTCGAAGAAGCGCAACGCCTGATGGCTGAGCGCGATCCCGCAGCGCTGTTACGCAGGGTATGCGCTGCCGCGCGTCCCCTAACACGCGCCAGCATCGTCGGCGTTGGCATTGTCAACGAAAACCTGGTGGTTGAGGACTTTGTCGCCGTCGGGCTCGACGACGCCGTTTTCTCGGAGCTGCGTCAGTCACTGACCCGTACTGTTGAGCATCCTGCCCGGACCGTATTCGGGTCACGCGAGATCGTTCGCGGGGTCAACGCCGGAGGCGATCCGACCGCGATCGGTCTCCCGGCCTCGCATCCGCCCGTTCACTCGTACGTGTGCGTGCCGGTCGCATCACCGTCGCGTGTGTTCGGCTGGCTTGCGCTGGTGGAGAAAGAAGGTGCGCAGGTCTTCAGCGATGGAGACACCCAGCTCGCGTCGACACTTGGTGCGCTGGCCGGCATGGCCTATGAGAACGCCCGTCTCGTCACGCAGCTGCAGGCGCAGGCCGAGGAGCTTCGCGAGCACCAGGAACGTACAGACTTCGCGATGTTCGCCGCGAAGGCCGGTGTGTCGTATCGCGACCTCGATTCGTCATGGACGGAGCTGTCGCCGTCGACCGCGCGGCTGTTCGGGTTCCCGCCAGAGACCCGGCGAGTGAGCCGGGAGGAACTCTACGAGCACGTGCATCCCGAAGATGGTGCCCGAGTGCGCGCCGCTGTCGAGAAGGCAATCCAGGATCGATCCGATTTCGCGCTCGAGTTCCGTCGTCTCATCCCTGAAGGTGGGCCGCGATGGTTCCAGTTCAGAGGACGGGTGGTCAGCAACGAACAGGGAGATCCGACGCGCGTTGTAGGCGTCGTCACCGATATCACCGAGCGACGCTCGCTCGAACTGCAGCTGAGACAGTCCCAGAAAATGGAAGCGCTCGGTCAGCTGGCCGGCGGAGTCGCGCACGACTTCAACAACCTGCTGACGGCGATTCTCGGCTACGGCCGGCTGGCCCTGGAGACCGCAAGCGAGACGACGCAGCGTCATGATCTCGAGGAGATAGTGAAAGCGGCCAGTCGGGCAGCATCGCTCACGAAACAACTGCTGGCGTTCAGCCGCAGGCAGGTCGTTGAAACGACGATCGTCGATCTCAATCTGCTCATCGTGGACATGGTCACGATGCTGCGACGCATGATCGGGGAGGACGTTGAGCTCGCCACGACGCTGGCAGCCGGTTTGTCGCACGTGCGAGCGGATCGCAGCCAACTCGAGCAGGTGGTGATGAACCTCGTCATCAACGCGAGAGACGCGTGTGAGCCAGGTGGACGCATTCGCCTGGTTACCGACGGCGCGGATGTGGACGGCGCCACCGCGGCGGTGATCCCCGGTCTCAATCCCGGAGCCTACGTCACGCTCTCAGTGATTGACGACGGCGCAGGAATGGACGAGGCAACCAGGTCGCGGCTGTTCGAGCCGTTCTTCACGACTAAGCCACGTGGGCAGGGAACGGGTCTCGGGCTGGCGACGGTCTACGGCATCGTCGTGCAAAGTGGTGGGGCGATCGAAGTCGAGAGCGAGTCCGGCCGGGGTTCGAGGTTCACCGTCTACCTCCCGCGGGAACAGGAAGAGACACAATCGGCGGGGCGAGTTGCCGAGGCGCCTGCGGCAACGACGCCTCGAACTGTACTGCTCGTCGAAGATGAACAGGCAGTGCGCGAACTCGTGCGAATCTTTCTCGAACGGGCAGGTCACCGGGTGGTCGAGGCGGCGTCACCCGAGGAGGCCATTACAAGATTCAACGCCATGGAGTCGGTCGACCTGCTGCTCACTGACGTCGTCATGCCGGTGATGTCCGGTTTCGATCTGTTTCACACCCTGGTTGAACGTCTTCCCTCGTTGCGAGTCCTTTTCATCTCCGGATATACGGACTACGCGCTGTTCGAGCCGACGATCGCTGACAGGGGGGCGGCCTTCCTGGAGAAGCCGTTCTCGGCCGAGGCACTCATTGGCAAAGTACGTGAAGTACTGAGCCATTAGCCCGGCTTTCTGTCCTCTCCGGTGTTCGGCGCGATAGGGGTCACACGTTGTCAGGGGTGTTGGGTACTCATTCGCGCTGGCAACAGATGTGCGTGGGGACGGGAGCAGCCACCGGTTCAGTGCCTGAGAAGTTCGTTCATGCGCCGACTTCTCAGGTACGACTTCGCGGGATTTCAATACAACCCCTTCGGAGACCGGGTTTCGGGGCACTGACTTGGGCGCTTGGCCTTATAGTACGGGGCGCACCAGAGCAGGAGAATCAGGTCCTGGGGGAAGGGTAATGTTCGAGCCAGGTACCCAAGTCGGTCGGTACGAAATCCAGCGAAGACTCGGTCGCGGGGGGATGGGCTCGGTCTATGTGGCCCACGATCCCGTGCTCGGTCGCATGGTCGCGATCAAGGTGTTCGCCGGTGATCTGGACCTGCCCGACGCGCGCGAACGATTCTCCCGGGAAGCGCGTGCGGCTGCCGCCCTCAGTCATCCCAACATCGTCACTGTCTACGACTTCGGCGAGTACGACTCGCAGCCCTTCATCGTGATGGAGTACGTGGCGGGCGAGACCCTCGCCGCTTTCATCCGACGCAAGGCGCCGGTGACGATCTCGGACAAGCTCCGTTGGATGGAAGAGTTGTGTGCTGGCGCGGGGTACGCGCATCAGATGCAGCTCGTCCATAGGGACATCAAGCCGGCCAATCTGATGATCGATCGCGCCGGGCGCCTCAAGATTCTTGATTTCGGAATCGCCCGCATGCTCGGACTGGCTTCGAACACGACGGTCATGATCGGCACCCCCGGTTACATGGCGCCCGAGCAGATCACCGGTGACCCGGTCGATCACCGCGCGGATCAGTTCTCGATCGGCGTCGTCTTCTACGAGCTCCTGGCCTACACGGAGGCGTTCCCGGGCGACACCCTCCCGATGATCACGCATCGGATCCTCAATGAGGAACCGGTGCCATTGGGCCCGCTGGCTCCCGACGCGCCGCCCGAGCTCGTCGCCATCGTCCAGCAGTGTCTGAGAAAGAGCCCGGCCGATCGCTTTCCCGATTCGGAATCGCTGCGCGTCGCGATCGCGCGAGTGCGGCGCGACGCATCTAGCCATGCCTGGAACCTCAACGCCACGGTCGCACTGAGTCGCGATACGCCGTCTCCTGCCCCTGGAACGCGAGGGACCGGTTCGTCTAGAAGACGTCAGGACGAGGCAGTGGGTGTCGCTCAATTGACCCCGCCCCCGGATCCACGACGAACCGACCGCGAGGCTCTGGCTCGCCGAAGAGCGATGCAACTCGAAGCGGCGTTGACACAGGCGCGCGCACTGCTCGCGCAGGGTCAATTGGAGGCCGCACTCGATGCGTGCCAGCAAGCGTTGACTTACGACGAGAATCATCTCGGCGCTCTCCGCCTCGAAGAAGAGATCGAGGCCGCCATGCGGAGGAAGCTGGCGGCAGATGTGAGTCCGGCGACATCGGCAAACCTCGAGACGTTGTGGCCCAATTTCGATGTACGCCCGTCGGAGGTGGTAACGCAGCTGGAGACGCCCTCCACCGGCGTTGAACGCACCGTCCTGTGGCAGCCCACGGCACCGCCCGCAGATCCGTCACCGGATGAGACAGTGATCGCTCCCCCGCGCCGAACTCCTCAACCGACGCACGCGCCTGGTGCGGTGGCGCCTGTCACGCCGCCTGTGGTTACGCCCTCGCCCGCTCTGGCAGCCGCCGCTGCAGTCGCTCCGGTTCCAACGTCACTTGCTCCCGCAGTGAGTGTTCCGGCTGCCCCCGTTTTTTCACCTGCTCCCGCGGCGAAGGCTCCGACTGCACCGCAGCGTGGCAGAACTCCCGTTCCTCGCGTTCCCAAGAAGCCGTCGTCGATCGGACCGATGATCGCCGACATCGTCGCGCGATCGAGAACGATCGTCGATGCGGCGAACACGGTCGTGGCTGGTGTGGCTCGCGATCGGCGCACGTTGAGCATCGCGGCGATTTCGATCGGAGTGGGCATCGCCGGTGCGCTGGCCATCATGTTCTTCGGTGGGCCTGCGGCCACGGGAACCGTCGTGATTGACGCGGTGCCCTGGGGATCGATCACGGCTATTGAGACCGAGGGCGGCGGGGCCGTTCAATTGCCGCCAACTCCGTCAACGCCGCTTGCGCTGACGCTCCCGGCGGGCACGTATCACGTGGTCGTCGCGGGACCGCCGCCGGAGGCACAGACGCAGCGGATCACCGTTGAGATCCAAAGCGACACGCCAACTGTGGCGCCGGTTATCCGTTTTCGCGCGTTGACGCCAGAAGAGTACTTCGAGCGGTACCTCGCAGCGCCGACCGCGCCGACGCCGGATCTGGGAACAGCCCCCACGGAACCGTCGGCGGCTCCAACCCCATCGACGCCTGCCGCACCGTCGACGACCGGGAACAATCCATGACCAGGTCGCTTCGTGGCGTCGTCAGTTTCGTGATGTTGGCAGCGCTGGCGGTGCCGGCGACGGCATCAGCGCAGGCCGAGGACGAACCGTTCCGCCGAGGTCTCAACTCACGCGGCGACCGCAGATGGCCGGAGGCCGCCCAGGCCATGCGTCAAGCGATTCAGAACAACCGGACCGAATCGACGAGAAAGATCCAGGCGGGCTCGCGATTGAACCCCTTCGGTCGCAGTACCGAGTATCTGCCTCATTACTTCCTGGGAGAGGCTCTGAAGAATGCGGGTGACTGCTCAGGAGCCGTCACAGCCTACGAGGTGTCAGAAGAGCAGAAAGTGATCCTTGGCTTGCCGGAATACGCGAACCTGCTGCGTGCAGGTCTCAAGGAGTGCGCCTCGAAGGGAGTGCTCCTGCGTGCCGATTACAATACGCAGGTCGGCGCGACGGATCAGATCTACAGCGAGACATTCGCGACGTTTCAGAGAGTCGAGAAGGTCAGGGAGACGAACCAGGATTTATGGCGACCCGACGTTCAGACCGACTTCGAGCGCGCGCGTGCTGACATGGCCCTGGCGCAGAAGACGCTGCTCAAGGCCAGGCAGACCCGATTGGTGGTCGACTTCGCGGAGTCGAGAGCGATATCGGTTCGTGCGCGCGATCTGCTTCGGCCCCTCGAGGCGAAACTCGCCGCCGCGATCGGCACGCGAACGTTGATCGCACAGCAAGTGGCCGAGGCGCAACAGGCCCTGGCCGGTGCAGACGCGACCAGCAGCGCGCTCGACGCCATCAAGATCGCGCTGCCACTGAACCTCGTCACCCAGCGCGAGAGCGCACGCGCACTCGTGGGTCGAGCACGCGAGCGTCTTGGTCAGGCCGAGAAGACAGAGAGCGCAACGACGACCGGTGAAGCACTGCGCCTCGCGCACGAGGCTTCGGACGCGTTTACCAGAGTGCTGGAACAGGTGAAGAAGTTGGAGCGAAGCGACTTCGAGCTGCGCTTTCAGCAGACTGTTGCGGGCGCCACAGAGCAACTCTCGTTCGTCGGGACGTCACTCGCCGCACTCGAACGCCTGGTTGCCGAGAAGCCCGGGACGATGACGCCTGAGATGGCAAGCCAGCGCGAAGCACTGGTCAAGGAGCACAGCACTCTGCAGCGACGCTTCGAGAACGCGCGGCGGTCCGAGAGCATGACCGGCGTTCAGGACGCGATGAAGTTCGCAGTTGAGGCGCGGGCACGCATCGATGCACTCATCAAGTTGTTCGGCGGCGTCGTGAATGTCGTCCCGGCTGAACTCACGCAGGGGGCGCGCCACTATTTGGTCGGGGAGTACCAGCAGGCACTGAGCGCGCTCGAGCCGCTGGTTGCAAGCACCGATATCCCGCTTCGAGCGCACGTCCACGTGTTCCGCGCGGCGTCGCTCTACGCGCTCTATGTCCGTTCCGGCGAGACGAACGAGGCCCTTCGCAACGACGCGCTGGCTGCCATTCAACGCTGCAGGGAAATCGATCCAGCGTTCCAGCCGGACGCACGAGCGTTCAGTCCCCGATTCGTCGCTTTCTTTCAGAGTGCTGGTGGCTCGGGGACACGGGCGGCGGCGCCGTTGTCGCAGTGAGATGAGGTGTGCGCCTCCCTATTCGTGAGGAGAGCTCGAATCGTTCGCGTCGTTCTCAAGATGAT
>JALDXQ010000249.1:0-9505 GCA_032156805.1 Acidobacteriota bacterium
GCCATTCACGCCAGGCACGAGCCTCGTCGGTGTAGCCGGCGTTCATCAAGGCCAGGAGTGTGAAAGTGGCATCGCGAAGCCAGCAGTAGCGATAGTCCCAGTTGCGGACGCCGCCGAGCCGCTCGGGCAGCGACGTCGTGGGGGCGGCGACGATCGCGCCGGTCGGCGCATAGGTCAGCGCCTTCAGCGTCACAAGCGACCGCACGACGGCGTCGCGCCAGGGGCCGTCGACCGTGCAACGCCCCGACCATTTCGTCCACCAGTCGTGGGTCGCGTCTAGTGCACGTTCAACGTCGAGTTCCTTGTCGAGCGACACATGCGAAGGATGCCAGGTCAGATCGAAGGGGAGCCGCTGCCCCTCTGACACCACGAAATCAGCGACCGTTCGAAAGTCCTCACCATGAAGCCGCACGTCCGATTGCAGCGTCAGTGTGTCGGGACCTCCAATCGCCGAGATGCCGCGCGGAGTACTGCGGACCCACGGCACGATGCTGCCATAGTCGAACCTGATTACCAGCTCGAACCGCATATGGACCTGGCCGCGACGCCCGACGACAATGCGCACGAGGTCAGGGAGCCCGCTCCGGACTGGCATGAAGTCGATGAGCGATACGACGCCTTCTGCGGTTGTGAATTCAGTCTCGAGGATCAGCGTGTCCGCGTGGTACCACCGCCGCACGCTGCTGACATCACCTCGGGGGGCAAGCAGCCATCGGCCGTTCTCCGGCGTCCCAAGCAACGCCGCGAAACACGCCCTGGAGTCGAATCGTGGAAAAGACAGCCAGTCTATAGAACCGTTGCGGCCCACCAGCGCGGCGGTTTCGCAGTCGCCGATGAGGGCATAGTCTTCGAGCGGAAGCACGCACGACGTATGATACGTCGCAAACAGCTCGTCACCCGGTCGAGCACCACCATACATGTCCGCGCCTGCAACCGCCAAACGCTTCCAGATGCCATGGCTCGGGCTCGATCAGCCCGCGCGTCGCGACGTCGGCCTCATCATCCTCTCGATGGTCGTCGTGGGAGCCGCGTACTTCGTGACCTCGGACTCCAGCGCGCTCGCGACTGGAACCGCGCTCGGCCTGTCGACAGCGGCGGGGATGCACGCGCGGCTAGCAATGGGACGCATGCGCGCCGCCATCCAGATCGTCGGCACCGCGGCTGCGCTCTCGGCTTTGGGAGCACCCGCGCGACTCGTGGGTGTGTTGCTCATCACCGGGCTTGCCGCCGCCGAACTGATCGCCCGCCGCGCACACCGCTCCGCCATCCTTCAGGTAAGCACCTGGGTGGCCATCGTCGCGTTCCTCGCTAGTTTTTCAGGCATCGTTGCCATCATGACGCTTCCGGCGCGGGTCGTGGGTTACGAAGCCGTGGCTGCCGTGGTCGGCGGCTTCCTGAGTGGCCCGTTGATGCTGATGCTGGCTCCCCTCGCCGAGGGACTGTTCGGTCACATCACCCGGCTCACGATGAGCGAGTGGCTCAATTACGAGCACCCGCTGCTGCGCCAGCTGGCTTCCACCGCACCGGGCACGTTCCAGCATTCAGTCAACGTCGGGGTTCTTGCCGACGCCGCCGCTGGAGCCATTGGAGCAGATCCGTTACTGGCGCGGGTCGGCGGTCTGTACCACGACGTCGGAAAGATGAACGCCCCGGAGTACTTCATCGAAAACCAGCACCAGCAGAATCCTCACGACGACCTCGATCCATCGGAAAGCGCACGAATCCTTCGCGCCCATGTTGTCGATGGAATCGAGCTCGTGCAGCGCCATCGAATGGGACAGCGCCTTGCTGACTTCGTGCGCGAGCACCATGGCACGAGCCAGATGCGATTGCTGCGCGACAAGGCCGAGGCACTCGGGCAGTCCGTTGATGACGACACCTATCGCTATCCGGGCCCGTCCCCACAATCCCGTGAAACCGGGCTCCTGATGATCGCCGACCAGCTCGAGGCCACTGCCCGCTCCAATCCCCCTGGTGACGACGCCCAGTGCGACGCTCTCGTTCATACGACGATGGAGCGGATCCAGGGCGAGCGTCAGCTGGACGAGTCCGGGCTGACCGTCGGCGATCTGGCCCGAGCCGAGCGAGGCTTCTCCCGGGCCCTGCAGGCGATGTATCACCGGCGCCTGTCGTATCCATCATCGGATGACAGGCCGCAACGCCCACGACTCGTCTTTCCGAGCCGCCGGCGCACGGTTGCGTCATGAAGAGCTTGTATGCGACTGCGGGCATGTGCCTCTTGGCTGTCGCGCTCCTCGCGGGAGTGACGCTGCGATCGGGCCGCGCCCCGCTCGACGACGCGCGCCTGTTCCTCACGAATCAGTTTCAATTGCGATCCGGTGACTTCACGGAGCTCGAGCGACGGAGGGCGATCGCGCGCACGCTCGAAACTGACGACGGCCGCGAGGTGGCGACACTCGGAGTCGTGCAGATCGCAGTCCCCGCCAGCTTTTACGTCGATCAGCTTCGCGATGTTGTCGCCTTCAAGAAAGAAGGCGCCGCGGTACTCCAGATCGGGACATTTTCGACCCCGGCCCGCGTTGACGATGTCGTCCAGCTTTCGCTCGACGACCGGGACGTCGAAAGCCTGAGGCGCTGTCGTCCTGGTGATTGCAAGGTACAGCTGTCGGCTGACGCTCTCGACCGCGTGAGACGCGACGTTCCATGGGGAAGTCCGGGAGCCAGCGCGGCCGCCAATCACACCATGCGCGAGGTCCTGGTCGACCTCGTCAATCGATATCGAAACACTGGTGACGCGGGGCTCATGACGTACGTCGATGCGGACCGGCCACTGTCGGTCTCGACTGAATTCCGCTCGATGATCGCGGCGCGCCCGGCCGTGCTCGAGCGATTTCCGGAGCTCCATCGGCACGTGGTCGACTTTCCGCAGCCACAGTCAACGGACGTCGACGATGTCGTGTACTGGTCGAAAGAGAAAATGGGCCCCGCGGTCATCGTCAGCGTCACGCATCTCGCCATCACCCGTCTCGCGGCCGGCGCCTCGGGTATTTACGCAGCTGCATCCAAGCAGCTCTATGGCTCGCACTACTTCGACTCGTCCCTTGGCATCACGCTCCTTCTCGATGCTCGCGTCGGCAACGAGCCGGCAACCTTCCTGGTGTATGTCAACCGCTCAAGAATCGACGCCCTGACCGGCTTCTGGGGTGGCATGAAACGCACCATCGTCCGGTCGCGGACGCGCTCGACGATGAGCAGCAGTCTGATCGAGGCGCGCGACCTCGTTGAACGTCGCTTCCGTACGCCCAGCGCGAGCACCCAATGACTCGACTACGTGTCGCAACACTGCAGTACTTCATCCGGCCGCTGCAGACGTTCGAGCAATTCCGCGATCAGGTGGTCGGCCTGGTCGAAACCGCCGCCGACTACGGCACACGGCTCGTCGTGTTTCCCGAATACTTCACACTCCAGTTGCTGACACTCGCCGACGTCAGGCAACCGCTCTCCGAGCAAATCCGTCGGCTTGCCGTCCAGGAACAGCCCTTCGCCAGTTTGATGGCCGACCTCGCATCACGCCACGGCCTCTACATCGTGGCCGGAACCATCCCACACATCGATGCCGCCGGCACAGTCACCAACGTGTGCCACGTGTTCGGCCCCGATGGTCGTCACGGCGTGCAACCGAAGTTGCACATGACCCGTTTCGAGCGCGAATGGAACGTGGTGCCCGGCTCGGGTGTGAACGTCTTCGAGACCTCTTTCGGCAGGATGGCCGTCGCCATCTGTTACGACGTCGAGTTCCCCGAGTTCGCCCGTGCAGCCGCTCGATCAGGTGCGCATGTGCTGGTCGTGCCGAGCTGCACGGACGATCGTCAGGGGTTCCTGCGAGTGCGCTACTGCGCGCAGGCGCGCGCGATCGAGAACCAGATGTACGTCATTCATTCGTCGACGGTCGGATCACTCCCGATGGTGCCGGCGGTGTCGCTCAATTATGGTCAGGCAGCTATTTTCACCCCGAGCGATTTTGCGTTCGCGCGAGATGGAATCCTCGCTGAAGGTATTCCCAACCAGGAGACCATGGTCGTCGCGGAGTTGAATCTGGATACGATCGTCGAGAGCCATGAGTCCGGGACCGTACTGCCGCTGCGTGACAGCGGGTTCACGGCCGGACTGCTCGGGACGCCAACAGTGGTGACACTATGAGTGCTGTCGCGGACGGTATTTCGGTCAGGAACACGACGCCGGCCGACTTCACCGGGGTGATCGAGATGACTCGACGAGTCTACCCGACCAGCCCTCCCTGGACGATCGATCAGCTCGCCTCGCACCAGAGAGTCTTTCCCGAAGGGCAATTCGTGGCGCTCGACAAAGACGGCGTCGTCGTCGGCATGGCGGCAAGCCTGATCGTGCTGTGGGACGATTACGACTTCGACACCAATTGGCGGGACTTCACGGCGAACGGGATGTTCACCAATCACGATCCGACGCGCGGGCGCACGCTCTATGCCGCGGAGGTCATGGTCGATCCGACGCGTCAGGGTATGGGCATCGGCGGTCAGATCTATGCGGCGCGGCGACAATTGGTCACGAGACTGGGGCTTCGACGCATTCGCGCCGGTGCCCGCCTGCGCGGCTACCACGAGTTCGCTTCGAAGATGTCTGCCCAGGAATACGTGACGCGCGTCGAACGAGGCGAGCTGAGAGATCCGACGTTGTCTTTTCAGCTGAAACGCGGGTTCCGCGTCGTCGCCGTGGTGTCCAGCTACCTGCGGCACGATCCGGAGAGCCTGGGGTTTGCCGCATTGATCGAGTGGCTGAACCCGGAAGCGCCCGAGAATTCACCGGCCGCGGCGGCCGGCACGTGACCCACGTCACGCCGGATGTAACGGAACGACCAGGACCGAACACGGGGCGCGGTTGATGACGGCTTCCGCGACGCTGCCGAGCGCGAGCCTGGCGAGGCCGGTACGACCGCGTGTCCCCACCACGATCAGGGAGGTGGCCACGGCCTGAGCAGCATCGAGGATGCCTTGCGCCGGTGAATTGCGCAACACGAGAGCCTCGGCATCCACGGATGTCTTTTCCAGCGCAGCAGTCAGTCTCTCCCGCGCAGCCGCCTCGAGGTGTTCGACGACGTCGGGCGGAATCGGCCATGGCGTCATCGCCCCTGGCAGTCCGGCCGCACCCATGTACGCTGTTTCGTCGATGTCGAGGCAGTGTACCAATCGAAAGCGAACGCCTCGGCGACTGGCTTCTGCCGCGGCCGTGTTCACGGCCGGGAGGGACGGATCGGAGAAGTCGGTGGCACCAAGGACGCCACCTCCCGTCGGTGAGGGCCGGGCAACGAGGACCGGAACGTCCGCCAGCCTCGCCACTCGCAGGGCTGTTCCACCAGCTCCGACAACAATGAGACCCGCTCCATGCCGCTCGGCGACGGCGAGAATGCCCGCATGCGCGGTCCCGCTCTCAATCTCGATCGGCATCGTGTCCGAAGCCGCGCCAATGACGGCCCCCAGGCGGCTTCGAACCGCAGTCGTGGCTTTGCGGGTCAAGTCAGCATGAAATGCGCCATCACCGCCAGGGTCCTGCGGGAACAGCGCACGAGCAGCGAACACCTCCGGCAGTACGTGACAGACAATCGTCTTCGCGCCTGTCTGCGACGCGACGCCGTGCCCCTGACGAAGGGCCGCATCGGCAGCCTCACTCAAGTCAGTTGCGCACAGCACGGGGCCACGAAGTTCCACAGTTCGCCTCCTGAACGTAGACGGCGCATATCATAGCTCGCACAACATGACCGTTCCGGCCAGTTCAAGCGAGACACCCACGGCGCCTCCTTCGGAGCGCATCGGATACGGATTCGGCACCTTCAAGGGTGTATTCCTGCCCAGCATCCTGACGATCCTGGGCGTCATCATGTTCCTGCGCTTCCCGTGGGTGCTGGGGAGCGTCGGACTGGCTGGCACGATTCTGATCGTCACGCTGTCCGTCGCGATCACGGCACTCACCGGGCTCTCGATCGCGGCGATGGCAACGAACATGAGGGTCGGTGGCGGCGGTGCGTATTTCATGATCTCCCGCACGTTGGGCCTGGAGGTCGGCGCTGCCGTCGGACTGCCGCTCTTTCTCGCGCAGGCGCTCGGCATCGCGTTCTACATCGCGGGATTCACCGAGACAGTCGTCGGATACTTTCCCGCGTTGTCTCCCATGACTGTCGGCGTTGGCACATTGCTCGCGCTGACGGCGCTCGCCTACTTTTCTGCCGACCTGGCGCTCAGGAGCCAGTTCATCGTCCTGACCATTCTTCTCCTCGCGCTCGGATCGCTCTTCCTCGGTGGGCCGCCTGCCGACGATGTGGGCCCGGTGGGCGAGGCGTTACCACCGGCTGCGTTCTGGACGGCCTTCGCCGTCTTCTTTCCCGCGGTCACGGGCATCGAGGCGGGACTCGGAATGTCCGGGGATCTGAAGGATCCCGCGCGATCGCTGCCGCGCGGCACGTTGCTCGCTGTCGCCACGGGCTACGCGATCTATCTGGCCATTCCGACCTTTCTCTCTTTCGTTGTCGAGGATAGTTCCGTGCTGCTCGGCGATTCGCTGGTGATTACCCGAATGGCACGCTGGCCAGAGCTGATCGTGCTTGGCATTCTCGGAGCCACGCTGTCGAGCGCCATGGGTGCGCTGCTCGGAGCCCCGCGGACACTGCAGTCACTGGCGCAGGACGCGGTGCTCCCGCGGATGTTGGGCCGCGGGTACGGTCACACGAATGATCCTCGATTGGCGACGGTCATTGCTTTCGTCATCGCGCTGCTCGGCATTCTGCTGGGCGATCTCAATGCCATCGCGCCGATCCTGTCGATGTTCTTCCTGACGTCATATGCCGTCCTCAACTTCTCGGCCGGGATCGAAGCCCTCATCGGTGGGCCGGCATGGCGTCCCACCTTTCGAGTGCCCTGGTGGGTCTCGCTCCTCGGGTTCGCCTGCTGCGTCGCCGCCATGCTGATGATCGATGCGGGTGCGACGTTCGTTGCTCTCTTCGTTTCGGGGCTGGTCTATCACGCCGTGCAGCGCCGGCAACTGCGCGCCCGCTGGGGCGACGTGAGATACGGCGTCCTGGTGCTGATCGCGCGGGTCGTCCTCGAGGCGCTGGCGCGCCGGCGACCGGACGAACGGTCCTGGAATCCGAATGTGCTGGTCCTGACTGGCCCGCCCTCGTCGCGATGGCACCTCGTGGTGATCGGCAGGGCTCTGGCAGGTGAGAGCGGCTTGCTGACCATCGCAACTGTCGTGCGTGATGCGAACTCGCACCGCGCCGAGCGAGTCGAGAGCCTGCGAACGACGATCGAGAGTTACCTCGAGTCGCATCGCGTGCCGGCGCTGGTGAAGGTCGAGTCGGACGCCGACATCGGCGACGGGCTGATCGCGCTGGTCAAGTCATACGGCTTCGGCCCGCTCGTGCCGAACACCGTCCTTCTCGGCCAGGCATCCACGCCCGACGATCCCGTCAAGCATGCAGAACTGCTGGCGCTGATTCAACGTCGGCGACGCAATTTGATCGTGCTCCACGAGGCGGAGGATCTGCCCACGGTTCGAACCGCACGTCGCATCGACATCTGGTGGCGCGGTCATCGCGGCAATCTCGGCCTGATGCTTGCCCTGGCTTTCCTGCTGCGAAAGGACGAAGTCTGGGCCGGAGCGGAGATCTTCCTGTGGCGCGTGGTCGAGTCGGAGGCGGAGATCGTGTCGGCGACCACACGACTCGATGAAGTCCTCTCGGAGGCTCGATTCCCGGCCCGGGTCCAGGTGATCTGCCACGCCGGCGATCCGTTCGCGATCATCCGGCGCAACTCTCGCCAGGCGGACTTGTTGTTCCTGGGACTGCGAGGTCTCGGCGCCGACGAGAGCCTCGAAGACTACGCTGCCTACTATGCGGCGTTGTCCCGTCACACCGACGGCCTGCCACCGACGGCGCTGATCAACGCAGCGGAAGAAGTCGATCTCCACCGGCTGTTTGCCAACACCTGACGCGCCGTGACTGCACGGCCCGTTCGCCTCATTATTTTGAGTTCAAACTATCTCGTGGTATCATTGATGCATGTTTGATGGAACACTTGCTACAACCAATCTGTTGCTCGGCATTCTCACGACCGTGACCGTCGTTGCGGCCATCGCGTTCGTGGTGGCGCTGGTCGTCGTCGTACGGCTGACTCGGCATGCCAGCGATCTCGTCCGTGACCTGCGGCAGCAACTGTCGACGCTCTCTGAACGCATTGATGGCGTTGGGCAGTCGATGGAGAGCACGATGGCGGACATCCAGAGACTGACGAAGCAGGCGGCGACGAGCGCTGAACGGGCGCAGTTCGCGTTCGATACCGTGACCGGTGTCGCAACGCTCGCCCTGACGACCGGCCGCCGCTCGCTCGCCACACGCGTGACCCGGGTGGCCGGGTTCGCGCGGGCAGTCAACGGCGTCTTGCGGATGGTCGCCGGCCGATCGCGGCGCCGCGAATCGCACCAGCCAGTCGACAACACAAAGACTATGGAGGAGGTGACCCTTGGTACATCGTGACAACGTCTTCGGCGGGCCTGCCGTCGGTCCGGTTCTCGGCCTGATTGCCGGAGTGGCAGTCGGCTTCTGCGCCGGCGTGGCGTGCTGCCCGGCCACTCGCACGTCCCTGCAGAGCGGCATCAGAGCACAGGCATCCGCGCTGAAACGCGGCGCCGCCGCATTCGCAAGCCGCCTGAGCGACAGAACCGTCTATCTGAGGGAACCGAGCGCCGACCTGGCCGCGCGTGTTCGGATGGCCGCTTGCGCGGGTGTTCGCGAAGCGCGCCGCCATCTCGTCGTCGTCCGCGAGCCCTCGCGTGAGAACCTCGCGGGCGTGGAGGGCTTGGCGGAACGCCTGTGAACGAGGGAACCAGTGGATCAACAGGCCACAGACATCGGACTCCGGCTGCGGCAGGCTCGCGAAGCGCGCGGCCTATCGCTCCGCGATATCGCCGCGACGACGAAGATCTCGATGATCGCGCTGAAAGCGATCGAGGAGAACAACCTGTCGCAGCTGCCCGGTGGCCTGTTCAGCCGTGCGTACCTCAAGGCATTCGCGACCGAGGTCGGCTTGAATGGCGAGGAAATCGTTCGCGAGTTCCGTCAGCAGTTCGAGCCTGAGGACCCCGCGCCGGTGGTGTCTGATGTCGACGAACGGAGGTCGCGTCTGCTTCTGTCACTGAGCGTCTCAACGACCGCCGCCGCTCTCGTGCTGTCCGGCGCCTTCGTGCTTCGCTCCCTCGAGTTTCATCAGATCCAGCAGGACTTACGCGATCAGAACACCCCGGTATCCGATACCTCCGAGACACTGGCAGCCAACAGTGCTCCTGACGAGGCCTCGGATATCGTGACCAATGTCGCCCTGACCGAACCGACTGCGCCACTGCTGCGAGTCGAGATTCGACTGATCGGGGACTGCTGGATATCAGCCTCTGCCGACGGCCAGCGCGTCCTGCATCGTCTCATGCAGGCCGGCGAGCGTGCCCAGATCGAGGCCACTGAGAC
>JALDXQ010000250.1:0-9434 GCA_032156805.1 Acidobacteriota bacterium
CTCGGCTCCGTCTCTCGTGATACGAGCCGCCAGGCGCGCGATCGAGAGAAGACCAACGCGGGGTGGGGACTGCTGACCCTCGGTCTCCTGCAGGATGCCGGCAAGGCGGACTTCGCAGCCGCCGTTGAGGCCCAAGCGCTCTTCTACCTCGCGTCGGGCCGAGACGACCAGGTCCTCGCCGAGAAAGAGAGGCGCAGGCCCATCTCCCGACAAGCCGGTGGAAAGCAGTAGCGTGCGCTTGTCGTCGCGGCGCCGGAATGTGAGCCACGAATAATTGTGGTGAATGGCGATGTAACTGTGCAGAGCGAAGAACTCCGCCCCGTGGCGCAGGGTCTCATCGTCGACAATCAGCACCTCAATCGCCGCGTGTAATCGATCGATCTCCTCGCGAGGCAGGGCAAGAAAGGGCACTCCTCGCACGAGGGCTTGGAACTCGGCACTCCGTACAGCCATTACCGCCGGCATCAGTCAGTCCTTTTGGCGTGCAACGAAGACCACAATGAGGGCCCCGAGCATGATGGCCATGTCCGCGACGTTGAAGACCCCTGTTCGGACTGGACCGATGCCTATGTTCAGGAAATCGACGACACTGCCACGAACCGCTCGATCGATCCAGTTCGACGCACCGCCGGCGACGAACAACGCCACACCGACTGCCGGCCACCCGCGCCATCGACGTCGGATCGCCATCAACGCGAAGGCGACCAACATCAACCCTGTACCACCAGTGAAGATCACCGTTCGAACGCCCGATGGCAGACTGGCACCGAGGCTCAAGAACCCGCCCCGATTCTCGACATATCCCACCCAGACGGTATCGGCGAGATAGGAGCGGCCTGGCGTGCCAGACAGTGTGGTCGTCGCTATGTGTTTGGTGACGCGGTCGCACCCGATCGTTCCGAGGACCGCCAGGACCAGCATGACTCGGCTCGCCAATCGAGAAGTAGTCTTGAACATCGCCAGTCCGTCCCGCGGAATCCTTGTCGGTCCAACAGGCTGCTGAAAAAGTAACATGGCGGCCTGCGGCCTCTTTGCTCTGGCTCTGGACTTTAGGGCGGGGAGCATCCTCCACGCTCGCCATCCTTCGTGATCACCAGCCAGTGGCTCCAAGGGTACGCAGGCGCACCAGGTTGTACGCACTCGCGGTGAAGGTAAACAGCCAGTCGACGAGCTCACCGTGAACCGCCTTTACCACCGATCGATCGGGCTCTTCATGCCGAGGCCGCCTCGATTCAGGACGTGCGCATAGATCATCATTGTGGCGCCACGGGCCCAATGTCCTGGCGCCAAAACGAGGACGACCTTCGGAACGCGGCGCCTCAATGCGACGCCGGAAATCGATCGCAGCGATTCGGCGCCGCGAGTTCGTGCCGCGCGATCCGTGACGATCGAACGAGCAGTGGCGGTCATGCCGCGATGGCAGGAGTCGGAATCAAGGTCCTACTCGCGGCGACCGCGTAAGGATACGAGCGGAGAGCGATTTCCCGCCGCGCGGAGCGGCGGCCGGAGAGGGGTGACCCGCGAGCGTCGATTTCCGGATCGAGATCGAGCTCGCGCTTCACTTTCTTCCCAACGGCTCCACCCGGAATTCACCAACGCGTTACTGTCCCCGTTCTTCGGCGCGCGCGCTCTTGAGAATGTGTTCCAGCCCGCGATTCCCTTCGTGACAGGCGTACTCGAACACCTGCTCGCCATCGTCACGCGTGAGCGGCATCGTGTACGACCACGGCCGGGTCCAGGTATCGGGATCGGTGATGGTGACTTGCCACTGCAGCCTGGTCGGGCTTACCGGGGTGAACCGTTCGGTGAGCGTGTACTTCTCGCTGTTGTAGCGGAAGTTGTAACCCATGTGCGTACGATCGGTGAAGTTGGTCGTCTCGACGACGAGCGTGTTGCCATCCCAGCGGCCGCGTGCATCGCCCATGTACAAGCGAATCGCTGGCGATAATCGCGACCCTGAACCTGCCGTCCCGCGACCAGGCTCGGGACGGCCCTGCGGCTCTCGAAGGGCCGAAGGATCGAGTGGAATGACACGGGCTTCGTGGATCATCTCGTAGCGGATCGCGACGAAACCCGGCGACTGCGTGATTTCATACGAGTTGCCGTAGATTGCGGGCATCATCGAACCAGGCAATCCGCGGGTGATGCACCGGTCGTACAGGCTGCGATCGAGCCACGAATCGGCGCGGCCTTCAGCGTTGCGCGCATTGTGCAGAGCCGCCCAGGCGGCCTCGCGCTCGAGCCCGAGCGGCGTCATGGCGGGAAGCTTGCCGTCCGCCGGGTCTACGAGGAGCCACGGGCGACTGCCGCTGCCTTGCAAATGCTCGTACCAATGCGTGGGACCGGCTCCGGTCTCGGCGCCGCCGATGCCGCCGGCGATCTTTGCCGCCAGGGCTTGACGTTCTTTCGCCAGCCGGGCGAGATCGGCCGCGCTGAAGGTCTCGGCGTCGCGCCCCTTGAACTCGTCAGGCCGTTCGAGCGGTGTGTTCGCTTCGTCCTTGTTGGTGTAGATGCCTTGCAGATCGGGGTCCCCCCATGGCGTCCTCGGGGGTGTCCATGAAGCGGACTGCGCAAGCGGCAATGACTGCAGCAGCCAGCCGATCACCGCGACCATCACGACGGTACCCAGGACGACAGGGCCAGAGGTTTTCATACAGCCTCCCGCGGAGGCGATGGTACTACGAGGGCGCGGGGCGTGTTCGGCTCGCCTGGCCTCGAGGGAACGAAACGTGGGCACGCCGCGCGCCGCGGCTTGCCCGCATGTGCATCTGAAGGTCCGGCTAAAGCCAGACACGACGTCTGGACCACGGTCCGGCTGAAGCCGGACACTAGGTACGTCTGGAAGCTCGCCGCCGAGCTGAACGAGTCGGTCGAGTTTACGGACGCGGATGCTGCACGAAGAACGGCCAGGCGAAATCCGGCACAGTGTTGGGATACTGATGCCTCACATCATCAAGAAAGGTGAAGAAGACGTCATTGCCATCGCTATTGCCAGGCTGCGCAGTCTGGGCGTGAAACTGAGTAAAGCCCGCCGCGGTGGTCGCAGTGAGTGGAGCGAGCTTGAGATTGAACGAGTCAAGGTTGACCGAGATCATGCTCGTGATCTGCGGGATCCGCAGGAGCGTGGCCGGCGTGAGCGGCAGTTCCGTGATCGGAGGCTGTCCCAGCGCGATCAGGTACTCGTTGATGACCCCGAGCGCGTTCTGGTCCTTCGTCCCCAGCGTAAAGAACGCCGACAGATTGCGAGAGCCGACCAGCGTTTCGTGCACCTGATGCAGACCCGAGCTGTGACACGCCACTGCCGCGATGAGATCCGATGCCTCGACTCCTACACGTGCACACATGCCGCCGCCGCTCGAGAATCCGGCCACGTACACGCGGCGCGTGTCGGTCCCCAGTCGCCGAATGACGTCAGCGCCGATTTGACGGATGAACTTCACGTCGTCGGCAGGCCAGGGAGACGTCGCTGGATAGCTCACCGGTCGCCGATTCGGGTCGATCTCCATCGGAAGCTCATAGTTGTTCCAGCGCGTCGAGAAGCGCTGTGTTTCCAGAACGAAGTGTTCGACCGCCGTTGGGAAGATGGCGATGAAGTTTTCCTGCGTTGCCTTTTCCCGCCAGCCGGAGATGTTCAGGAACTGTCCGCCGTTGCCACTCCCTCCATGGAGCATGAACACGGCCGGCGAACCGGCTGGCACACCGCCGGGCGGGACAAACACGATGTACTTCCGGGTATAGCCGTCGACAACCATCAGCCGGCAATTGACGCCTGGCACATAGGGGATGCCGTTGACTCCCGTGCTATCGCACGGAACGCCGAACGGGCCGCCGGCTTGTGCATGAGCCGGTGACACGTCCGCTGACACGGCGGCCGCTGACAGCACGAGGATGGCGAGATGTCTGAGACGACTGCTCCGGACGGTTGATCGCGTTTCCATAAATTCTCCTCTGGCGATTCGGTTGACACGAGTGGACGCTCGCGTCCTCATGCTGGGTAACGCACCGCCGGAGTCCGGACTCCCTCATCACGGCTGGCCTTGTAACGATTCGCAGAACTGACACACCATCACAGAAGATGCACGAGCCAGGGCCCGGTTGTTCTGCAGACCCCGTCCTACATCCCTGGGGCAGCGGCCACGAGCAGACATGCGACCAGCAGCTGCTGCTCGTCTACGCCGAACTGCGCCGCGTGGCACGTAGGTTTCTGGCCAGTGAGCGCTCGGACCACACGCTGCAACCCACGGCGCTCGTGCACGAGGCGTATCTCAGGTTGCTGGGCCAGCGGCAGGTGGATTGGACGAACCGCGCGCAGTTGGTCGGCCTGGCCGCGGTGATGATGCGGCGGGTCCTCGTCAATCACGCACGCGACCGCGCCGCCGCCAAGCGCGGGGGCGACGCCACACGCGTGTCGCTTGGTGCCGCGGACGGCGCTTTCGAAGCTCCCTCCGTGGATCTGATCGCGCTGCGCGATGCTCTCGACCGGCTCGAGACACTCGATGCGCGCAAGAGCCGCATCGTCGAGCTCAAGTTTTTCGGCGGCCTGACGATCGCGGAAATCGCCGCAGTCATGGACCTGTCGGCCGCCACAATCGAACGCGAGTGGAGCTTTTCGCGGGCCTGGCTCTATGACGCGCTGGCCGGCAGCGTCACTTCCCCTCCACTTGCCGTTGGCTGACCTTTGCTTCAAGCGCGCGGAACGCGGGCATCTGTCTCATCGGATCAAACAATTGATCGTGAAGGTCGATACGAAGGCGGGGTGGAACCTCTCGCAGCACGACGGCCTCGAGGTGCGGTATGGCCTCGTCGTAACGCCTCGCTTTCACGAGCGTGCGACCGAGGTCGCCGCGCGTTTCCAGCGTCGACGTGTGGTCCGGTCCGTAGGCTTTCTCGTGGCCGCGCAACGCCTGGTCGAGTAACCGCAGCCCCTTATCGAGATCACCAAGCTCCACCCAGACCATCGCGAGGCTTTGCGCGATGTCTGCCGTGCGCGGGTTGTACGGTCCCATCGTCGCCACGCGGATACGGAGCCCGTCTTCCAGGACTGGCACAGCCGCGTTCAGATCGCCCTGCGCAACCAGGACAACGCCGAGGCTGTGCTCGGTGAAGGAGATATTTGGATGGTCGGGACCGTGAATGCGCTCGAGAATGGCGAGTGACCGCTCCAGGAGCTGCCTGGCTTCGGCAGGTCTATTCAATGTCCGAAGCGACACCGCGATGTCCTGCAGACCAGCCGCCGTGAACGAATGCTCAGGGCCATAGTTGATTTCGAAGATCTCCTGCGCTTGCCGGAATAGTTCCAGGCCAGCCTCGATGTTGCCTTTGCGGTCCTCCACAATGGCCAAGCCGCGCAGGCTGTGACCGACGTCCGAGTGGGTTGGCCCCCCGACTCGACGCTGAATCGCCAGCGCCTTCTCATGGGCTGCCATGGCTTCGTCGTAGCGTTCCATCTGCCCGTCTATCGCGCCCAGGTTATTCATGACCTTGGCCGTATCCAGATTGTTCTCGCCGAGCACTCGGATGCGCACGCCCAGTGCCTGCTGGTACGACGCTCGCGCCTGCTCCATGTCGCCGAGTCTCTGGTGAGCACGACCGAGTTGAAGAAGCACAGCCGCTGTCTGTAGCTCACCGTCGCGGCCGCTGCCATGTGGCAGCGCGAGCGACTTCTCCGCAAATCGCTTGGACTCCGGGTACTGCCCGAGAGCTTCGTAGACCTTGCTAATCGTTCCGAACAGGTTCGCCTGCACGACTGGCTGACCCTTGAGATCCGTATCGATGCTGCCGGCGCCGCGCTCCAGCAACTCTCGCACCGTGGTCGGCTTGCCCGGCACCGCGTCCGGGTTCGAGAGCGAAAGCAGTCCGACCAGGAAGTCAGAGACTTGCCGCGAGGTCGCAGCTTCCTCTCGTGCGGTTGCTTCGGCGCGAGTCGCGCGGACCATGCCCACGGCTGCGGCTGTCGATCCGACCAACAGCGCGACGGCTGCGATGGAGGCCGCGACGACCTGCACGCGATGCCGGCGGACGAATTTCGAGAACTGATACGAGAACGTGGGCGGGCGAGCGGTCACAGGCGTCTCGCTCCGGTAACGCTGAAGGTCATCCGCCAGCGCGAGGGCTGTCTCGAAACGCCGACCGCGATCGACTTCCAGTGACTTCATCACGATCCAGTCGAGATCGCCCTCGAGCTGACGCTTGAGACCCGCGCGTGTCGTCGATCGCGCTTCCGCGATCTCTGCTCCAGTCGGCAGGAGGCTCACCCGGGCGCTCGGTCGTAACATCGACAGTTCGCCCTTCGCGAGAGACGCGAGAAATTGGGCGTAGCCGGTCGCCGCTGGATCGGCGGGCAGGCACCCCGCCAGCAGCTCGTACAAGATCACGCCCAGTGAATACACATCCGTTCGGGTGTCGACATCCAGCCGCCCATAGCCCGCCTGCTCGGGGCTCATGTAGGCAGGTGTACCGACGGGCTGGTCGGTGCGTGTGAATCCCGCAGCGCCTCCGGGCCATTCACCACCCACTGCTTTGGCAATCCCGAAATCGATAATCTTCGGCACCGGGGTTTGCGCGGTCGCCGTCACCAGGACGTTGGATGGCTTCAGATCGCGGTGCACGACACCCTTCAGGTGTGCGTGCTGGACCGCCTGACAGATCAGCACGAACAGTTCCACCCGCTCGCTCAGCGAGAGCCGATGCGTATCGCAGTAGTCACGCAGCGGGACGCCTTCCACCAGCTCCATGACGAAATAGGGCCGACCGGCGGCTGTTTGTCCTGCGTCGAAGACCTTCGCGACAAACGGATGCTCCATGGCCGCAAGCGCCTGCCGCTCGGTCATGAACCGTGCCACGACTTCCTGGGTATCCATGCCGAGCTTCACGATTTTGAGCGCCACGCGCCTGCGCACGGGCTCCTGTTGCTCGGCCTCATAGACGGTGCCCATGCCTCCCTCACCCAGTACACGAACGAGCCGGTATGGGCCGATGCTGTCCGGCAGATCCTCCGGAATCAGTGCATGAAGCGGCGGAGCGAAGGTTCCATTCTCGGCTCGGGCATGCGCCGCAAGCAGTCGCGCGACCCGCGCCCGCAAGTCGGCGTCGACGCCACTGGCGTGTTCCAGATACGCATCCCGCTGTCCCGGCGGCAGGTCGAGGGACGCATGGAACAGCTCCTGCTCGCGATCGAGATCATGATGTCGTTCGCCCATAGAGTCCTCCGCTCGCGCGACACGTCGCTGGCGCGGGTACGTCAGGTGGTCATACGCTCGAACAGCCAGGCGCGTGCGTACGCCCAATCACGCTTCACCGAGGCGAGGGATCGCCCGGTGATCTCCGCGATCTCGTCCAGTGTGCACCCGGCGAAGTATCGCAATTCGATGACCCGTGTAAAGCGCTCGTCCACCTGGCTGAGCGCCGTCATCGCTTCTTCCAGGGCAAGCAGGTCCAGTTCGGGCGCGTCTGTCGCCACATTGAGATCGCGAAAGGTGACGCGCGTCAAGCCGCCCTCCCGCTTCTGCGCTGACCGCCTCCCGGCCTCCGCGATCAGGACCTGACGCATGGCGCGAGCGGCTGCACCGAAGAAGTGCGCCCGGTTGTCCCAGCGGTTCGGCCCGCTGACAAGTCGCAGGTACGCTTCATTCACGACCGCCGTCGGCTGCAGGACCTGGCCGTTCACGTGCCCATGCATGAGCGACGCCGCAATTCGTCTGAGTTCGTCGTACACGAGCGAGATGAGCGATTCGAACGCGCGACTGTCCCCGGCCCTGACTTCGTCGAGGAGCCTCGAGACATCGTCACGCTGCATCTTTCACTCTCGTTTCTCTGGGCACATGCCAAGCACGGCCGAGTCATGAGCCGTTTCGTCCGCGCTTTCTCTATGTATGGGGTGAACGCATCACGAGCGAGGAGCAATAACGTGTCGCCCATTCCTCTCGGCGCCCATTCTGACACCGTTGATCGACGTCACGCGGCGAACGGTTGGCGCGACCAGATCGTTGGACTCGACCGGCTCACGCCAGTCCTCAACGGTCGAATGGCCCCCTACATCAACCTCGACAATGCGGCCAGCACACCACCGATCAAAAGCGTCGTCGAGGCTGTCAACCGCTTCCTGCCCTGCTACTCGAGCGTGCATCGAGGCGCCGGATTCAAGTCCCGTCTCAGCACCGCGACATACGACGAGGCGCATGACACGATTGCGCGCTTCGTAGGCGCGGACACGAACCGCAACACAGTCATCTTCGGCAAGAACACAACGGAGGCCATCAACAAGCTCGCCTATCGCTTCCCACTTGCGGATGGCATGGTCGTGCTCTCGACCGGAATGGAGCATCACTCGAACGACTTGCCCTGGCGAGCCCGCGCGTGCGTGATCCGGGCGCGTGTCACCTCCGACGGGCGACTCGACGAAGACGACATGGACCGGCTGCTCGCCGCGTATGGCAAGCGGGTTGCGCTGGTGACCGTCTCCGGGGCGTCCAATGTGACGGGTCTCGTCCAGCCGATCCATCGCCTGGCGCGGAAGGCACACGCGGTCGGAGCGAGGATTCTGGTCGATGCCGCGCAGCTCGCGCCGCACCGCCGGATCGACGTCAGGCCCGATGACGACCCGGAACATCTGGACTATGTCGCGATCTCAGCTCACAAGATGTACGCGCCGTTCGGGACGGGCGCACTGGTCGGACCCCGCGACACGTTCCTGAACGGTGCGCCGGAATACCAGGGCGGCGGCACGGTCGAGATCGTGAGCGCTGATGACGTGCACTGGGCCAGGCTGCCAGACCGTGAGGAAGCAGGCACGCCGAATGTGGTCGGAGCCGTTGCCATGGCGGCCGCCGCGCAGACGCTGATGGATGCAGGAATGGACAGCATCGCGCAACACGAAGCCGGCCTGACCGTTTACGCGCTCGAGCGTCTGAGCTCGATTCCAGCCGTGACGATCTATGGACCGAGCCACCACGGAAGCGCCGACCGTCTCGGAGTCATTGCCTTCAACGTGGGAGCGATTCCTCACGCGCTCGTGGCGGCGATTCTCGGATACGAGGCTGGAATCGGGGTCCGAAACGGTTGCTTCTGCGCGCAGCCGTATGTCATGCGGCTCCTTGGAGTCGCCGAAGCGGACCAGGTCCGTTGGCATCGCGAATACCTCGCAGGCGACCGATCGCAAAAACCAGGAATGGTCCGCATCAGCGTGGGCGCCTACAACGTGACCGAGGACATCGATGCCCTGGTCGCCATGCTTCAGCGGATTGCAGCGGGCGAGTACCAGGGGCAGTACGCCGAAGTGCGTGAGAGCGGTGATTATTGGCCGGTCGGCGGCGTTGCAGCAGGCGGCGTATGACGAGAGCGGCGATCATTGGCGGCGGGCCAGGAGGATTGATGACGGCCCACTGCCTTGAGCGACGGGCAGGGGGGATGGTGGCGGCCACCCTGTTCGAAGCGAG
>JALDXQ010000251.1:0-9329 GCA_032156805.1 Acidobacteriota bacterium
TGCGGCAGCGGCCGCAATGCTGAAGAGTTTCGTTCGCATCGAATTCATCTCCTACCTATTCGGGACGTCTATCGAATAATACCCGACCCGGGATTAGAAAACCTGCCTGAATAGTGTATCACTCAGCCGTTATTCGGTCTTTTTCTTGAGATCTCCGTAGAGCAGCTCCTCGGAGAACTCCACGCACTTGTATTCGAGCAACTGCGCGTTGGCCTCCATCCTCCGATACAGCGGCATCCGGATCTGCCACGGCTTCGAGAAGGTCTTGGGGTCTTCGATCGTGGCTTCGTACTGCAGGTGGTTTTCGCCCTGCAGCGTGTACCGTTCGGTCACCTTCAGCGCCTCGGTGTGATGATTGCCTGCGCGGTCGAACCAGGTCTGATCGTTGTGGCCGGTGACCTCGATCACGAGCGTGTTGCCATCCCACTTGCCGTTCGACCAACCCATCCAGCTGTCGACCGGCGGCTCCGTTGGCTTGTCCATGTGGACGATGCGGTTGGAGCTGGCGTACTCGTACACGAACAGGATGTCCTTCTGCCCCTGCACGATCTGGAACGGATAGGGCATGTAGGTCGAGCGTGGAATGCCGGCCATGTAGCACTTGGCTTCCGGATCGGACTTCGGCCAGCCCTTCATGTTCTCTTCCCGCTTCTTGAGCCCCGCAGGAAGATACGGGATCGAGCCACCACCGACGATCACGCTCTGGCCGGCGGGGATCGCGAACATCGCGCCCAGCTGCCAGAACGGCGTCGCGGCAGCAGAGTGATCCTCGAGGTTCCAATGGGCCGAGCCGACCGCCTGCCAGACGCCGTTCAGGTTCGGACGACCGGCGATCTGTGCCGGACGTGCCGCCCCGCGCCCTTGCCCGGCGGCGGGTGCAGCCGGTGCGTTGCCTCGACCCTGTTGTGCGGTCGGTGCCACGGTCAGCAAGATTGCCGCCGCTAATGTCATCGCCACCACTGCGCCTGTAAACCGGTATCGCATCTGCCAGGTCTCCTCTCCTCACGGGCCGACAGCACGGTCGGTCCTCGCGGGTATTCGCTTTGATATATGCCGAAAACGCCCCTAAAGGTGACGGAGCTTTACCAGACTCAAAGATATTCTGTCAAGAAACCGTGAGCGCATGGCGTGTGCTCGACTGAAGCTCCGCGCGAACAATCGCGGCTCCCTCCGCCAGCGCGCGCATTTTACCCCGAGAGGCCTGCCGGCTGCGCGGAACCAACCCGCAATCGGTGCAGGGAAACAGCCGCTCTGCCGGAACGTACTCCAATGCCGTCCGCAATCGCGTCGCGACGATGTCGGCCGACTCCACCTCTTCGGTTCCGACATCTATCACGCCGAGCATGATCTCCTTCGAGCCCAGCTCGCGCAGCACGCTGAGATCGACTCCGGACGCGGCACATTCAATCGACACTCGATCCACGCTGCTCCTGGCCAGCAACGGAAACGTGACGCCGTAGTGTCCCCAATCTGTGTTCCTCGTCTTCCACGCTAATACGGCGGGGGTGCCGTATCCATAACAGATGTGGACGGCGCGTTTCGCCGAGACACCATCCATGCAGGCCTCGAGCGCCTCGATGCCCCACGCCTCGACCTCGTCCAGATAAATGTTGAAGCAGGGCTCATCGAACTGCACGACATCAGCGCCTGCCCCCGCCAGTTCGCGCGCCTCGGCATTGAGGATGGCCGCGAATTTCATCGCGAGCGTCTTGCGGTCAGTGCCGTAATACTCGTCGGCTACGCTGTCGACGATGGTCATCGGCCCCGGCATGGTGACTTTCAACCGTCGAGTGGTGGTATGGCGTGCGAAGCAGCAGGCCTGCAGCAGCACGGGCCCTTTTCGCTCCACCGGCCCCACGATGCGCGCGACCTCTGTCGTCTCGGAATAGCGACCGCCACGAGATCGGGCTTTAGCCAGATTGTCGGTATCGACGCCCGTCAGGCCGTCGAGAAAGCCCCAGATGTAGTGCCGCCGCCGCACTTCCCCATCGGTCACCGTCGTGAGCCCGGCCTGCTCCTGTTCCAGAATGGCCAGTCGCACGGCATCGTCTTGAGCCTGAATGAGATCGTCTCCGGTCAGGCGCCACGGTGCCCTGAGCATGTTGGGAGCAGCCAGCCACGACGGCTTCGGCAGGCTGCCCACGATGGACGGTTCGAGCATCCGGGTAATTATCACTCGGCCGCGGGCCCCTCCCCTCATATCTCAGGAGTTGGAGCCTTACCCGCCGGCAATGGCTCCGACAACGAGGAACGGCTCTTTGCCCTGCACGACCGCGTCGGGCAGGGGCGCATCGGGCGACTCGTGAGACAGATCCTCTTCACACGCAAAGAAACGCAGGAACGGCCGGCGCTTCGACGTGTCGTGATCGCGGATCGTCCCACGCAGCACGGGGTACGCCTCCTCGAGCGCGTCCAGGACACTGCGCTGCGTCACCTGACCCGGGACGGCGAGCGTGACCTCGGCGTCCACGTGGGCCAGGTTCCTGAGATGCCACGGCAGGGCCACTCGAATCATTTCCCGCCTCCGCCGACAAAGCGCGCGCTCGACATCACGCGCGCGACGGCGGCAGTGTCTGCACTTCGACTGAGAGCACCGCCGGAAGGTCGCGTACGATCGGCGCCCAACTGTCACCGCCGTCCTTCGACGCATAGACCTGCCCACCGGTCGTCCCGAAGTACACGCCGCAGGAATCCATCGAGTCAATCGCCATCGCGTCACGCAACACGTTGACATAGCAGTCGCGTTGCGGGAGCCCGTTGGTGAGCGCTTCCCACTCCTCGCCACCGCTTCGACTGCGATAGACACGCAGCTTCCCGTCAGGCGGATAGTGCTCGGAGTCGCTCTTGATCGGCACGACGTAGATCGTCTCGGGCTCGTGCGCGTGGACGTCGATCACAAAGCCAAAGTCCGTGGGAAGGTTGCCACTGATCTCGCGCCACGACTCGCCGGCATTGTCGGTGCGCAACACGTCCCAGTGCTTCTGCATGAACAGGACATCAGGACGAGACCTGTGCATCGCGATGCGATGGACGCAGTGTCCGACCTCGGCGTCGGGATCCGGGATGTACTGCGAGTGAAGACCTTTGTTGATCGGCTTCCACGTCGCACCGCCATCATCGGTTCGAAACGCACCGGCCGCCGAGATGGCGATGAACATCCGCTTGGGGTTCGTCGGGTCGAGCAGAATCGTGTGCAGGCCGAGGCCGCCCGCGCCGGGCGACCAGCTCGCCCCCGTGCCGTGACCACGCAATCCAGGCAGCTCTTCCCAATTCTGACCGCCGTCCGTCGTCTTGAAGAGCGCCGCGTCCTCGACACCCGCGTATACGGTGTCGGGATCGGTCAACGACGGCTCGAGATGCCAGACGCGCTTGAATTCCCAGGGATGAGGTGTGCCGTCATACCACTGGTGTGTGCCGGGCACGCCGTCGTAGGCAAACTTGTTCCCGACGGGTTCCCAGGTCTTGCCTCCGTCCTTCGAACGCTGGATGAGTTGCCCGAACCAGCCGCTCGTCTGGGACGCATACAGCCGGTTCGGATCGGCAGGTGATCCCTTGAGGTGATAAATCTCCCACCCGCCGAAATGCGGGCCATTGACCTCCCATTTTTCGCGCTTGCCGTCTGATTCCAGCGTGAACGCACCTTTGCGCGTGCCGACCAATACACGAACTCCGCTCATGCGCTGCTCCTTGCGAGCCCGGCTAAAGCCGGACACTACATACTTGCAGGTCCGGCTGAAGCCGGACACTACGTTACGGGCCGGACCCTACGATACGGGCTGAAGCCGGACGTTACGTACTACAGACACCCGCGGCCCCAGGAAATCATCGGTCCCTGTCATATCGTCGAACGAGCCGGCTCGAAATCGACAACGGGCTCCTCGCCGTGTGACTCCATCTGCCGCCGGACCATGTCGAAATAGGTACGGCGCGCCCGCATGAGCTCCTCGTGCGTGCCGCGCTCGATGATCCGCCCATCCTCCATCAAGAGGATCAGATCGGCCCGCCGGATCGTCGAAAGCCGATGCGCGATGACGAAGGTCGTCCGGTCGGCAAGCAGCGTGGCCATCGAGGCCTGGATCAGCTGCTCGCTCTCGGTATCGAGGTTGCTCGTGGCTTCGTCGAGGATGAGGATCTGCGGCGAAGCCAGGATGGCTCTGGCAATAGCCAGCCGCTGCTGCTGTCCTCCCGACAGCTTGACGCCACGCTCCCCCACGAACGTCCCGTATTGATCCGGCAGCTTGACGATGAACTCGTGCGCGTTGGCGCGCCGGGCGGCCTCCTCGATCTCCGCGTCGCTGGCATCGTGGCGGCCGTACGCGATGTTGTCGCGAACCGAGCCGTCGAACAGAAACACGTCCTGCTGCACGATCGCGAGCAGCGCGCGATACGTGCGTAACCGAAAGTCCCGAATGTCAACACCGTTGAGAAGAATCCGTCCTCGAGTGGGATCGTGGAAGCGCGCCACCAGATCGGTCACGGTCGTCTTCCCGGCGCCGCTGCGTCCGACGAGGGCAACCACAGAGCCACCGGGCACGACGACGCTGAAGTCTCGAACAACCGGCCGCGCCTCCCGGTACTCGAACTCCACATCGTCGAACCGGATCTCGTCCACCACCCTCGGCGCGTCCCGCGCGTCTGGCCGATCGGGTTTGTCCGAGTCCATCGCCAGCACCTCGAAGACGCGCTCCATCGCGGCGAGCGAGCGTTGCAGCTCCGAGAACGAGTTGACGATGTTCCACACCGGGGTCAGCAGCAGGAACGTGTACCACTGAAACGCCATGATGTCCCCGACCGAGGCGCGACCGACGACGTTGAGATATCCGCCGTACCAGACGATCACCACGTTGACCGCTCCGAGGAGCAGACCCCACGACGTCCAGATCAGCATCTCGCGACGCTTTGCAAACATCTCCTTGCGAAGCACGGTGTGGCGGCCGTGCATGTACTCCATGAGCTCACGCTTCTCGCGTCCGAACGCGCGCACCACCCGAATGCCCGAAAACGTCTCGCCGACGCGGCCATCGATCTCCTCGACGTTCTTGCGCAGCGACCGGTAAATCGGCCGGACGCGTCGCGCCGAAGCGAAACTCATGAGCACAACGCCGGGAATGATCGCCAGAGCCGTCAGCGCGAGGCGCCAGTTCAACGTCGTCAGCACGACGACAGCAATGATCAGCCTGATGAGCGAGATCGATGGCGACACGACCGCCATCTGCAGCAGTCCCGTCGTCGTATCCACGTCGCCCGTAATCCGGGACAGGATTCCGCCCGTCTTCATGTCCCAGAGAGGTGGCAGTGGAAGATGCAACAAACGCTCGAACAGGGAGCGCCGGAGTGACAGCATCACGTGCGTGTTCAGCAGGCGCTGCCGGTAGTCCTTGAGCACGTTCACGAGTTGCGCGAGGACGACCACGCCGACAAAGAGTGCCCCGGCCAGATGAAGGCGACCGATGCGTTCGGCCACGCTCAGATCCGCGTTGAGGAGCACGCGGTCGATGATGTACCGCATGAACAGCGGCTCGACCATCTGCAAGCCGGCGCCGATGAGCGCGAGCACGAATACGACGGCCACACGGTAGCGATGCGGCCAGAGCCAGCGCAGGTACTCGCGCACGTACTCGCGCCGCTTGCCCGCGAGCCATCCCGCAGCCTTGCCGGTCGAACCCTCGTCGACGCGTGCCGGTTCCTCAGCGGGCTTCAGCCCTTTGGCTGCATCGACCTGGTCGTCGAGTCGGCCCTGCTTGTAGTCCTGAACGAAGCGCAGGTAACGCTGACGTGACGTGCGAGCTCGTCCATCCTGGGCGGTCATGAATGGCGACCTGTCGATTCAGCATACTTGATGGCTCGCCTTGCCGAAGGCGCTTTACCGGGGAAGGCTGGGACCTGTCAGAATGAAGGCGATGAGCGCTTTGGCCCGACGCATCGCGCCGTTGATCCTCGCGGTTGCCGTCGCCGGGTGGTATCCGGAAGCTGCGCATGCGCAGGCACCGATCGACGTCTACGACCTCGCCGACTATCGACTCACACCCGAAGTCTTCAACCAGTTCACGCAGGCCAGCCAGAAGATCGGCGAGATCACCCGTGGCGATTCGGCATTTACCTATGCACCGCTCTTTACCAAGGAAGTCGTGCTGTCGGGCGATGCGCCCGAGATGGCCGCCGGGCTCATCTCGCGACTCGAGAACCATGCAGGCCTGGCCGCGGCCCTTCAGACGGCGAAGCTCACATCGCGCGAGTTCTCCAAGTTCGCGATCGCGCTGGTCGCAGCGCACCTGGCTCATGGGTTCATCAAAGCCGGAGTGCTGCCGCGCGTACCGGATGGTGCCCCCACGCACAACGTGCAGTTCGTGGAGGCCCATCAGACCGAGGTCTCGGCTGTACTCGCGGATCTCGGGATGCGGGACTGAGGCGGGCTCTGGGCTCTCGAGCCTCGTTCATGTTCCAAGGTTCACAACGAAGCGGCCTCGCGCCTTGCCGGCGAGCAATGTGGCGAAAGCGTCAGGCAGCCCTTCGAGCGGAATCTCGGTCGCAATCGAACGGAGGGCCGGCGGCTTCATGTCAGTCGCCAGGCGGCGCCAGACTTGGGTCCTGGTCTCCATCGGGCACGTCACTGAATCAATCCCAATGAGAGACACACCTCGCAGGATGAACGGCATCACCGTCGTGTGCAGTTCGATACCGCCGGTCAATCCAGTACTCGCAATCCCGCCGCAGTAGTCAGTTGTGCGCGTCAGCCAGGCCAGCATATCGCCACCAACGGCATCGACGGCGCCTGCCCATCGCGCTTTCTCGAGCGGGCGCGTGCCCATCTCGAGCGTCGCGCGGGAGAGCACCTCGCGCGCACCCAGTTGCTGCAGGTACTCTCGCGCATCGTCTTTTCCCGTAATCGCCGTGACCTGATATCCAAGTCGCGCAAGAGCCGCGACCGCGATGCTCCCGACGCCGCCGGTGGAGCCGGTGACAACAACCTTGCCGCGTGCCGGCTGCAGTCCATTCCGTTCGAGCCGCACCAACGACAGACCCGCAGTGAAGCCTGCGGTGCCGAGCGCCATCGCGTCGAAGGGTGTGAGCCCGTCAGGCAGCGGCACGACCCAGTCGCCAGGCACTTGAACGTAGCCCGCATATCCACCGTCCTGCGCAACACCCAGGTCGTAACCGGTGACGAGCACCGGATCGCCATCTCGAAACCGTGAATCGGTGCTCGACGCCACGACGCCGGCGACATCGATGCCACCGATGAGCGGAAAGCGGCGCAGGATCTTGCCGGTTCCCGTCGCGGCCAGCGCGTCCTTGTAGTTCACGCTCGAGTACGACGCCTTGATGAGGACCTCGCCCTGGACGTCGCGTCCGGCTGCAGCCGGACCGGCACTCAGTTCATCGAGCGCCGCCGTCACAACCGACCCACGAATCTTGCCGTCCTCGTTCACGATGCGAAAGGCGCGGAATGTCTGCATTGGTGCGATTATGATTCCTTTTCGCTGCCGCAGCGGGCCGCGAGACCAGTCGCCGGGAGGTGTGGTGAGCATCGTGACGCCGGTCGTTCGAAAGTGGATCGAGGAAGGCCTCGCAGATCCGGAAGCCTTCTGGGCACGGGCGGCTGAAGCTCTCCCCTGGTTTCGACGATGGGATCGCGCGTTCGAATGGACCTTCCCCACCTTCCGCTGGTTCATCGGCGGCGAAACCAACCTCGCGTTCAACGCGCTCGATCGACACGTGGCCGCCGGAAGAGGCGGTCACCCCGCACTCATCTACATGAACGAGCGCGGTGATCGTCAGACGTTCAGCTACGCGGAGTTGCTGGCGTTGGTCGAATCCATCGCAGCATCGCTCCGCGCACTCGGCATCGGCAAAGGCGATCGGTTGACCATCTATATGCCGACCTCGCCCGAGGCGATCGCGTTGATGCTCGCCACGGTCCGGATCGGCGCGATTCATTCGGTTGTCTTCGCCGGTTTCGGCGCAGCCGCGCTCGCAGGCCGTATCAGCGCGAGCGGCTCGCGATTCGTTTTCGCCGCAGACGTCACGTATCGCAAAGGCAAAGAGGTCGACCTCAAGCCGATCGTGGATGATGCCCTCGAGGCGTGCGGAGACTCGGTGGAGCGCCTCATCGTGCTCGAGCGCGGCACACGACGTGCGCCGCTCCAGGCGCCACGCGATCTCGGGTGGACGGAGTTCCTGACCCGTGGGCGCGGCGCGGCTGGCGAGCATGTCGTGATGGAGTCGAACGAGGCGTCGTTCATCCTCGCGACCTCCGGCACGACGGCGCGCCCCAAGCTTGCCGTTCACACCCATGGTGGTTACCAGGTCCACATCTCGAGCATGGGTCGATGGTGCTTCGGCCTGAAACCAGCGGACGTGTGGTGGGCCACGTCCGATATCGGCTGGATCGTCGGGCACAGCTACATGGTCTATGCCCCGCTTCTCGCCGGCTGCACCACGGTCGCATTCGAGGGGGCGCTCGATCATCCAACGCCAGATGCGCACTGGCGCGCGGCCGTCGAGGAACTCGGCGTCACCGGCATCTTCACCTCTCCGACCGCGGTGCGCCTGCTCAGACGGTACGGTGAAGGCACGCTCGGCGATGTCGATCACAGCCGGCTCGAGCGCGTCGTCTGCGCGGGAGAAGTCCTCAACCCGCTGGCCTGGGACTGGTTGCAGAACACAGTACTCGGCGGGAGGGCACCCGTCATCGATCACATGTGGCAGACAGAGACCGGCGGCCCGGTGTTCGGCAACCCCTACGGGATCGAGCTACTGCCGATCAGACCAGGGTCATCAGGTCCGCCGCTCCCGGGCATCGATGCCGCGATCGTCAACCTCGATGGCTCGCCGTGCGCACCGAACGAGAAAGGCATCATGGTGCTGAAGCGACCCTTCCCCGGGATGACGCCGCGATTGTGGGGCGAGATGGAGCGGTATGCGGCCGACTACTGGCAGAAGATCCCGAACGTGTACTACTCGGGCGATTCAGCGCACGTCGACGAAGACGGTTACTACTGGTTCGCCGGGCGCGCCGACGAAGTGATTAAGATCGCCGCCCATCGTCTCGGCACGATCGAAGTGGAGAGTGCGTTTCTCACGCACCCGTCGGTTGCCGAATGCGGCGTCGTCGGACGACCGGACGAAACGCGCGGCGAGGTGATCACCGCGTTCGTTTTGCTGAAACATGGCTACAGCCCGTCGTCCGATCTTCGGAAGGCGTTGCTCGACAGCGTCCGCCGCGAGCTCGGGCCGGTCGCCGTCGTGGGCGAGATCAACTTCGTGACGCTGCTGCCAAAGACGAGGAGCGGCAAGATCATGCGCCGTGTGCTGAAGGCGGTCGTGCTCGA
>JALDXQ010000252.1:0-9298 GCA_032156805.1 Acidobacteriota bacterium
CACGCCTCCGATCGCCAGCACGGCAACGATCGCGAGCAACGCAATAACCGCGAGGCGAGGAACGGATGTCGGAAGCCCCGGGCCGGAAAATGCCAGCTGCAGCCACGAGGAGTAACTCGAGACGAGGTTTCGGCCCGTTTCCAGCTGCAGCATCTCGAGCAGGAAACCGAGCAGATAGACGAGGAAGCCCGCGACCAGCACGGCTACTGGGGCGAGCAGAATCGCGCCCAGGACGACGCCCAGCCATGCCGCGGCGCGCAGGGGCCAGCGCCAGCCGTAAAGCCGCCGGACCTCGCGCGAACGCCAGATTCCCTCGCTGTCCCAGAGACGGGCCGCGCCGTCGATCGCTGCCAGCGCGGCGCCGCCAACGCCAACGCCCTGCCCGGCCACCAGGTCGATCTTGACCCCGGCCTCCTGCAGCGCCCGCAGGACACCGGCATGGTAGGCGCCGTGAGCGCCGGTGCCTGTGAGAACAAGTGCGGTGCGACGCGACGGAGAGTACGGCTGCACGCTACCTACACGTCAGTCGGGCCGCGGTGTCCCGCTCATTCATCATGGATGGTCGTCAGCTTCACCAGTTCAAAGCTTCGCTTACCGCTCGGTGTGGTGACGTCGATCTCATCACCCTCTTCCTTGTTGAGGATGGCACGCCCGATCGGCGAGGAGGTGGAAATCAGTCCCTTCTCGACATCTGCCTCTTCCGGCATCACGAGCTGATAGACGACGTTCTCTCCCGTCGACGCGCGGAGCTCGACGGTCGATCCAAAGCCGGCGCGGTCGTGCGGAATGCGGTCGAGGTTTATCATCGCAATCTCGCCAGCCCGTCGCTTGAGCATGGCAATTCGCGCGTTGACGATGTCCTGACGCTCCTTCGCTGCCTTGTACTCGGCGTTCTCGCGCAGGTCGCCCAGCTCGCGAGCACGCTGAATCTCCTTCGGCAGATCGACCTTCAGCTCGCGTTCGAGTACGGCGATTTCATCATTGAATCGCTTGAGAATCCTGTCTTTCATCCTTGAAATCAGACTGTAGCACAATGGGTCGGCGCCTGATGCGATCCATTACGAGCCGACAGAACCCGCTGGTCACGCGCTTCCGCCAGCTCGCTGATGCGGCCGATCCAACAGGTGCACGCGTCCTCCTCGACGGCGTTCACTTGGTCCGCGACGCACAGGAGTCAGGCCACACCTTCGAGGTTGCGGCGGTCTCATCATCGAGGCTGGCCTCCGACAACGAAGAATCCCGGTTGGCGGAGAGGCTCGAGAAATCCGGCGTCGATGTGATCCAGGCACCCGATGCTGTGTTCGCGGCCGTGAGCCCCGTTCGGTCCCCATCCGGGATCGTCGCGATCGCGAACCGCCGCCCGACATCGGCCAGCGAGATTTGCGGTGTCGAAGAAACGTTGATCCTCGTCGCCATCGACGTCCAGGATCCAGGCAACGTCGGGGCGTTGATTCGAACCGGCGAAGCGGGTGGCATGACCGGCATGTTTGTCTGCGGTGCGTCCGCAAATCCGTTCTCCTGGAAGGCCGTCCGCGGCAGCATGGGCAGCGTGATGCGTGTGCCGGTTGTTGGCGGGATGACGACCGCATCCGTGATGACTTGCTTGAGAAGCGGTGGCATTCGTACCGCAGCGGCAGTGCCTCGTGGCGGTAAGGACCCGGATACCATCGACTGGCGCGGTAGAGTGGCGCTGATACTCGGCGGTGAAGGAGCGGGCGTGCCCGACGAGGTCACGCAGAGCTGCGACTCGTTGGTATCCATTCCGATGGCGGCGCATGTGGAGTCCTTGAACGTCGCCGCGGCCGGTGCGGTTCTCGTGTACGCTGCGCGAAGACAGAGGCTGTAATCTTGCCGTTCATGGTTCAGGGTTCCACGTTCAGGGTTCGTGTTCGGAGTTCGAGTTCCGGGTTCTTCGTTCTGAGTTCAGGGTTCGGAGTTGAGTTCACTATTCGCTGACGAAGACGACGAGCGGGCGGCGCGCGAAGTGCGCCAGCCCGGGCCGGCAGCCGGGACGCCGCTCGCCGAGCGGGTACGCCCGCGAACGCTCGACGAGATCGTCGGCCAGGACGAGATCCTCGGTTCCGGCAAGCCGCTTCGTGAAGCGATCGAACGCGACCTGCTTCAGTCGATTATCCTCTGGGGACCTCCCGGCACTGGCAAGACGACACTGGCCCGCATCATCGCCGACATGACCGAGGCGCAGTTCGTGCCGTTCAGTGCCGTGCTCGCAGGAATCAAGGAGATCAAGGAGGTCATGGCGGCGGCGCAGGATCGGCGGCGACGCAACGGCCGCCGCACGATCGTCTTCGTCGACGAGATCCACCGGTTCAACAAAGCGCAGCAGGATGCCTTTCTTCCCCGCGTGGAGGCCGGTGACATCGTCCTCATTGGCGCCACGACCGAGAATCCCTCGTTCGAGGTCAACGCTGCGCTGCTCTCACGCTCGAAGGTCTTCGTGCTGCAGCCACTGACGATCGAGGCCGCAGAGACAATCCTGCGGCGCGCGCTTCACGATCCCGAGCGCGGACTCGGCGGCACGGATATCCGAGTGACCGATGAGGCGATTTCGGCAATCGCGCGCTTCGCCAACGGCGACGCTCGATCGGCGCTGAACCTGCTCGAGTTCGCCGCCGCCTCCGCACCCATGGACCCCGAGACGTGTGTGCGGCAGCTCGACTTGCCACAGCTCGAGCAGTCGATTCAACGTCGCGCACTGCTCTACGACAAGGGTGGCGAAGAGCACTACAACCTGATCTCCGCGCTGCACAAGTCGATGCGCAACAGCGATCCGGATGCGGCCGTGTACTGGGTCGCGCGCATGCTTGAAGCCGGAGAGGACCCTCTCTACATCGCGCGTCGCCTGGTTCGCTTTGCCTCCGAGGACGTCGGCAATGCCGACCCTCAGGCCCTGACGGTCGCGGTTGCGGCCAAGGACGCCGCGCATTTCATCGGCATGCCCGAGGGCAATACCGCCCTGGCGCAGGCGGCGATCTACCTGGCGACGGCGCCCAAGAGCAACGCGGTCTACACCGCCTACAACGCAGCAGCCGCCGATGCCCACACACAGGCCGCCGAGCCGGTGCCGCTGCACCTGCGCAATGCGCCGACCAAACTCATGAAACAGCTCGATTACGGCAAGGGCTATCAGTACGCTCATGACGATCCCGACGCCGTAACGGGAATGGATTGCTTGCCGCCGTCGCTGGCCGACAAGACCTACTATCGACCGACAGAGCGCGGGTTTGAGAAAGAGATCAAGCGGCGGTTGGAGTTATGGGAGCAGTACAAGCAAGGTCGAAGGGCAAGAGACTGACGTAGGTTCACGGTTCAGGGTTCATCGTTCAGGGTTCAACGTCACAGGTGCATATGCTTCGAATCGTCGTTCTTCTCATCGTTGTGACAGCAAGCCTGGCGCCCCTCACTGCCCAGACCGCCATCCCGACCCGCGAGGGGCGTGGTGGCCAGGCCGGACAGGCAGGAGGACAAGGCCGACGAGGTGGAGGCCCGGGCCCGGAAATCAACCTGCCCGCGTCGCCGGTCGCGAGCCCGCTGCCGACGATCTCCGCGGAAGTCACCGGCCCTGGTCCGATGTTCGAGTCGCTGATGGAGCTGAAGCCCGGCGACGACATGGCGCATTTCAAGTACGAAGCGCACGAGTACCTCGTCTCGGGCACCGCCAACGGCCAGCCCTACACGACCCGCATTGTCATCCGGCGTCCGGCTGACGCCGCGAAGTTCAGCGGCCTCGTGCTCGCCGAGTCGATGCACCCGAGTGGCAACGCGTGGATGTTCCACTTCACCCACACCTACTCGATGTCAGCCGGCCACATCAGCCTGGACATCCTGACGAGCACCCACGTCCCGTTCACGGAGTTCAACGCCGAACGTTACAAGAGCCTGCGCGTCGGGCAGGGCCAGGCGCCGGAGATCCTCGCGCAGGTCGGCGCACTGATGAAGTCGAAGCAGGTGGACAACCCGCTCGCCACGTTCGCCCTGCGGCGGATGGTGCTTGCGGGGACGTCGGCCTCAGCGGGCGTGCTGATCAACTACCTGCCGGCGCACATGGTGCTCCGCCTTCCTGACCTGAAGCCAATCTACGACGGCTTCCTGCCGACGAGCACCGGCGCGACGGTCCGTCAGATCGATGTCCCGATGATCCAGGTGCCGACGATGACCGAGGTAATGAGCGGCACGGCCACGGCACGCCAGGATGGTGATGACCCAGGTGACCAGTTCCGTGTCTACGAGTTCCCCGGGATGGCACACATCGATTCACGCGACGCTGCCGCCTACTACCCCAACCCGTGCAAACTTCCCATCAGCAGGTTCCCGCTCGCGGCGTACATGTCTGTTGCGCTGAACCACCTGTGGCAATGGGTGGACAAAGGCACGGCTCCTCCGCGTGCCGATCGGATTCTGGTCGATCGCAACGTCGCCAACGACGGCTCCGTGATGGCACTCGACCAGCATGGCAACGCAAGAGGCGGCATCAGAAACGTCTACGTCGACGTTCCGGTCAAGAAGTATGGTGTGCGTAACGAGGGCGCGGTGCCGCCGATCGCCAACGCCCATCCGTTCGTTGCCGTTCGGGGCGAAGCGGCGCAGAACCAGCTATGCGGGCTGGCCGGCTATGAGGTCGCGTTCTCACAATCTGAGCTGAAAAAACTCTACAAGGACAAGAAAGACTACCTGCGTCGCGTGGAGCGCAGCCTCGACGAGTCGACGAAACAGGGCTGGTTCTTGCCAGTTTACAAAGGCGCCGTGATGGCCGACGCTGGCAGTATCAGCTTCTAATACGTCTTGCGTTTGGGGTTCCTCGTTCTTCGTTCCCTTGCTCCAGCGTCGCCCGATCCCACGCACCCAGCGTTGCCGCAGCCACGTAGGTGGACTGCAGGAACTCCAGCAGGGTGTCGTCAGGTGATGACGCACGCGCGACGCGATCGTAGGGCAGGATGAACTCGTGATAGTCCCGACTGTAGAACGCACCTTCCGGCGCGACGGGCGCGTCGGCAAAGCCAGCCGGTTCGGGATAGGCATACGCGTAGAAGGCCGGGTAGTCGATCGCGCCACCTGGCCAGAAGCCGCAGCTGCTGACTTCGTGTGAATAAGCCTCCCGTGTCACCCAGTCCGCCAGGTTGGGAATACCGCCCGGATGTTGCGGCGCCCGCCGCCCCGAGAAGCGAGTGACAGCCAGATCGCCAGCCCCCCAGAAGAAGTGCACCGGGCTGGACTTGCCGATGAAACGCGTCCTGAAAATCTTGAGCACCCGATCGACCTGCACGAGCGCACGCCAAAAACGGTTGACGGCCTCGGCGTCATAGGACCGATGGATCTCGTCTTCCGCGAACGGGATCGGATCGGCGAGCTCCGAGGGCTTGCGGCTGATCCTGATCTCGAGATCGAGGCGCCGCAGCGCGTCCATCAGCAGCGTATGGAAGGCGGCGACGGACTGCGGCCGCAGCGGAATCTCGTCGCTCCGTCCGTCACTCGAGCGAATGTCGAGCCGGTGCGAGATGAAATCGAACTCCAGCTCGAACGTCCTGTGGTCGTAGGGAATCGGCGACGTGCCCAGCCCTCTCGACGTGACGTAGAGCGTCGTGTGCCAGGAGTGATTGAGCCACGGCGTCCGGACCAGACGCACCTTCCCCACGATCTGCGTCCACAGGTGCAGCGTGGCCAACGTGTCCCGCCACGCTGCCAGCGGCAGATCCGGCCAGTGCGCACTATCCGTGTACATGCTCATCGCAGGACCCAAAGGCGCTTCGTGAGCTTCGTGACTCCCCTTCGTGCGATCAGAACTTGATCTTGTCCAAGAAGGATGTGAGCACGCGGTTGAACTCGTCCGGCTTCTCCATCATGAGGAAGTGGCCGGTGCCGGCGATCTGCGCCCCCTCATAGTTCGGCAGCCCTTCTTTCGCGACCGTGGGATCCTGCGGCTTGGCCGTGCCGGCGTACACCGACAGCGCGGGCGCCTTGATGACGTCTGTCTTCGAGACCGAGGGATCGAAGACGGCCGCCATCGCGCCGTTGGCCGTGGCTTCCGACGTCCCGAGCATCATCTTGAGAATGTGCTCCTGAAGCGCCGGGGCCGTCTGCGGGACGAACATCCCGCGAACCATCTTCTCGCGCGCTTTCAAGCCTTCCGCTCCGACCATCGGCGGGGGCTGCTTGAAATCCGGCGGCGGGAACCCGCGGACATCGAGAGGGCCATCAACAGCGACGAGGCCGGCTACATGCTGCGGATACATCTTCGCGTACTGACGAATGACCGGAGCCCCCATGCTGTGGCCGACCAGGACGACTCGATCGGCCTTCGCCTCCGCGCGTACGGCTTCCACGGCGCGCGCGAACAAATCCATCGAGAGCTTGCCATCCTTCGGTGACCCGCTCTTCCCATGCCCGGGCAGATCGAGCGTCACCACGCGATACTTCTTCGCGAACGCCGGCACCTGGCCTACCCACGACGATGAGTCGCAAGTCCAGCCGTGGATGAAGATGACCGTCGCAGGCCCCGTGCCTGTCGTCGATGAGTTGATGTTCAGGCCATCGACCGTCGCCGCGGACAGCGGCAGTGCGAACACTAAACCGATCAACAGCGTCACAAACAGTCGTCGCATAACCTCTCCTCGGGCGGAAACTCTCATCCTACCTCTTGACGGGCCTGCCATAGACCTCGATTCGCGCGACGTTGACGAACCCGCCCCACCCATGGCCGCTCCCCGGCAGCAGATCGGCAAACCCGATCTCGTCAACGCGACTCAAATCTGGTTTCTCCACGAATGACTGCCCTCTCGTCACCACGCGGGTGATGTCGAGCGACAGCCAGCGAACGTTGGCCACCGCAAACTCGGATTCGAGGAACAGCGTCGAGTTGCTCGACGACGCTCCCTCTCCGTAATTCCCCACGAGCCACGTGCCATCGGCCAGTTTGACGACCGGTCGCACGACATGGAACCCGGAGACCCGGGTCACCCAGCGAATGCGCGCCATCCCGGTCAGGTCCACGAAGTTGTTCTTGTCGCGAAGCGTTGCCGCGACCGGGGTCTGGCAGACACCGGTCCACAGGTTCGGCGGATCCGTCCGCGCACCGGCAGCGACTGTCTCCGGCGGTGGATTCTGGTTGTAGCCGGCCAGTTGAACACAGGACGGTCCGGTCCAGTCACGCGCAATCGACCCGGTCGGGGGCTGCTTCAGAAATGTCGGGACGCTCTTCGAGTTCGGATCGTAGAGTCGCAGCTCGAGGTCCGGGTTCGTGACGGCTGCAGCCGTGACACCGGCCTCGGGCACGAAATCCTTCCCGGCATCCGATGGCCGATCGCGCTGGCGCCACTCCTCACGCAGGAACAATGGCGGCAGTCCGACTGGCGCTGCCGGACGTACTGCTGGTGTGGATGCACGTTGCTGGGCAGGCAATGCTGCCGACGACAGCACGATCAGCACCGCGATCCAGTGGAGCGACGGCCGTGGTCTGCTCATGAACGCCTCCGGGCGTGCTGCGGATTATATGACTCAGATTCGCTGGAAGTTCTTCTCGACTTCGCGGCGCGTCAGTCTCAGCATCACTGGGCGCCCGTGCGGACAGATGGTCGAATAGGCCGTACGTCGAAGCTCTTCCAGGATGTGCGCCATCTTTTCCACGGTCAGCGGATAGTTCGCTTTCACTGCCGCATGGCAGGCCATCGTCGCGGCGATTCGCTTCAGCGCCTCGTCAACCTTGGACCCGCGATCCAGTCCCTCGAGATCCTCGGCAAGTGCACGCACAGCGACCTCGCAGTGCTCGCGCGTCAGGAGCGCGGGAAACGCGACGATGCGCAGCGCGTCGCCGCCGAACTCCTCGATCTCGAACCCGAGACGTTCGAGCTGCTCGACATGACCGACGAGCGCCTGCCGGGACGCCGCGGACATCTCGACCAGCATCGGCTCGAGCAAGCGCTGGCTCTCCAGCCGGCCGCTCGTCAGCCGTTCCGTGATCCGCTCGAAGAGCACGCGCTCGTGCGCGACGTGTTGGTCGATGATGGCAATGCCGTCCTCATCCACGGCGATGATGAACGTATCCCGGAACTGACCCAGAGGCATGAGCGGTTTCAGAGTCGGTGCGATCCCACTGACGCTTGTCGGTGCGATCTCACTATCGCTTATCGGTGCGATGCCACTTCCGCTGGTCGGTGCGATGGAGGCTTCGCGTGTCGGTATGGGAGCTCCGACGGTCCAACGGCTCGGGAATACCGCCGAGTAGGCATGCGGCAGCGGCAGCGTTGCCGCCTGCGAGCCCGCCCCAAGAGGTGAGCTCAGTTGCAGCTCGGGAACCGGGCCGCGTCCGAGGGCGTCGCCAAGAGCCCGGCGCACGAGCTCGTGCATGAAGGACTGATCGCGAAAGCGCACTTCCGCCTTCGTCGGGTGCACGTTGACGTCGACCGCATCGGGTGGTATCTCGATGAAGAGATGCACCTCCGGGCTTCGTTCCTTGATGGACGCCACGCTGTAGGCGTCGATGATGGCGTGCGCGATGGTCCGGTCGCGGACGATACGCCGGTTGATGAAGACGTTCTGCGGTCCGCGTGTCGGCCCCTGCTCGGCCAGCGCCGCGATGTAGCCAACAAGGCTGACGTCACCAGTCTCGCGACGGACGTCGACAAGGTCGGTTCGATCGCCGTACAGCTGATACAGGCGGTCCCGTAATGTCGCAACCGGGGGAACCTGCAGCACCTTTCGGCCCGAACTCGTCAGCGTGAACCCTACCTCCGGATAGCAAAGGGCGAGTTGAGTCACGATGCGAGAGACCTGGGCGGACTCGGCGCCGTCCGACTTCAGAAACTTGCGTCGGGCGGGGAGGTTGTAGAACACGTCGGCAACCTCGATCGAGGTGCCCTCTGGCATCCCCGCTTCCATCACGGAAGCGATGGCGCCGCCGTTGACGCGCACCTCGGTGCCGGACGCAGAGCCGCGAGCGCGCGAGCGCAGAGTGAAATGCGATACCGATGCGATGCTGGGCAGCGCCTCTCCTCGGAATCCAAGTGTGGCAATGCGTCCCAGATCGTCTGAGCGGCGAATCTTGCTCGTCGCATGCCGTTCGATGGCCAGCCGCGCGTCCTCCGGCTCCATCCCCTCGCCATCGTCCTCGACCCGTATGAGCTTCTTGCCGCCGAACTCCACGGTGATCGCGACTCGTCGCGCACCGGCGTCGAGTGAGTTCTCGACCAGCTCCTTGACCACCGACGCCGGGCGCTCGACGACTTCGCCGGCCGCGATCTGGTTCGCGAGATCGTCTGGCAGTCGATGGATTTTGCCCATTGGACGG
>JALDXQ010000253.1:0-9291 GCA_032156805.1 Acidobacteriota bacterium
GCCGGCTGCGGATGTGGTTGCCAGATCGTCCGCAGGAGGGTCGGCATACGTCTAGGAGTACCCGAGCGAGGCATGACCGTGGCCCGGTCGTCACCTTTCAGCTTTCGCTTCGATCAGCTTCACCATCGCCCATAGCGCCTGGTTCACCGGCGTTTTGATGCCGAGCACTTTGCCGCGCCTCACGACGTGCCCGTTCAGGTAATCGATCTCGGTTGGCTTGCCGCGCAAGATGTCCTGCGCGGTCGATGAGTACTGCCGCGGGATCGCCTCCACGATTCCCCGCACGGTCGCATCCACATCACCGGGCACGTGAATCCCTTCGGCCGTCGCGGCGGCCCGGCCTTCGTCGACGACATCGCGCATCACGTCCCGGACGCCGACGGAGGGGACGATCTCGCCGTACGGCTTGCGCGCGATCGCGGAAATGGCGTTGTATGCGCAGTTCACGATCAGCTTGAGCCACAGGTTGCCACGCACGTTGTCGGAGACCTGTGTCGGAATCGATGCCGCTTCGAGGATCTGCGCCAGGTTGGGGATGTGGCGGATCGGGTCGATCACGAGCCTGCCACTGCCATGGTGCTTGACGTGGCCGGGCCCGCGCATTTCGGCGCCGAGGAAGACGACCGCCGCAGCGACTTCAGGCTCTGTGAGGAAGGCGCCCAGCCGCTGGTCGTTGTCGCACCCGTTCTGCACGCATAGAACCACTGTTTCCTTGCCTACGTACGGCTTGATGTCGTGTCCGGCGCGATCGGTATCGCCCGACTTCACCGCGAACAGCACGAGCTGCGCCCCCTTCACGGCGGCGGGATCGATGCTCGCCTTGAGGCGTACATGTTCATCGAAGGTCTGGGTGTCCAGGTGCAGCCCGTCACGACCGATCGCCTCGACGTGCTGAGGGCGTGCGATGAGCGTCACGTCGTGCCCGCCACGCGCGAGCATGCCGCCAAAGTAACAGCCGACCGCGCCGGCACCCATGACTGCGATGGGGAGCCTGGAATCCATTCCGGTATTCTGGCGCATCAATGAAAGAATCGTGTCGTGGCGTACCTGGACCTCTCGCACAATCCCGCCGCCGTGCGACGCATCTTTGTGTCTCTCGGCCTGGCACAGGCGAATGAAGCAATGGGTGCGGTCCCACTTGCAGGCGGCATCTCGTCGGGCATCTACCGGGTTGACCTGAGGTCGGGCTCGTATTGCGTCAAGCAGGCGCTGCCCGAGCTCAAGGTGTCGCAGGAGTGGAAGGTTCCGGTCGAACGTGTCTTTTCGGAGATTGATTACTTGCGCACCGTCGGCGACATCGTTCCCGGCCACGTGCCGCGCGTGATCGGGCAGGACACCGAAACCAAGAGCTTCGTCATCGAGTTTCTCGGGCCCGAGTTTCGGAACTGGAAGACGCAATTGCTTGCGGGCGACGTTGATGCACAGACAGCGAACCACGTCGGCGACGTGCTCGGCCGGATCCATGCTGCAACCGCCGATCGGTCAGACATCGCCACGCGCTTTGCGACTGACGACACCTTCCACGCCATTCGGTTGGAGCCCTACCTCGTTGAGAGCTCGCGCCACCATCCCGAACTCGCGGAGCGGCTTTTGATGCTGGTCACTCGCACGGCTCAGACGAGGCGCGTCCTCGTGCATGGGGACCTGAGCCCGAAGAACATCCTCGTGGGGCCGCACGGGCCGGTGCTCATCGACGCGGAGTGCGCCTGGTTCGGCGATCCGGCCTTTGACGTGGCGTTCTGCCTGAACCACTTCCTTCTCAAGGCAGCCTACCTGCCGCAGCATGTGGAACCGCTGATGACGTGCTTCTCCACGATGACGCGGGCGTACTTCGCACATGTCGACTGGGAGCCGAAAGGTGAGCTCGACGCGCGTACGACATCGCTGCTACCGGGGCTCACGCTCGCACGCGTGGACGGGAGGTCGCCGGTGGAATATCTCGCCGGCCGGGCGCGTGATCGCGTGCGCGCTCTGGCGATCACACTGCTGCATGACCCGCCGACGTCGCTCGACGCGATCGCGGTGATCTGGCGCAGGGAGCTGCGGTCATGACGATCAGGCAGGTGATCGCACGGCGCATCTGGGACTCGCGTGGGCGGCCGACGGTGGAGGTTGAAGTCGTCTGCGAGGACGGCACGAGCGGCCTGGGCATCGCCCCGGCCGGCGCATCACGCGGCACGCGGGAGGCAGTCGAACTGCGCGATGGCGGGGAGCGCTCTCAGGGACTCGACGTGCGCAAGGCTATTGCGGGTATCGAGCGCGAGATCGCACCGGCACTTGTTGGCCGCGATACGACTGACCAGGCGGGCATCGACGCGATGCTCATCGCCCTCGACGGCACGTCGAACAAGTCGCGCCTCGGTGGCAACGCGTTGATCGCGACGTCGCTAGCCGTGCTGCATGCGGCAGCCGCCAGGCAGCACGCTGCGCTGTGGCAGTACCTCGTCGAAGGAAGCAACGCCAGTCTGCCTTTGCCTCAGATCCAGATCTTCGGTGGCGGTGCGCACGCCGGACGGCGCGTTGACGTACAGGACTTCATGGTGGTGGCCATGGGCGCGACGTCGTTCTCGCAGGCGTTGGACATGACGGCCGAGGTCTATCGTTGCGCGGGGGCGCTGATTGGCGAGCGTGGGCCGTTGGCGGGCGTCGCCGACGAGGGCGGCTGGTGGCCGACCTTCGCACGCAACGAGGAGGCACTCGATGCGCTGGTTCGCGCGATCGAGCGCGCGAAGCTTGTGCCTGGCGATGATGTTTCGATCGCGCTGGACATCGCCGCCTCACAGTTCGGCGGCAACGGCCGATACCGCCTTGCGCTGGAGCAGCAGGAGCTCGACTCGGATGCACTGTGCGAGCGGCTCATACACTGGATCGGCAAGTACCCGATCGTTTCCATCGAAGACCCGCTGGCGGAAGACGACGAGCGCGGTCTCGTCGCGTTCACGCGCGCCGTGGGCGACAAGGTCCAGATCGTCGGCGACGACTATCTCGTGACCAACGCGGAACGCGTGAAGCATGCGGCGTCCGTGGGTGCCTGCAATTGCGTGCTGGTGAAGCCGAATCAAGCGGGCACCGTCACCGAGACGCGGGCCGCCCTCGATGCGGCGAAGCAGGCCGGCTACAACACGATCGTGTCTGCCCGTTCGGGCGAGACCGAAGACGTGACCATCGTGCACCTCGCGACGGGCTGGAACGCCGGCCAGCTCAAGGTCGGCTCCTTCGCTCGCAGTGAGCGGATGGCGAAGTGGAACGAGGCACTGCGGATTGAATCGCGATCAGGCCTGCCCTTCGCCGGTGGCGCGGCCCTGCGTCGGAGCGGGACTTCGTGAGTCGCTGACTACGGCGCTCCAGGACGATAAGAACGATTAGCGGGGTTCGGACCGAAAGTGTTACCACTCCGCTCGGAATAAACACAGTTCTTGATACAGCTCAATGGTCCACTTCATACAGACTGGAGTCAGCATGCCTAGAGCCTCGGGGACACGCCGTCGTCGCTCTCGTCGAGACGTGCGCGCAGCGCGCGAATCGACGTGGGTCCGCAAGAACATGCTGATGGACCAGAAGACACTCGACGAGGCCCGGCGCGTGTTGAAGACCGAGACCGAGACCGAAACCATCGACGCCGCGCTCGACGAAATCGCTTTCCGCCATGGCCTGATCAACGGCCGGCGGGCGCTCAAACGATCTGGCGGGTTGAAGGACCTCTTCGACGAGCGCTGACGGGCCGTGAAGTTCACCTGCGATACCAAAGTCCTCGTTGACGTTCTGCGTGATCCGTCAGCCGAGGAGGCCTTCGGTGTGTTCCTGTCTCGATTCTCTCACCTCACCTAGGGATTCGAACTCCACCGAACGACTCTGCGACGACGACCGGCGTCCAGCGCGCCGCTTGATGGTGGCTCGTTCTGAATCCGTCTCGTCCGGATCAACTTGAATCTGAGCGTCGGCTGCTGTTCTTCTGGCGACGATTCTGCAACGGTCTATCCTGCCGCGCCGTCGCCCTCTCCCTCACGAGACTCCCCACGTCGGTCACAAATCGGGTGAGCAGCGGCGACAGGTTGTCCTTTCTCCAGACGAGGGCCAATGGCAACGACAGCTTGAGGTCGACGACTCTTAGTATCGCCACGCCGTCCGGACACCGCCAGCGGGCGGTTTCGACGACGAAGCCGACACCCATGCCTTGGGCGACGAGCGTCAGGATCGTCGCTTCGTTCAGCGCTTCCTGAACGATGCGGGGCGACTTCAGCCCGCCCCGAACACATTCGTACATCAAGCGGTCGTAGAACTGCGCGCTCTCACGTCTCGGGAACCAGATGAACCGTGCATCTGCCATGTCTCGGAGCCGCAGGTTCTTGATCTTGCCGAGCGGATGCGCGGCAGGAGCGGCCAATGCAAGGCCATGCACGGCGACCGGCAGGTGATTCAGCTCTCGGTCAGGCTTCGGCGGGTTGAGCATGAACCCGGCATCCAGCCGGCCAGATCGAACGGCCTCGAGCTGATGCAGGCTTGGCAGCGGGTTCAGCTGCAGTTCTGCGTCGTGATAGTGCTCTCGAAAAAGGCGGAGGGAATCCGGGACCACGCCGCGCCAGGACGTATTCTCGGTGAATCCGATCCGCAGCGTTCCTGATTGGCCGCGCGCCACACGTTGGGCGCGCTCAGTAGCCTCGTTCAGTTGTTGAAGAATTCGGCGCGCCTCATCAAGGAACAATCTGCCGGCCGAACTGATCTTCACACCCCGACTGAGCCGATCGAACAACTTGAAACCGATCTCCCGTTCGAGATCTTGAATCTGTCGCGAGAGGGCAGGCTGCGCCACTCGCAGGCGTTGCGCGGCGCGGCCGAAGTGTTCTTCTTCGCCGACGGCGACGAAGTATCGGAGATGGCGCAATTCCATTTCGATACCCTACCGCGATTAGTCTGATAGAAACAATATCTTGGACGTATTGAATCACGTTAGGCACAGTAGGGTTCAGGAAGGTTGGTGGACCAATGCGTCAGAGTGAACAGATCAAGAACCTGGAAGGACCAATCGCCCGCTACGTGAACGCGGTCAACAGCGGCTCTCAGGAGGACTTCTCGGCGAGCTTTACTGCCGACGCTGTGGTCGTCGATGTTGACTGCGAGCTTCGCGGCATCGACGCGATCACTGCCTGGGCCAGCGCCGACATCTTCGGGGCCGAGGTGCAGTTCGACGTCCTGGACGTGAGTGAACGTCAGGGCCGAACCGTCGTGACAGTCAGAATTGACGGAACATTCGACCGGACTGGGCTGCCCAATCCGCTCGTGATGAAGCATGAATTCGGAGTCGCCGAGGGCAAGATCGCTGACCTCCGAATCGGGTTTTAGAGAGGGGACGCCAATGACCCGTTCCCTGACTGTCAAAGTTGCCGTCGTTACTGGCGCGGCTAAAGGCATTGGAGCTGGCATCGCGAAAGCGATGGCGGCAGCCGGTGCCTCGGTCGTAGTGAACTTCGCGGTTGACCGATCCGGCGCAGAGGGCGTCGTCGCCGAGATCGAGACCGCGGTCGAAACAGGTAGTTTGCGAGGGGTTGTCTCACAGTTCACGTCACAAATGTGGGCGACGACCACTCCCGCCTCGGCCGACGACGCGAACAAGCTTCTTTCACGCGTCCTTCGGGCGCACGCGCGTACGGCCAGGCTCCGCAGTGATCAGGGCGCCTCGAGCGAGTTCGTCGGCGTAGCGACCGAGAACGGCCAGGCACGCGGCCGGTTGCTCGGTCGCGCGGAATCCAACCACGCGCACGATGCCGGAGTGCGGCTGCCTTCTGACGACAGCCAGTTCGCCAAAGTCCTTATCGAGCGTGAGAACCACCTGACCTGCGCGCTGGGCGTGGGCCAGAATTGCCGCGTCGCCGGGGTCCGACGACCAATCGCCGACGCACTCGACTTCGTGGCCGGCGTCAGCGAGTGCCGGTGCCACTGAGCCGGCCATGCAGGTGTCGACCAGGACCTTCACTCACCCGGGCTTTCAACAGCAGGCTCGACCCGCTCGTGACCCACGAGCCGCTTCGCGTACACGAGGCAAGCCTGAATGTCATCGCGCTCGAGCCACGGGTACTCCCTCAGGAGATCATCTATCGAGTCTCCCGCAGCCAGCATACCGAGCACATGCTCGACGGCCAGCCGGCGACCACGAACGATCGGCTTGCCACTGAAGATCTCGGGATTGATGGTAATCCGCGCGAGGAGGGCATCCTCCTGAACGTGGGCCATTGTATTGTCCTTCTGTGCCAGCATAGCACTGCAGATCACGTTCCTGCTGCCCGTGGATCAGCGTGCGAGCCAGGCCTGTTGCGGGACCTCGGAGAGCTGGCGCGGTCGACAAATCGCCGTTCGGTTAGCAGCGCGAGAGCGTCGCGAACGCGAACTCGATATGGGTCGCTGCGCCGGTGACTGAAAGGCAGATTGGATGAACCGCTATCCGGCTGCTCGGTCTGTGGTATCGAATGACAGCCGGTATCGAGCAACGCGCGACTCGTTGAGAAGCAGGAAGGAGTCGGCGACAGTTCGGTGGACTACATCGACAGCACGGTGAACGCGTCCGGCGCAATCGGACGATAAGAACGATTAACGGGGTGTTCGGCGCGCGAGGATGACGGCATGCCCGTTATGCGGCCCTCCCGCCAGCACAGCCCTGCCCTCCCACCAGCACAGCGTTGTCGATCAACTCGAGACCCGAGCCAGATACACCTCTGTCGAAGATGCGTCTGTCGGCCGACCCGCACGCCGTGGACATCCGGGAGGGTTCATCTTGTTGATGACGGCGATGCCAGCAGCGGCCTCGATGACCTGCAGGTCAAGAGTCCAGAGCTGCAAGCTTCGGGCTGATGAGTCGCTCGTAGCGATACATCGCTGTCGCGACGAAATTGCGGCGATGATAGCCTGAAACACGCTTCCGCCAGCTACGCGACGGCCTTTCTTACGGCGCGATGTTCGCGTTCAGACGGAACAGATTCGTTGAATCGTAGGTGCGCTTGATCTGCTGGAGCCTGCCGTAATTCTCCCCAAACGACGCGCGCACCTTTTCGGGTCGGTCGTCGGCGGCGAGATGATTGACGTATGCGGAGCCTTTCATCTGGGGCTCGAGCCTGGCCCATACGTCTTTGACCCACGCGATCTGTCGGGCCGAGTCTGATGGATCCGTCCATTGGCCCACCAGATCGAAATCCCACTGCGCACGCCTCGCCGCGAATGCCGTGCTGTCGGCGGGCACGCGCGTCGCCGCTCCATGCATGTGGAAGAAGATGATCGCGCTGAGCGGTGAACTGAACGAACCGGCCGCGTCGATGACGGCATCGATCAATTCGTCAGAAATATGCTCGGTGAACGCCGACCGCCAATAGCGCTGCAGGCCGTGCGTCGCATTCGGATTGTCGAGCATCCTCTGGCGCGCGGCGTACGGCATCGGCCCCACCAGATCGGCGAGCGGCCGGCCAAGGCGGCGCACTGGAGCAAACGTGCGCTCCCCATCGGCGACAGGCCCGTTGTAGCCCACCAGCAGGGCGACGACTGGCATGCCTTGTGGCGCGGTCAGCAAGGCCGCGAAGAGTTCGGCCTCGTCCGGCAACGTGCCGCAGAAGGAACGATAGAACTGCAGGACCTCCCGTGCCTGATCCAGCGGAAACAGAATCATCCCGCCGAGCACCTGGGAGACTTCATGAAGACGGTACTCGATGGACGTCACCACACCGAAGTTGCCGCCGCCGCCCCGCAACGCCCAGAAGAGATCCGGATTGTCTTGCGCGCTCGTCTGACAAAACTGCCCGTCGGCGGTCACTAGGTCAGCGTTGACGACATTGTCGACCGCCAGGCCGCACTTTCCCATCAGCCATCCAAGCCCGCCACCCAACGTGAGACCAACGACTCCGGTATTCGAGACCGTCCCTCCGGTAGTCGCAAGTCCGAATGCCTGCGTTTCGTGATCGAGTTCACGCCAGATCACTCCGCCATCGACCCGAACGGTCCGCGCTGACGGGTCGACGCGGATCCCCTTCATGCCCGACAGATCGATGACCAGGCCGCCATCGTTGGTGCCATATCCCGGTGCACTGTGGCCGCCATCGCGAATGGAAAGCACCAGACCGTGCGTGCGTGCAAAATTCACCGCTGCTTGAACGTCGGCTACACCGGTGCAACGGGCAATAAGTGCGGGACGTCGGTCGATGTTGCCGTTCCAGACGCGACGAGAGTCCTCGTACGCTGCGTGATCGCTTGCGATCAGTTCTCCGCGAAGTGCCGCGCGCAGCACGTTGACGTGCTCGTCGGACAGGACACTCGCGCCGTTCCCAATCGTGGTGCTCATGGCGTCACTCCTGGTCGCTACAAATGATCCGAGGCCGGTGACAACGGCGGTGGACGTACGAACGCCGGCGATGCAACGGCACCCCAGATCTCATGTCTCGCGATCCTACTCAACGTGGGTTTCAGAAGTGATCGCTTTTCGATGGGTCGTTGCGTAAGCGCAGCACGTCATGCCGCCACGACTGAGCCATCTCGCTTTTCAGCGGCTACTCCCAACATCCTTCCGGGCACGGACAGGCATATAATCGGACCCCTCTCGCACTAGCATGAGCGGCACTGCGGCAATTCTCGCACCCGCGCCGAAAGTCTCCGCTACTGATGGCGGAGCCCACAAAACGGCTTGAGTCGCCTCTTCAGCGGAGGCGAGGAGCCGTCGATGTTCAGGGCGCACGCCCTTGGGCTGAAAATCAGCCACATTTTCAGCCGACAGTTCCGCAGCAAATCCATGCGTTGCAGAACCTGCAGCAGACGATCGGTAACCGCGCCGTTCTGCGCCTGATCCAATCGCACTCCGACAAACTGGACCGCGCCGCCGACACGCTGATCCAGCGTGATTCTCCCAGCCCGCTGGACTGGGCACGAGATCCATTGAACCGTGTCACGGGCGATGCCGATGCCGATCAGGCCGACGTTCAAGACGACGCGACGACGAACGCGAGCGGCGTGGAAGCCGAGACGATAAGAACGATTAACGGGGTGTTCGGCGCGTGCGGTTGACGGAATGCCCGTGATGCGGCCCTCCCCTCCCCCCAGCACAGCCGTGCCAGTTTTCGATCGTCTTTCCCGCCCATGCGGGGGCTAGCGGGCGTGGGACGCGCACCAGACGTGCGCTTTGTTCAAGGGAAGGCCGGTGAACACGCCCGCTCGACCAGCATCGTCGTCCACCAGAACTGGCTCGAGAGCCTGAAGCGGATGACCGCGAATTGAACGGCCAGCTCCACGCACCACCTCGTCACTTAGCTGATCATCATGCCT
>JALDXQ010000254.1:0-9116 GCA_032156805.1 Acidobacteriota bacterium
GATCTCCGTGCGTTGTTAAGGCTGATGTCGATGTCGCTTGAATCGCTCAAACAACGGCTGGCCTCAGGCGAGTCTCCCGATGGCGAGTTCGCGGAACTGGACGGCGCAATTGACAGCGCGTTCCACATCGGCCGAGAACTGGTGGCGCTCGGCAAGCCTCCGGTTCATCTTCCGTCTGTCGTCGACATCAACGAGCTCGTCGCGCAGCTCGAAGGCATCTTTGCTCGCGTTCTGGGGCCGGGTATTCACACGACGCTGCAACTCGAGGCGATGGCCTCGCTGGTGGAAGCGGAGGCGGTGCAGCTGGAGTGGGTCTTCCTGAATCTGGCGACGAACAGCCGCGAGGCGATGCCCAACGGAGGCAGGTTCACGGTCCACACGACGACAGTCGATCGGCACGTCGGAGCGTCAGCGCGCATGCAGCGCTTCGTTCGTCTCACCGTGAGCGACACCGGCCATGGACTCTTCGGCGACGCGCGGATTCGCGCCTTCGATCCATTCTTCAGCACGAAGGAGGGCGCCACAGGGTTCGGCCTCACCAGCGTCGCGATGATCGTGCGTAGCTTTCATGGATGGTTGCACATCGAAAGCAGCGACCTTGGCACCAGCGTTCACATCCATTTCCCTGCACTCACGCCCGCCGGTCGCGCCCGGACCTGAGAACCTTCAATCCTCGGAAGAACTACGTAGACCCATCGGCCAATTGCCCTTACTGACGTAAATCGTTAGCCTTCGAGGCTCCAACGCCCAGCGTGAACGCTGGGCCGGAAGCGATTGTTCGCAGCTGCCTGCGATTACCTGGGAGGGTAGGTCATGGGAGTTTCAGCGTTTCCTGGACGCGATAACCGCCTACCCAATGTCGAACGGCTCGCGCAGGATCTCTGCGCTCGGGTGAGCCATGTCCCGCTAGAGACACTCGACGATCGATTGAGAGAAGTGCTCTTGCGACTCGTTGATGAGCTGGGCTTGGACGGCGCGCTCTTCGTCACACCTGCCGGGCAGAGAGCTCATAACGTCGCCGTTGGAAGTGCCCTCACCTCCGGACGCGTCATCTCGGAATTTCTGGCGCGGCCGCGGGTTCAGGGGGTCACCGGCCAGTGCGAGATGCTTCTGATCTCGGGCCCGCCTCACAGCACCAGCAGCGTGCTGTCGTCTGACGATCATCTGCACTTGTGGGCGCTCGGTATTCGAACGCTGGTCGTCGTTCCGTTGTGGCGCCAGCGCTTCGAGAGCGGGGCCATCGCGCTCTATTCGCAGCGGTCGAATAGTCAGCTGGACGTGCTCTCGATGCGGCCGTTGATCACGCTGGCCGAATCGATCCGAAGCGTTCTGGATCAGGGAGGAGACTCCGCTCTCCCCAGTCCGGCTCCTGGTTATCAGGGTCAGGACGTGGCTCGCCGTGCCGCGAACGGCACGAATGGGGCGAACGGCGCCGATGCCGGTGGCGATCGGCAGGGGCTCGCGCCGGTTGAAGAGACCCTCGTCGGCGAGAGCGCGGCCTGGCGGTACGTCATGTTTCGGCTCGAGCAGGTTGCCGCCACGCACGCGACGGTGCTCCTCCTTGGCGAGACCGGTACGGGCAAGGAACTGGTGGCGCGCGCGATCCACCGGCGAAGCGCGCGGGGGTCTGGCAAATTCGTCGCCCTCAACTGCGCGGCGCTGCCGGCGACGCTGGTCGAGAGCGAGCTGTTCGGGCGGGAACGAGGCGCGTTCACGGGCGCGCATTCGAGCCAGGCCGGTCGCTTCGAGCTCGCGCATCGCGGCACGCTGTTCCTCGACGAGGTTGGAGATCTGCCGATTGAACTGCAGCCGAAGCTGCTGCGCGTCCTGCAGGAAGGGCAGCTCGAACGGCTGGGCAGCACGCGCACGGTTGACGTCGATGTGCGTGTGATCGCGGCAACCAATCGCGACCTGACCGAAGAGGCGCGGCAGAATCGCTTCCGGGACGACTTGTACTATCGGCTCAACGTCTTTCCGATCACGCTGCCGTCGCTGCGCGAACGGCGCGAGGACATCCCCGCGCTCGCGCAGCATCTGGCGAACCGGTTTGCGCGCGCGATGCCCAAGCCGATGAAGCCGATTCCTGATGCGGTCGCCCGGGCGCTCCAGCAGTACGACTGGCCGGGCAACATTCGCGAGCTCGAGAACGTCATTCAGCGCGCGATGATCCTTTCGCCCGATGGCGTGATTTCAGTCAACGACATCTCGGTGTCGTCGGCCAAGCCAACGGTCACATCAGCGGGAACGACGCTCGAAGAGGTCGAACGGAATCACATCCAGCGCATGTTGAGCACGACGCTGTGGCGGATCGAGGGGCGTCGAGGGGCCGCCGAACTGCTCGGGCTGAAACCAAGCACGCTGCGGAGCCGCCTGCGCAAGCTGGGCATCAGGCGAGGGATGTAGGTCAGGCCCAGGACGTCGGCGCCGAGATGTGGAGGCGCGAGCCTCCACCGGTGCGGGAGGTGATTGAGAACTCTCCGTTGACCAGGTGAACACGCTCTTCGATGCTCAGCAGGCCCAGCCCTCGCGTCCGGCCTCCTGAGGTATCGAATCCCCGCCCGTTGTCGGCAATCGTCAGCTCGATCCGGTCGTCCGCTCGAACCAGCGAGACCCATACCTGGCTCGCATTGGCGTGCATCGCCACATTTCGCAATGCCTGCTGTGCCGCGCGGTAGAGGCAGAGCGCCACATCAGCGGGCACGTCGTTGAAGCTCCCGCGCGCATCGAACTGCAGCAGGAACTGATGCTGACTGGCCGTCGTATCGCAATGTGACGCGATCGCCGACTTCAGCCCCGAGTGTTGAAGGATACCCGGGTGAAGTTCGTGCGAGACGTGCCTGACCTTCTCTGCCAGGCCGATCGCGACCTCGCGCAACCGGGTGACTTCCTCGTGCACGAACTCCGCATCGTGTACGCGTCCCTCGATCAGGCTCAGGCCAATCCCCAGCGCCGCTAACTGCTGGCTGACATCGTCATGCAGATCTCTGGCGATCTCCGTTCGTTCCGCTTCCTGCGCGAGCATGAGTTGGTGCGCCAGCGATCTGATTCGCACATAGGCCTCGTGCAGGCTGTTTTCCTTGTCGCGCAGCGTTTCCTCGGCGCGCCAGCGATCCGTGATGTCCCGTCCGATGCCTTGCAGTTCTTCGACCTGTCCGTTCGCGGACCTGATCGCGTGGTCGATCCACTGCTGCCGCCCCATGATGCCATCGGGCAGCAGCACATTGTGCTCATTGATGGTGGGCGATCCTCCCTGCAGCACCATCTCGACATGCAGGAGAGCCGCCGGTCGATCGGCGTCCGGAATCAGCTCGATGAATCGGCGTCCGATCAGGTCCTCCCGTCTCTTGCCAAAGAACCGGCAGTACGCGTCGTTGACGAAGGTCAGTGTCGTATCCGGCAAATACCGGCAGACCAGGTCGCTTTGGTGCTCCACGACGCTCCGGTATCGCTGCTCGCTTTGGCGGAGAGCCGCCATGACCAGCCGTCGATCGACGGCGATCCGGAACATCTCGGTGAGGTCGTCGAGCAGTGCGCTCCGTGTCGAGGGATGCGCTGCGCCGGCGTCATGCTGCGCATAGCCGACCTCGATGGCGCCTGAGCGGCCGTCGGCAACGACGAACTCGGCGCGGTGCCGCACGGGATGGGCGACAGGACCGGTGTGTGCGACCTCGAACGTCCCGAGTTCCGCGCGCACGTCGATCTCACCGGGATATGGCCAGGACCGCCGGATGGCCTGCGCGATCTCGCCCAGCCAGTCGCAAACAGAGGCGAGATCATCGCGCTGCAGGATGCGGGTGACGTCGTGAAGAAGCGTCAGCTCCCGCACCCGCATGCCAAGATCGGATATCAGATTCAGGTTGTCAGCGGCCATGTGCAATCGGGGCCCGCGCGAGTCGATCCTATCGCACCTCCGCCGCCGCCGGCGCAGGCAAGCGCGGCGATCTGTGGAGAGCCGTGGCCAACCCGCGAGGGGCAACGGCCCGCGGCACTCAACCGGCGAACTCCCTGCCGGAATGGCCCATGCTGGTTCGACAGATGGCCCCTCTTCAACGGGCCGGCCTGCCGGAGCGAGTGGGCATGCTGGTTGCCTTTTCAGTCAATGCAGCAGCAACACCGCCATTCACCCTGGGACGTCGGCTGGAGCCTCCTCCGATGCATATAGCTACGGTGCACATGCGCGTGAAAGAGGACAAGCGAGCGGAGGCTCTGAGCGCCATCGACGGGTTCGTCCGCCGGATGCACTCGTGGCCCGGTTGCCTGACGTGCCGCCTCATGTCGGATGCAAGCGACACTCAGCTTCTGACGCTTGTTTCTGAATGGGACAGCCGCGAAGCCCTCGACGGCTTCCTGTCGTCACGGGAGTTCCTCATCCTGCAGGGCATGCGGCTGGTCCTTCGCGACGATCCGCAAGTCGTCCTTGACGAGATTCTCCTTCGCTCCAGGATGCCCCTCAGTTCGAGGTCTCGCTAGCCTTGCCGTTGCACACGTACGTCGCCACACCCGTAGGGTTCAGGCACGGATAGTGCTTCGGCTGAGTCTCTCGATGGCGTGTGGAGACCCCGTGGAGAGGCCGGGGGCGAACGAAACAGCCTTGACAACCGCATTTCGGAGGGGGTCTTCTACAGCACCGAGGGTCCGGTCTATCGCGTCGACTCGACTACAAAACCGTGCAACGGCATCACAATCCTTGGCGTATGTTCGGAACGAAGAGGCTCGGCGTTAATGCTGAATGATTTTTCAGGAACGAGCATCATGACCGCGGCGCCTCGAACCCTGCTCGCCGACGATCACATGATGGTGGCCGAGGGATTGAACCGCCTCCTCGCCGACCACTGTCAGATGGTCGGTACCGTCCTCGACGGGACGAGTCTCGTTGAGGCTGCAGTCGATCTGCAGCCCGATTTGATCATTGCCGACCTCTCGATGCCAGGGCTGAGCGGGCTCGATGCGATCATGCAGCTGCGCGCTCGAGGTGTCACGGCGAAGATCATCATCCTGACGATGTACGCCGATCCGCGAGTCGCGAAGGAAGCAATCTCGGCTGGCGCGGTTGGTTTCGTGTCGAAGCACGCAGCCGGTCAGGAACTGGTCAGCGCCATTCAGGAAGTACTGGGCGGCGGCACATATGTGAGCCCGCAGGTGGCTGAACGGATTGGTGGCCTGCCGGTTGCCGAGAAACCCCTGGCCAAGCTGACTCCGCGCCAGCGCCAGGTCCTGCAGCTGATTGCCAAGGGATACCGCATGCGCGAGATTGCCGGCGCTCTGCAGGTGTCTCCGCGCACCGTCGAGACACACAAATACGAGATCATGCGCGTGCTCGGATTCAAGAACACCGCCGACCTCGTGCGCTATGCAACCTGGCTCGGCTTGATCAACACCTAGCCTGTCGACATCGATTTCCACTGGACGCGATCCCGTGGCAGGGTCCGGCCTGAGAGGTGTATAAGCACAGGGCTCATGGCCGACGTTCTTGCCACCTTTGTCCGCGTGGTTGCGTTCACCGTCGCCGCACTCCTGCCGATCATCAACCCGATTGGTGGTGCGCCAATCTTCCTTTCCACCACACCCGGTGCGTCCGAATCGACGCGCCGCGCGATGGCTCGGCGAATTGCGATCGATTCGCTGATCCTGCTCGTATCCGCCATGCTGGTGGGCTCTTACGTCCTGCTGTTCTTTGGTTTGTCGCTGGCGGTCGTCAAGATCGCTGGCGGACTGCTCTTGCTCTCATCCGGATGGCAACTGCTGCGGGCCGAGGCGAGCCCGGATTCCCGGCTCGCCGCTCCACCGACGATTACCCCGCTCGACGATCGGCAGATCAGAAGCCGGAGCTTCTTCCCGTTGACGTTTCCGCTGACGATCGGGCCAGGGTCGCTGTCCGTGGCTCTGACACTCGGTGCCACGACGCGCGTGCAGGGAGCGACGCCGCTCACATCGGTGCTTGGCACAGCTCTCGGGCTCGTGATCGTCGTGGTCGCGATCTACGTCAGTTATCGATTTGCGACGGCGGTGCTGAGCAAGCTCGGAGACACGGGCACGATCGTGCTCGTGCGACTGTCGGCCTTCATCCTGCTGGCGATTGGCGTGCAAATCTTCTGCGATGGCCTGATCGAGGAGTTCCACATTCCGGTCCCACGCCGGTTCTAGATTCTCTGTACGGAGAGACGGGGTCGGCGACCTCGATCGGAATGCCGCGCGCCGGTGCTCATCTCCCGATGCCGCGCCGGTTTGAGCCCGCGGTTGATCGAAAGCTTGCCGACCCCGTCATCTGCTGATCCGGACCCTGTCCTCGACAAGGCCGTTCACGACGCGGCCTTGATGTTCAAGACGTGCGCCAGTGCGTTGCAGCGCGCGACGCGTTTTTCTCGACGAGATCCGACTGAGCCGAGTCTTCCGCGCCGCTGTGAGACGCCGATCGTCACGACATCTCGCGGTCTGAAGAGCTGGACATCCATGCCTCGAAATGGTCGAGGTCGAGAGCGCTTACCAGCTCGGGCCATGTACCAAACCTCGTCGGCCGACGTTCCATTCCATGGTGGTGACTGGCAGCGTCTTCATCGTGGATCATGACGATGGCGCGCGCGGGGCGCTGGCGCAGCATCTGACCGCGTCGGGGTTCGCGGTCTGCGCGTTTGGTTCCGCAGAATCTTTCCTCGAGCGGCGCCCCACCGGGCCCGCGTGCGTGATCGTCGATCACTACCTCCCAGGCCTGTCGGGACTGGAACTGCAGAAACAGCTTGGCGGCAGCGCGTTGTCGATCGTCTTCGTGACGGCCGGCGGGGACGTGCCGACAGTCGTCAAAGCAATGAAGGGTGGGGCGGTCGACTTTCTGACCAAGCCCGTGGACACGCAGCAGTTGGTGGCCGCGGTCACACTGGGTCTGGAACGAAGCACGCGCAGCGAGGTCATGCGTCGTCTCCATGAAGTCTTCGTCGAACGGGTGCAGCGATTGACGTTCCGCGAACGCCAGGTCGCTGCCGGTCTCATCCGCGGGTTGTCGAACAGGGAGATCGCCGGGGAACTCGGCACAGCGGAGAAGACCGTCAAGGTGCAACGTGGCTGTGTCATGTCCAAGCTCGACGTGCGCTCTGTCGCCGAGCTGGTGAGATTGGTCGAAAGTGAGGGGCGAGGCTTGGTCAGTCAGTTGCTGGCCCTGGACGTGGCCCCGCTTTCCACGATCGTCCGGTCATCGGAGACTCGCCGGATTCATTCCTCGGGGCCTCAACCTAAATGGCGTTCAGCGTGCTGAGGCGTGGTACCCACCACCCCGCGCGGGCCGCGCGCCACTTTTGTCGCGCAGACGCCGCCTAGGGATTTTGCGTGTCATGGCACGGGAGTTGACTGATCATGTAGGGGACTTCTCTGAGATATGGAAAGGATAGCGGCCATGACGAAACGAACGATCTTGTGGCTTGCAGTGCTCGCCACCGTCGGAACCAGCGCGCTGCAGACAGCCTGCGGCCGCGCATCTGAGCCACCACCGCCAACCGAGGCCGCGGCGCCACCAGTCGCTGCCCCACCACCTGCACCCGTTCCGGAAGCTGCCCCGGCACCTGAGCCCGCACCGCCGCCTGCAGCCGGTACGCGCCCGGCGCAGCCCCCGCAGACTGCCCGTCCGGCTGCGCCTGCGCCTCCGGTTGCTGCCGCGCCCGCTCCGGCTCCCGCTCCTGCGCCGGCACCTCCTCCGCCGCCGCGGACGTTCACGCTCCGGCAGGGCACAGCGATCGCGGTGTTCACCACGGCGACGATCTCCACCAAATCGAACAAGTCTGGCGAGCCATTCAGCGCGGTTCTTGCCAAGGCGATCGTGGATGGTGACTGGGTCATCGCCAAGCAGGGCTCTCGCGTCGAGGGCGTCATCGTCGATTCCGATCCCGGTGGACGCGTGAAGGGAGTCGCCTCCATGACGCTCGCCCTTCGGAGATTGACGCTGTCTGATGGCAGGACGATAGAACTCGACACCGACACGTTCATCCAGGAAGCGAAGTCGACCAAAGGCAAGGACGCCAAGCGAACCGCCATCGGCGCTGGCGTCGGGGCGGCGATTGGTGCCATCGCAGGCGGCGGCAGTGGCGCGGCGATCGGAGCGGCGGTCGGTGGCGGCACCGGCGCTGCGGCGTCACTGGCAACGCGTGGCGATGCGGCGGAGCTCGCGCCCGAGACCGAGCTGCGGTTCACGCTGAATACCCCGATCTCGATCACCGAGAAGAAGTAGGACGTTCGCCGAGCGGCGTAGTGCCTCCCCTCGTGGAGGTACTACGCGTCGCACGGCGCGCGGCCGCGTAATGCTCGCCCAGGGCGCCGCGTAGCCCAGGTGACGCACCCGCGTATTTCGTCTTTTCCAGTTTTTTGATCAAGTCTGCGTAGGTTTCGTCACCCAGCGAGTTGTGCCCATGCGCTGGCCTTCTGCCTGTGTCCAGATCCATGTCGCGCAGCGACAGACGTCCCGCGCTCAGCGAGCGAAGCAACAGCTTGTACTCCGCGAGCGATGCCTCGTAGCCATCCAGGAACATGCGCTCGGTCTCAGGTGTCAGCGGCTGAAACGCGAGCGGCTTCAACGGACCAACCCTGGGAAGTACCTTGAAGATTGCAACGACCATGCGCACCAGGACGCTCGGTTTGCGGTAGCCGGTGCCGAACGCCTCCTCGTATTCCTGACGCGTCATCGTGTAGACGAAGTTGCGCTCCGTGACGTCCGGCGTGACTGACGCGATTTCATTGCGCTTCTCCCGCCAGGCAATGCGCGTGACGTCCGGAATGATTTGGCTCGCGGCGCGGCGATACGTGCCGATGGCGAGATCGACGTCGCCGAAGACGTCTTTCAGCTCGAGCCCGTAGGTCACGTGAAACGCCCGCTCGAGGAGCGGCCGCGCGACCTTGAAGCCGATCAGGCGCTGGTATGCGTCCGCCTTGAACTGCCCACGGGCGACCTGCACGACGTCGAAGGCGAATTCGGCCATCACGTGCCGCGTGGGCGATTCTCCAAAGGTCACGTCGCCGCTGAATTTCTCGCGCAGCTTCGGGTAAATCATCGGCAGCGCGTGGTTCACGATCGGATGCGCCGCGTTGTCGCTCGCGTAGTGCGCGAGCGCCCCCACGGCAAATGCATATTCCTCGAC
>JALDXQ010000255.1:0-9105 GCA_032156805.1 Acidobacteriota bacterium
TGGCTCCTCGGGCTGGACTCGAACCAGCAACCCTCCGGTTAACAGAATGGCGTAGGTCTTCTATCTTGTTGATTCTTCATGCCTGTAGCTCGGGTGCGATCGCGCTGTTGCCCGGTGTTCGGGAGCAAATTGTTCACTGATTGTTCACTACCAGCGGCCGCTTGCTGAGCGATCACGACAAGAGCGTCTCGATCATCTCCTGACCGAGCGCACGAGGCTCGATTGTCGCAAGTCAGGGCACCTTCACGAGACGGACGCCGACGTGATTCGTACCTGTACTAGTCTCACCTTTGCCGCGCGTGCCGACCATATAGCGTGAACATTACTGGTCGGTACACAGGAACGACCCGCCACTGTGCACGCGCTCCTTTCGTTCGGCTCGCTCGGCTCGAATCCAGTGGCTGTCTGGCATGAACTCGTCGCCCCATGGGTACATCTTGCCGCTCAGGCCGCCGCGAGCTTGAATTGCCAGGAAGGCCGCTTGATCGCTTTCGATCTCGTACGCGAGGATCGGTGATTTCGCCGGGTGACGTGCTCTTGCGTGTTCGGAAATCTGGGAGAGACGCTGACGACAACAGCCAGTGGACGAAACGTTTCAACGCTGGCTGGTGTCGCTCTAGTGGTTGCGGGGGCTCGCAGCCAACGACCAACATTATTTGCAAACTCTGGTGGCCTCCAGCGTGAGGCGTCGGTCGCTGTCCGACGAGGCGGGCCTCTTCACGGCGTCCGCGCCGACCTTCCCTCATGGGCAGTAGACGGCGAGTCCACGCCTCACTAGAGTGCTCCTCGATGAACACCACCCGACTCCGCAGCATCACATCACAGCAGAACGTTGCAGGTTGGGACCCGATCGTGATCGACGACTTGCTCCAACGTGTTCGAAGTGAGTATGTCGAGATGCCCGAGCTCCGTCTGACCTTCGCCCAGGCGGCGCGGTTCTGGTGCCTCGATCACCCGACATGCGCCCGCCTGTTGGATGCTCTCGTGAACGCGAGGTTCCTTATTCTCACTACCGACGGGCTGTACGCGCGGGCTGGATCCTCCGTGTCGCCAAGAAAGCTGCCATCCAGCGAAAGTGATCATTCTTAGGCAACACTGCGTTATCTCTCGCTGTACCGAATCAACACCCGCGTCTGGCTGACCGACCTGTCGCGCAGCAGGTCTCGCGCGCGAATTCCGAGTGGCACCATGAATTAGAGGATACGGCACTTACCTTCCCCTAAGGGCAGTGGTCGGCGGTCGCGCCGACCGCCTATAGTGCCGTCACTCCAATGAGTACCGCGCACACTCCATCACGGTGGCTGAGCGATCCGATATATCGCGCACAACGCCATTCGTTCACCGGTCAACCGCAGACGCGCACGATGAACGCAGATGCGATTTGTCCGGCCTCCGCAACCGACGGCTCCGGGATCCCCGGTCCCGTCGGCTCACAATTCAGTCGGCACAAACGGGAGGATCTGGTGAGCGCTTCGATGGTCGATCTGGCAGAGAGACCGCCTGTCGAGCGGGCACCGGAATCGGCGCCCGACCAGCCGCTGGGGCGATTCGAGCGGCTCCTCTCCGATCTCTCAGCCACCTTCATCAATGTGCCATCCGATCAGCTCGACGCGGGCATCAGGGATGCGCAGCAACGGATCGTCGACGCACTCGATCTGGATCGATGCACGTTGTCGGTTGTCGAAGACCGTGATCTGGTCCACAGCCATGAGTGGACCTCACTTGAGTCCCGCTCCGGAGCAGGGTTTCCGCCAGTGGCCCGGGTCTCGACCCGCGAGTTCTTCCCGTGGACTCTCGCGAGGATCCAGGCGGGGGAACTCGTCCAGTTCTCCAGCGTTGACGAACTGCCGGACGTCCGGGATCGCGAGAACTACCGCAGGTTCGGCACGAAATCAATCGTGATCGTTCCGCTCAGCGTCGCGGGCCAACCGCTCGGCGCTCTGGCATTCGCCGCCGTCCGCACGGAGCGGTCCTGGCCGCCACCCACTGTGGACCGTCTGCGGCTCGTTGCCAATGCCTTTGCCGGGATGCTGGCCCGCTGCCACGCACAGGAATCGCTGCGTGCGGCTCTGGTCCAAGTGTCGCATCTGAAAGATAAGGTGCAAGTCGAGAATATCGAGCTGCGAAAGGAGCGCACCGACACGAGTGTGGTGATTGGCGAGAGCGCCGCATTGTGCCGCGTCAAGGAGCAGATACGGCAGGTCGCTCCTACCAATTCGACCGTGCTGCTCCTCGGGGAGACGGGCACCGGTAAGGAGCTGTTGGCGACCCAGATCCATGAACTGAGTGCTCAGTGCAAGCGTCCGATGGTCCGCGTGAACTGCGCGGCGATTCCGGCGACGCTGATCGAAAGCGAGCTGTTCGGCCGCGAAAAAGGTGCCTATACCGGCGCGCTGGCGCGGCAGATCGGCCGCTTCGAAATGGCCGATCAGTCGACGATCTTTCTCGACGAAATCGGCGACTTGCCGCTCGAGGTCCAGGTCAAGTTGCTCCGCGTACTCGAGGAGCGGCAGATCGAGCGGCTGGGGAGCCCGCGGCCGGTTCGCGTCGATACGCGGATCATCGCCGCGACCCATCGCGATCTCGAACAGCTGATCGCGGCGGGAACCTTCCGCGAAGATCTGTACTATCGCCTCTGCGTGTTCCCGATTCGCGTGCCGCCGCTGCGCGAACGCCCGGGCGACATACCGCTGCTGGTGTGGCGATTCGTGCAAGAGTTCGCGACCGCGTTTGGCAAGCAGATCGACTCGATCAGCAAGGATGACATGGCCAGGCTGCAGCACTATTCGTGGCCCGGCAACATCCGCGAGCTCCGGAACATCGTCGAGCGGGCCATGATCACGGAGACGGGCCGCCAGTTGACGTTTCCCATGCCCGCGTCGACCGCCTCGGCCAGGCACAGCGCGAAGCTGGCGGACGTCGAGCGAGAGCACGTTCGCACGGTGCTCGAGAGCACGGGCTGGCGCGTCCGTGGTGTGGATGGCGCAGCAAATCGACTCGGTCTTCGGCCCACCACACTCGAGGCCCGGCTCGCCAGGCTCGGGCTCAAGCGTCCGCAGCCTCCTCGAGTCAGTGCGAGTTGACGCATCGCCGGGTGTGGATGTCTCGAAGCGTCGGGACCTGCGACTATGGACGCCGTTCATGTCGACGATCAGGCCGAGGGCACCGCGCAAACAGCATCAGTGTCTCTGCAGCTGGTCGTCGCGACACTACAATGCTGACGGGGCGCCATCTCGGCCGAGAAACCATGACATACGTCAAGGCAACATCCGTACGTACTAGGCAGGATATGAACATGCGAATGACCAATTGTTGGAAACGGATCGCGGCACTCAGCGCGCTCTCGATGTTGCTCGTAGTGGCGATCGGCTGTGCGGCGGCGCCGCGTCAACGGCCTCTCCCTGTGGGAAAGGTCGAGGGGACGCTCAGTGACGCACGCAAGTTCCTGGAGGGCCGCTGGGTGCTCGAGTCGTTCGAAGTGCGTCCGCCGGGCAAGTCGCCGATTCTGCTGAAGGGTTCCGGAGTACTGAACTACGACGACTTCGGGAACCTTCGCATGGAGATCAAAGCCGACCAGGCCTCGGCGGATCTGCTGCGTGCCGCCGGAATCGAGATGCGCGACGGCGTCATCTCCGCCGACGGCCGGGCCGCGATCGATCTGCAGAATAAAACGCTCACCTACTTCATCGAAGGCCAGCGTTCCTCGAATCTGACCGGTGGAGGTCCTCTGGCCCCGAATCGGCCGCGGCACTGGGAGGTGATGGGTGACGTGCTCACGCTGACGACGCGTGACGACAGCGGCGCGCCGCTGTCGATCGGCCGATGGAAGAGAAGTCAATAGACCGAGAAGGAGGAACCGTGCGCCGAACAAGAATCCTGCTGACTGCCCTGTTGCTTGGCGCCCCCGTCGGGGTCGCCGCACAGGTGGCCCCACCGACGACGAACGCTCCAGAGATCTTCAGCGCGTCTGCGCAGGCGAAGAATGCTACTGGCGCCGTGTCTGGCACGCTTGAAGTTCGCCTGGATCGCTATACGCCGGACTTCGATCGCAAGACCGTCGAGGAGGCGCTCCGCCTGGGTGGTTACCCGCGGTTCGTCACGACGATTCGGAACGCGCCCGAGGTTGGTCAACTCGTGCTCGCAGGAGGCCAACCGTACGCGATCCGATATGCACGCGAGAGGGTCGAAGGTGGCGGCCGCACGATTGTCGTTGTGACTGACAGACCCGTGTTCTTCCTCGGTGGTGGGCGAGAGACCTCGAAACCGCGAGCGGGATACGAAGTGGCCGTCGTCCAGATTCAGTTGGATGCCAAAGGACAGGCCAAGGGCACGATCGCGACGGCTGCCCGCGTGCGTCCCGATGGCAACGGCGGTGTGTTGCTTGACGATTACAACGAACAACTCATCACGCTGACCGACATCACACGCAAAGCAGGACGGTGATCGCTTACTCGACCAAGCGCAGGACGTTCCGAATGATCGACCAACGCGGCGGCGAACCATCCCGCGAAGAGAATGAAGCGGAGGGACAGTAGCTGGTTGGAGGTTCGGGACGGCCTGCGCCGGTGCTGTCTTCCCGCAATCCGCCGGAGGCGGCGGCTGCCGCGTCTGCGCAATGAGCGCGGTGTTTGCCACCCGCGGCACCGTCGACACACCGCGATCCGCACGCAGTTGTTCACGTCGACGCTATTCCCCGAGCAGCGCCGAGCTCAACGCCAGCAGCCCCAGCACACTCACGATCGCAGCAACGACGATCGCAGTCGAGCGGCGTGCGACGCCGAACTCTTCGTGCAGCAGCCTGGCGCTCCGGCGTTGATCGAGTGCGCCGAGCAGGAGCGCAGCCAGGCCGGTGCCGATCATGATCATGCCGAAGACGCGAGGGCTGAGCAGCCGGTGTTCGCGAACGCCTTGGCCCGCCTCGAACTCGAAGAATTTGTAGATCGTGAAACCGAACGAGACGAGCGAGGTCGCAGTGCGGATCCACGCCATCAGCGTGCGCTCGTCCGCGAGCCACGTGCGATCCGCGGCGAGCCGCGTCGCGGTGTCGACAGGTTTTGATGGTGTAGGCACGCTTGAACCTACGAGCCTGAGCCGGCAGCGCCTGCCGGGTACCGGACGCCTCGATCCGATTGCCGCAAGCAACGTCGTGGCGTGTGCAGCGTACTCGTTCGAGAACGGACGGCAGTCGTTGCCGACGAGGTAGCAGCTTCAGTACAGATCTTCATATCACCCTCGCCGAAGTAGTACGGGAAGCTGGCGTGGTACGTGTTGACGCTCATGCCGCCGGCATTCATAGTGCCGACGCTGCGCGCGGTTCGGCGATCGTGGCGTGGCGCCCGAAATAACTCGCCGCGGCGAACGAGAAAGCGGCCTGCATCAGGACCCCGAATGAGACCATCACGATCGCGCGCTGATCCACATCGGGTACGGCGAACAACGGCGCCAGCGCGGCGCCGACATTGCGCGTGCACATACCGAGCGACAACACGATCTTTTGACCTCGGGGCTGCCTGAAACCGAGCACATACGGACCGACGGCCGCTACTGAGAAGAATAGAATCTGCACCCCGATGGCAAAGCTTCCGGCCAGCCCGATAAACGCCTCGCCGTAAATCACGACACACAGACCCAGCATCACGAGCGTGTCGATCCCCGTCACCTTCTTGACGATTGGTTGGAGCCTAGACGCGGCGGATGCCGAGAGGAATTGGATGGCGATCCCGATCGCCAAGGGCACGAGCAAGAAAAACAGCAGCGGCTTCGCGATCGTCCAGGCGCCGGCGGAGAACCCCTTGATGAGCACCGGAACCGCTAAAGGCATGTAGACCACCGTGGCCACCGATGCCAGCAGCATGAACGCCGCGGTGTAGCCCCTATCCCCGCCGGCCCTATCCACCATAGGCGGGAGGAACGGCGCGCACGGCGCCATGGCAAGCAAAACGAGCCCGATGGCAATCGGAGCGTCCAGCGGGACAACCACGGTGAGGAGATAGGCCAGACCCGGCAGCAGGATGAAGCCCCACAGCAAGGACAGCGTCACGAAGCGCACGTCCCGGAGGGCCGCAATGGCCTCCCGGAGTTTAAGCAGGAGACCCATATCGAGCAGGTTGCCCACCATGAAGAGCACCAGGGAAATCTGTAGCGCACTATTTAGAGTCATGAGTAGTCAGTCCCTTCGACGTCAGCTCTCGACTCGTCCTCACGGGTTCCCCATCATCGCCAGCATCACCTGGACAAGGACGATCTTCGTAATGGTCGCGGCCGGGAACGTGGTCGCGTAGGTGATATCCGTGCGATCGGTCGGCACGAGCTTGGAACCGAACGCCAGGATGGCCGGGTTGCCGCCGACCCCGCCCGCCGCGGCGCCGAGGAGATCATCGAATCGCAGTTTGAGGACGAAATGCCCCGCGAGCATATTCACGAGCATCGGGGCGAGAATGATGGCCGCGCCCAATGCCAGAAAGAGCGGTCCCAACTGCTGAACGGTGGCGATGAATTTGGGCCCCGAAACCATCCCGATCTGCGCAAGGAATATCGTCAGGCCGAAGTTGCGCAGAGTGACGTTGGCGGAGACTGGCATGGTCCACACCCAGTTTCCCGTGCGCCCGAAACGACTGAGGATGAGCGCAACCACGAGCGGGCCACCGGCGACGCCGAGACTCACAGTGACTCCAAGACCAGGCACCGGGATCGGGAGAATGCCGAGAAGCACGCCGACCGCCATGCCCACGCCCAGCGAGACGTAACTGAACTCGGCAGTGCCTTTGATCGAATCGCCGAAATAGGCACGCACCGCATCGCGATCCTCGCGGTTTGCCATCAGCCCCACGCGGTCGCCGTACTCGAGAATGAGGTCGGGTCGGGGCAGGAGGTCCGCGTCCCCGCGGCGCACATGCATGACGGAATACTCGGACACGCCCGCCATCTTTAAGTCGCCCACCCTCACGCCGACTGCGGTGCCCTTGGAAACGAAGAAACGGAAGTAGTCAAGATCCAGCCGGTCGTTCGCAATCCGGCCAGTCGCCGACTCCCCAATCAGCGTCTGAGCCTTTTCAAGCGCTTCCATAGACTCGCCAGTCAGTGCGAGCGCGTCGCCGTGATTGAGCACGATGTCAGGCGCGGGGACGCGGTTCTGATGGGACTGGCGGACGACGATGATTTGCACGCCGGTTGGCAAGACCGCGGTGAGCTCCGACAGGGGATGACCAATCACCTGCGCATTGCGCACCACTATTTCCTGGAGTTCGAGACCGGCGCTCGCGGCCGCCGGGAGTTTCGGCTTCAGCAAGACATTAGCGAAATACATGCAGAGGATCGGAGCAATCAAGCCGAACGGGTAAGCCACGCTGTAGCCGAGCGCCGGGTCATTGTTGCCGACCGCGCCTATGGCCGCTTGAAGTGTCGGCGTGCTCGTCAATGCGCCGGCAAACAAGCCGGCGACATGCGCCGGCGTGACCGAGAAGACGGCGTATGCCACATAGCACACGCCGATGGCGACAAAGTGTGAGACCAGGGCCAGTGCATTCACCTTGAGGCCAAACGGGCTGGTCAGGCCGGCGAAGAATTGCTTGCCGTATTGAATGCCAATCCCGTAGACAAACATCACAAGTCCAAGAGAGCCAAGCAGCGCGGGGGGCGCCGCGTTGGACGCCACCATGCCCACGCCGAGACCAACGAACAGCACCGCACCAACGCCCAGGTTGAAGCCTCGGATGTTCACCTGACCAACGGCGTATCCCAACCCGATGACAAGAAACATCGAGAACAGGATCTGCTGTTCGAGAAATGTTCTGAGAATTTCCATAACGGATGTGTCCTATGTCCGCCCTTTTTCGCGAGTTCCCTCGGCGAGAATGGGAACGCTACGATTGGAGGCTTGGACGCCTTGCGAGACGTAGGCCTTCAGGACGAGATGCGTTCTGAGCTGGCCATCGATGAGGGACACTCTACGGTTGGCGGCCCGAGCTGACTACTGCCCTTAGGGGCAGTCCAGAACTCGCGCGCACACATCAGAAGACAATCTGGATCGACAACACGCCCTGCGCGACGAACGCGAAGGCCGAGCGACGGACAAGTGATGAGTGGATAAGACCGTGTCAGGCGCTTGGGCGGCTCGTCTTACGAAACAGCCTGTCGCGATCGCTATCGAAGTGATACAGCTTCGCCACGGTGATCCGTTTCGCGAGAGCACTGCACGCGACGCACGCCGCGACGCTTCCGATCACCGGCCCGACCCAATAGATCCACCAACCGTCCCATTGTCCTGAGATGATCGCTGGTCCAAGACTGCGCGCCGGGTTGGTGCTCGTGCCTGAGATCGGCGACTCCGCGTACACCATCACGGCGTACAGGATCGGGAAGATCGCTGGAGTGAACGGACGAATCCTGCGAAAGCCGAGGAACACGCTCAACAGGGTGACCATAGCGAACGTCGTAATGACTTCCCCCGAAAGGACAGCCCAGACGCGGTAGCCTTCGCCCGGAACGGTGGCGCCGAACGCCACGCTTCGCCCCATCGCGCCCCAAGCCAGGAGCGGCGCGCTCCCCACAATGGCTCCAGCAAGCTGCGCTCCGACATAACCGAGGGAGGTCCGCAGATCGAGCTTGCCCATCAAGCGGAACGCCAACGTCACGATGGGGTTGATGTGCGCGCCGCTCCGCGCCCCGACCGGGGAGAGCGCGATCAACGCACCCGTAGTGCCGAACAGGAAGCCGGTGATCAAGCGGCGCCATCCTTCGCTCGGCAGGACGCTTGGAATGGGACTGCCTTCCCCGAACATCAGAATCACGAGCGAGAGGCCGACAAAAACCAGCACCGCAGTCCCGACCAGTTCGGCACGAAGGACTAGCCAGGGAATGGTGGCGGAGCTCGAGTTGCTCGCCACCGATTTGGCCGATTCAACGGTAATGGCTTTCATCCTCGATTTCTCACTTCGCCGTGTTGGCGCTCCTCACGCGCGTCCTGATCCGATACAACCCTTTACTTGCCGTGATGAAGAGCGTCCGCCTGTCCTGACCGCAGAAACTGACGTTCGCTGTCCACTCCTCGTCGGGGACCGGGATCTCCTCGATCTGGCGACCCGTCTTGTCGAACACCAGGACACC
>JALDXQ010000256.1:0-9066 GCA_032156805.1 Acidobacteriota bacterium
CTCGCGTCGGATGAGGCAGCGTATATTACAGGTCAGGTGTTGGCCGTCAACGGCGGCATGTACATGTAGCTCGGGTTGGTCTCCAACCGAACGGAGGATCGAATGGCGGTTTCAGACAAGGTGAAGAGCATCATCGTCGAGCAGCTCGGCGTGGACGAAGAAGAGGTGACGCCGGATGCGTCGTTTGTCGACGACCTCGGAGCCGACTCGCTCGATACCGTGGAGCTCGTGATGGCGTTCGAGGAGGAATTCGGGATCGAGATTCCCGATGAGGACGCCGAGAAGATCACCCGAGTCAAGGAAGCGATCGACTACATCGAGGCGCACGCGAAGAGCAAGAAGTAGCGGCGGAAGCCAGGAGGGGGAGTGACCAGGCGGGTCGTTATCACGGGCATCGGTCTGGTGTCGTCGCTTGGCATCGGCACCGACGCCAACTGGAAGGCGCTCGTTGTCGGGACGAGCGGCGTCGACCGGGTTACCAGGTTCGATGTCACCGGGTACGCAGCACAGATCGCAGCCGAGGTACGGGGATTCAACCCGCTCGACTACATCGAGAAGAAAGACGTCAAGAAGATGGACGTCTTCATCCAGTACGCGATCGCGGCATCACAGTTCGCGATGGACGACTCGCGGCTTGCGATCACAGAGTCGAACGCTCCTGACATCGGCGTGTTCATCGGCTCGGGGATCGGCGGCTTCCAGACCATCGAGCGCGAGCACAGCGCGCTCCTGGCCGGCGGCCCCAGAAAGATCTCCCCGTTCTTCATTCCGTCGGCCATCATCAACCTCGCCTCCGGCCAGGTCTCGATCCGGTTCGGGGCCAAGGGGCCGAACCTGGCGACGTGCACGGCCTGTTCGGCGTCCGCGCACGCCATCGGCGAATCGTTCGAGATCATCAAACGCGGCGACGCCGAGGCGATGATTGCCGGCGGCTCGGAGGCGGCGATTACGCCAATGAGCCTGGGCGGATTCGCGGCGCTCCGAGCGCTCTCGACCTGCAACGACAACCCGAGCAAGGCGAGCCGGCCCTTCGACAAGGCCCGTGATGGTTTCATCATCGGCGAGGGGGCGGGGATTGTCATCCTCGAGGAACTCGAGTTCGCCCGCCGCCGGGGCGCGAACATCTACGCCGAGGTGGTCGGCTACGGAAGTTCCGCCGACGCGTACCACATCACGGCGCCATCCGAAGATGGCGACGGCGGGGTGCGTGTGATGAAGATGGCAATCCGGAAGGCGGGGATCCAGCCGGATGCCGTGGACTACATCAACGCCCACGGCACCTCGACGCCTTACAACGATCGCCTCGAGACGATGGCCATCAAGAGATGCTTTGGCGATCACGCCTACAAGATGGCGGTGTCGTCCACCAAGTCGATGACCGGGCACCTGCTTGGAGGAGCCGGCGGATTGGAGGCTGGCATCTCCGCCCTCGCCATCCATCATCAGGTTGCTCCTCCGACCATCAATCTCGACAACCCCGATCCCGAGTGCGATCTCGACTACGTGCCTCACACCGGGCGACCGATGCCGATCACCTACGCGTTGTCCAATTCATTCGGCTTCGGCGGCACGAACGCGAGCTTGTTGTTCAGGAAGTACGAACCCTAAGGCTCTGGACCTTGGGCTCTGGACTCAGGGCCAAGAGCCGAGAGCCGAGAGCCGAGCGCCATGAAAATAGCCGTCTGCATCAAGCAAGTCCCGACCCGCGAGTGGCATCCCCGTTTGAACGACGCGGGGACGTGGATTCGCGAGCAGGATGCCAGCTACGAGCTGAACGAGCCCGACGCGTACGCGTTGGAAGAAGCGTTGCGCCTGCGTGAGAAGCACAGCGGGGAAGTGGTCGTCTGCGCGGCCGGGCCGGCGCGGGTGCAGCAGGTGATTCGAGAAGCGCTGGCGCGGGGGGCCGACCGCGCGCTGCATGTCGAAGACGACAGCCTGGCCAGCGCCGATGCCGCGGTCACGTCGGCGGCACTTGCCTCGGCGATGGCCGACGAACGGTTCGATCTGGTGCTCACGGGACTGCAGTCCGACGATCAGGGGCACGCGCAGGTCGGCGTGATGCTCGCCGAGCGGCTGCAGATCCCGCACTCGACGATCATCATGGACGTGCAGGTCGACCCATCGACCCATTCGGCGAGCTCAGGGTCGATGGTGAGCAACGTCGAACCATCGACAGGCTCAGGGCAGGCGGCCAGGGTTCGCGTCAAGCGCGAGCTCGAGGGCGGCTGGTTCCAATGGATCAGCATGCCGCTGCCGGCCTTGCTGACGATTCAGAGTGGAATCAATCAGCTGCGCTACGCGACCTTGAAAGGCATCATGGCCGCCAAGAAGAAAGAGATACGCAAGGTGGCGAAGCCCGACGGATTGACCGCGTCGCAGGCGATCGTCGCACTGGCGGTGCCGACGCGCAGCAAGCAGACGCAGATGATCTCCGGCACGACGCCCGAGGCCGCCAAAGAGCTGGTGCGGCGTCTTCGCGAAGAGGCGCGAGCCCTGTGATTCTCATTGTTGCCGAACAGCGCGACGGGACCTTGAATCGAGCAACGCTCGAGACGATCGCGGCGGCGCAGAAGCTTGCCGGTGACATGCCGGTCAAAGCAGTCGTGCTCGGCCAATCCGTCGCGGCCGTCGCCCAGGAACTGGCCACGGCGGTGAGTGAAGTCCTGCTCGTCGAGCATGCGGCGCTTGCGTCGTACACACCCGATGGATTCACGCTCGCTCTTCAACAGGTCGTCGCCGCCGCTCGTCCGACGTACGTCCTCTTCCCGCATACCTATCAGACGCGCGACTTTGCACCGATGGCCGCGATTCGGATCGGTGGCTCGCTGATCACGGACGTGACCGGGATCAACGGCACCGGTGTGTCGGCCACCTTCGCGCGGCCGATGTTCCAGGGCAAGCTCTCCGCTGAAGTTCGTCCAGAGGGCGACGGGCCGCGCTGCATCACGATTCAGATCGGCGCCTTTCGTGCGGACGCCATGAAACGTGGCGACGCCGCAGCGGTGACGGCTCTCAATGTCGACATCGATTCGTCCGCGATCCGGCAGACACCTGAAGCGCCGTTCAAGGAGGCGAAGCAGGCCGTTGATCTGGGCCAGGCGGAGCGGATCGTGGCTGTCGGGCGCGGGATCAAGTCGCAGGAGAACATCGCGATCGCCGAGCGCCTGGCCAGGGCGATATCGGCCGAGATCGCGGCGTCGCGTCCGATCTGCGACAGCGGGTGGCTGCCGATGGATCGCCAGATCGGCAGCTCGGGGCAGACCGTGGCACCGAAGCTCTACGTGGCCCTCGGGATCTCCGGCGCCATCCAGCACCTCGTTGGCATGAAGGGCGCGCGCACGATCGTCGCCATCAACAAGGATGCCGACGCTCCCATCTTTGAGGTCGCCGACTACGGTATCGTGGGGGACCTGTTCGAGATCGTTCCGGCACTGGTCACTGAACTGGAGAAATCGTAGGTCGGGTCTGGCGTTGTAGGCCCGTGCCGCAGGGCGGGTCTCGCACGGTCACCCCGCCGGGTCGATGGAGCAGGACCCCGGCCTACGCTGTTGCGGATCTACTTACGGCATGAGCGAGACCCTCGAAGTCGATGTGCTGATCGTTGGCGGCGGCCCCGCGGGGCTGTCGGCTGCACTTCGTCTCTCGCAATTGCAGAAGGCGCGCGGCGGCGAGCCGCTCTCGATTGCGCTGCTCGAGAAGGCGCGCGAGGCCGGGGCACACACGCTGTCTGGCGCGGTGCTCGATCCCTCGGCACTGCGTGAGCTGATTCCCGACTTCGAGACGAAGGGAGCGCCGCTTGCGACGGCGGTGCATCGCGATCACGTCTTCTTCCTGACACAGAAGTCGAAGCTCAGGCTTCCCATCGTCCCGCCTCCGCTGCAGAACCACGGCAACTACATCGTCTCGCTGAACCTGTTCGTGCGGTGGTTGTCTGAACAGCTCGAGGCCGAGGGTGGCGTCGATGTGTTCACGGGGTTCGCCGGGCGTGAGGTGCTGCTCGATGGCGCACGTGTCGTCGGTGTCAGAACGGGAGACCGGGGCATCGCGAAAGATGGATCGAAGAAGCCCGAGTTCGAGCCGGGCGTGGAGATCCAGGCAAAGGTCACGATTTTTTGCGACGGTGTTCGCGGCAACCTGACGAAGGAATTGATACGCAGGCTGGATCTGTCACAGGATCGAGAGCCGGAGCAGTATGCCGTCGGACTCAAGGAGCTCTGGGAGGTTCCACCAGAGCGCGTTGAAGCCGGCACGGTGATCCATTCGCTTGGCTACCCTCTCCAACAGGATCAGTTTGGCGGCGGCTTCATCTACGCGATGCCGAAGGGGCATATCTCGCTCGGTTTCGTTGTCGGCCTCGACTATCACGACCCGCTGTTCGACCCGCACATGGCGTTCAACCGCTTCAAGCAGCATCCGTACGTGTCGGAGTTGCTCAAGGGCGGCACGCTGATTCGCTACGGTGCGAAAGCGATGCCGGAAGGGGGCTGGAACACGATCCCGCGGACCTACATGGACGGGGGGCTGATTGCCGGTGACGCCGGTGGCTTCCTCAATTCGATGCGTCTCAAGGGCATCCACCTCGCGATGCGGACCGGCATGCTGGCGGCGGAGGCCGCGTTCGATGCCCTTCGTGACGGTGATACGTCAGCCAGCAGTCTCGAGCGCTACCAGGACAAGATAAATGCAGGGCCGGTGCGCGCGGAGCTCTACCCGGTGCGCAACGTACATCAGGCATTCGGATATGGCCTGTTTGCCGGTGTTGCATTTGCCGGTCTCGCACTCGCGACGCGTGGGCGGTGGTTCGAGAACCTGCACGGCAAGCCTGGCCACGAGCGCATGAAGATGCTGGCGTGGTACTACGGGCTCGACGTACCTGTCTCACGAACGAGCAATGCCACGACTATCGATCGCAAGCTGACTTTCGACAAGCTGACCAACGTCCATTACTCCGGAACCGCGCACGACGAGGATCAGCCCTCGCATCTTCTCGTGCACACTGAAGTCTGCTCCTCGGTCTGCGGACCAGAGTACGGTCATCCCTGCGTCCGCTTCTGCCCGGCCAACGTCTACGAGATCATTCGTGAGCCCGGTCAGCCCGTGCGCCTGCAGATCAACGCGTCCAACTGCGTCCACTGCAAAACGTGCGACATCATGGACCCGTATCAGGTCATCACGTGGGTTCCGCCTGAGGGCGGTGACGGTCCTCAATACAATGGCATGTGATCGCTGACACACCTATGATCACGACACACCGAGGCACCGAGGCACAGAGGACGATTAAAGAAGATCTCAGTGCCTCACTGCCTCTGTGTGTCGGAGTCTGTGGATGACGTTGGATGGCCAGGGAGTCGTCTCGACCGAATCCTGGCGCGAGTCGCGAGTCAAGCGACTTCAGGTCGCCACGATCGCCGGCCTCGGCTATCCACTGATCAACGCGCTCGGGCACACACTCCGCTGGCGCGTCGAAGGCCTCCATCATTTCGACGCGATCGTCGCCTCGGGCCGCCAGCCGGTGATGGGCTTCTGGCACGGCCGCATTCTTTCCGCCACCTACTACTTCCGCCGCCGCGGGATCGTCGTCATCACGAGTGAGAATTTCGACGGCGAGTGGATCGCGCGCATCATCGAGCGCTTCGGCTACGGAACGGCGCGAGGGTCAACCACTCGCGGTGCGCGCAAGGCGATGCTGCAACTGGTACGCGACATGAAGAAGGGCCGGCCCGCCGGCTTCACGCTCGACGGCCCGCGCGGTCCGGCACGAGTGGCGCAACCCGGCGCGGTATGGCTGGCTGCCGCGACAGGAAATCCACTGTTGCCCTTTCACCTCGAGGCGTCGTCTTACTGGAGCGTGCGAAGCTGGGACCGAACGCAGATTCCGAAGCCGTTCAGCACTGTGGCGCTCGTCGTGGGCGAGCCCATCGAGGTTACGAAAGATTCGCGAGACGATGTCCTCGAGTCCGCGCGGCTCGGCCTCGAGCGCCAGTTGGCCGTACTCGAAGAACGCGCTCACGCGCTCCTGCGTTGGTAGGGCACCCGTTACGTCGTTCTACTCGTACCTCAGCGCCACCACGGGATCCACTCTCATGGCGCGCCGCGCAGGCACATACGACGCTACGACGGCGACAGCGGCGAGGATCGCCCCAACCGATATCATCGTCATCGGATCGCGAGCGCCCACGCCGAAGAGCAGACTCGCCAGCAGCCGCGTCAAACCGATCGCCCCGGCTACGCCGATGGCGAGCCCGATGAGTGTGAGGCGTACGCCCCGATCCAGGATCAGTCGCAGGAGGCTTCGTTGGGTTGCTCCCAAGGCGGCCCGAATGCCGATCTCGCGCGTCCTCTGAGCCACGTTGTAGGAAATGACGCCGTAGATTCCGAGACCCGCCAGCACGAGCGCCACCGTCCCGAACGTCCCGAGCAGCACGGCGACGAGACGACGCCCGCCCATCGATTGATCGCGAATCTGCTCGACCGTGCGAATGTCGCTGATCGCCTGATCCTTGTTGACGCCGCGAATTGCCGCGGTGATCGGCGACTGCAATGTCATGGGATTCACGCTGCCGCGCACGGTCATCACCAGACCATACACCGGGCTTTGTTCGTTGGAGACGTAGACGCCGGCTGATTGGACATCGGTCGGGCCTCCAATCTTCTCGTCGCCCAGGACGCCGACGACTTCCCATGAGATATCAGGACCCAGTCCGGTCTGGCCTGGAATGATTTGCTGAATCAGGATGTGTTTGCCGATCGGGTCTTCATTCGGGAAGAAGCGCTTCGCGAGCCGGTCGTTCATCACCAGCGCTGGCGGCGAGTTGCTGGTGTCGCGGTCGGAGAGCAGCCGCCCCTTCAGAGGCTTGATTCCCAGGGTGGAAAAGTACGACGCGCTGACGACCTTGTAGAACCCGCCGTCACGGTTGGCGACATCGACCCTTGGCCGGTCGGCAACCTGCATCGGCATGCCGTAGCACGTCCCCTGCATCGGTGGCGCACAGCTGTAGGCCGTCTCACGCACACCTGGCACCGCTTCGACGGCTGCTTTGACCTCGCGCAGGTAGCGATTCAACTGCTCGGGATCGGGGTACTGCTTCACGTCTGTCGGCAGGCGCATCGTCAGCAAGTTGGTCGAGTCGAAGCCGGCATCGACGTTGAGCAGGCTCATGAAGCTGCGCATCATCAGCCCGGAGACGACGAGCAGCACGAAAGCCAGCGCGACTTCCGCGACGATCAATGAGTCGCGCAACCGCCGGCGGCCGACACTTCCGCTCGACCCACGTCCTTCTTCCTTCATCGATGCCGCGAGATCCGGCTTGGTGGCCTGCAGTGCCGGGGCCATGCCGAAGAGCAGGCCAGTAAAGATCGAGACGACGGCGGCGAACAGCAGGACCCGCGCATCCATCGTGACCTCGACTTCGCGGGCGAAGGCGAATGGCGGCAGCATCAGCTGGATTGCATTCATCAACGCGTACCCGATCACGAGACCGAGCAGTCCGCCACACAACGAGAGAAGCACATTCTCGGTCAGGAACTGTCGAATCAGGTCCCAGCGGCCGGCGCCGAGCGACGCCCGCACGATGACTTCGCGCTCGCGTGACACGCCGCGCGCCAGCGCGAGATTGGCGAGGTTGGCGCACCCGATCAGGAGGACGAATCCTGTGGCTGAGATCATCAGCAGGACGATGGTTCGGTTTTCAGGGCCGACAAGGATATCGCCGTAGCGCTCGACGACAACGCCCCAGCCCTTGTTCGAGTCAGGGAAATCACGCTCGATCCGCTTGCCGATCGCATCCATCTCGGCTCGCGCCTGTTCCAGTGTGACTCCGTCTTTGAGGCGGGCGAACGAGACCAGCCAGTGGAAGTCACGCGTCATATTGGTGGGTTCGAACGCCAGCGGCCGCCAGACCTGGGGCACGGCGCGATCGAACGCGCTGCCACGCGGCAAGACGCCGACGATGGTGTGTGGCTCGTTGTTGAGGAGCACCGTCTGGTTGACGATCGATGGGTCGGAGCCGAATTGGCTTGCCCAGAACGCATAGCTGAGGACCGCGACCCGATGCTTGCCGAGTTGATCCTCGCCCGGGAGGAAGGTCCGCCCGAGTGCAGGTTGAATCTGGAAGACCTTGAAGTAGTCGGCGGACACGCGGCCGGCGCGCAACTGCACGGGCTCGGTGCCGCCGGTCAGCGTCACGGCATCACCAGTCTGAGCGGACAGAAAGTCGAAAACCGTGTTGTCCTTCTGCCAGTCGAGGAAGTTCAGCGTCGAGATGACGTTGCGATCGAACCGCGGCGGCTTTTCCATGACGCGGACGATGCGATCGGCTCCCTCGTAGGGGAGTGGCTTCAGGAGCAGGGCATCGAGGAAGCTGAAGATTGCAGTGTTGGCGCCGATGCCGACGGCCAGCGTCAGAACGGCGACGATGGTGAATCCGGGCGCCTGGCGTAGCGTTCGCGTGGCATGTCGCAGATCCCGAAGCAACGACGACATCGGACCTCCCAGCGGCTCTAGGCTCCGGGCCCTAGACTCCGGTCCGGGGTCCCCGCACTACGCTTCGACGGGAATTCAGGCGGAACGGTTTACAGAAAAGGGCTAGGCCGAGAGGCCAGAGCCGTAAGCCGAGAGCCTACGGGACCTGCACACCGTTGGCGTCATGGTAGTGCCCGTGTTCGGCGCTCCACACCCGGGTTCCGGAGCGGCTTTGCTCGCCGGTAAAGGAGGCCACTCCGGCGGCGATGGCCGCAATCACGGCGGCTCCAACCACTACCATCAGGATCTGAGAGGTCCGGGCGTTGGCCGTCTTGGATTCGTGACAGTTCTTATATTTCTTGCCGCTACCGCATGGGCACGGCTCGTTTCGTCCCGGCTTAGCCATAGAGCCCTCCTCGCGGGCCGAAGAGGAATGTATCGCAGGCCGGGGAAGGCCGGCAAGTTGCCGGAATCGCCATGCCTCGGCTAGCCTAGGGCGGCTTTTGCTGGTCCGGCTGAGGCCGGATACTACGTGGTCACTACGATACGAGGGTCGCCATGCGTCGATTGATTGCCGTTCTCATCGCTTCGCTCGGTGCCGTCGT
>JALDXQ010000257.1:0-8920 GCA_032156805.1 Acidobacteriota bacterium
GCTACAACGTGCTGCCGATCTGGAAAGACCGGATGGACAGCCGGACCTGGGTGCCAACACCGAACGCCGACGTGATCTATTCGATGAGCTATCTGGATCTCAAGGAGACCGGCCCCTTGGTGATTGCCGCCCCGCCGAACGTGATCGGCATGTTCACCGACTTCTTCCAGCGCACGCTCACCGACGTCGGGCTGGTTGGGCCTGACCGGGCACGCGGAGGCCTCTACCTGCTGCTGCCGCCGAACTACGACGGCCAGGTGCCGCAAGGCTACTTCACGTTCACGTCGTCGACCTACAACGTGCTCCTGTTCTTCCGCACCATCATGACCAAGGGCGCGGGCCGGCCGGATCCCGCGCCGGCCGTGGCGAACGCGGAACAGACCCGCGTCTACCCGCTGTGGGCACTGGAGAAAGACGTGAAGCCGATGACGTTCCCGAACGCGAGCGGCAAGCGCGTCAACATGATGTATCCGACCGACTTCACGTACTGGACGAAACTCAAGGAGTTCGTGGACTACGAACCGCTGTCGGCCATCAACGCGGAATCGCGCGGCGTGCTCGCCTCGATCGGCATCGTCAAGGGCCAGCCGTTCAAGCCCACGAAGACGCAGAAAGCGGCGCTCGACAAGGCCGTGACGGTCGCACCACGGATGATTCTGGCCCAGCGTCAGCTCGGGCGAGCCGACGGGCGGAACCTCTACTACCGGGATCGCCAGTACGAGAATGCGTGGAGCGGCGCGACCTCCGAGAACCTCCAGGAGACATATCTCGATATCGATCAGCGGGCGGCGTACTACCAGTACGCGTATTCATCGGCGTCGGCCATGGTCATGCGCACGATCGGCGCGGGCTCGAAGTATCCGTTCGCTACACGCGACCGCAAGGGCGAGTTCCTGAACGGCTCGAACACGTACAAGCTCCACCTGCCGCCGAACCCGCCGGCCGGCTTGTTCTGGGCCGTGACCGCCTACAACATCACCGATGGCACCATGCCCGAGACCGAGCAGTTGCTGCCATCGACGAATGGCTACTACGACCTGCCCAAGAACAAGGACGGATCCATCGACATCTGGTTCGGGCCGAAGCAGCCGGACGGCGTGGCGGATGCCGCGTTCATTCAGACCGTGCCGAAACGCCATTTTCTCGTCGCGCTTCGGTTGTACGGCACCGGCGTTGAGTTCTACGACCAGAGCTGGAAGCCCGACGACGTCGTGAAGATCAAATAGATCTCGATCGAGGGGCAACGATGCGACCGAAGGGTCATGAAACCTCCTTGCGGCCGCAGTCGACATACCCGTCTCCAGACGCAGATCAGATGTCACGCATCAGGGAGGTCACATGTGCCACCCGGCATACGACCAAGTAGCCGTCGGACCAACGGACGCCGAATCGCCGATAGCATCTGACTGGCCGCACAGACCGCGCATTCTGCTAGTAGACGACTACCCTGGGCTCGTCGTGGCATTTTGCCGGTTACTCAAGCCATCGTTCGACATCGTTGGACAAGTGGCTGACGGCGGCGAGGTGATGAGCGCGGTGACGCGGTTTCGACCTGATGTGGTGCTCCTTGATCTGAACCTGCCCAACGTCGGCGGGCTCGAGTGTTGTCGGTGTATTAGAGCGGCGCACCCCCAGACTAAGGTCATCCTGCTGACGGCGGCTGACGATAGGTCTGTCCGAGATCGAGCGCTTCAGCTCGGGGCTTCGGCTTTCTTGCCGAAGCACTGCGCCGTACAGGAATTGGTTTCAACCATTCGGACAGCGCTGCGTCAATGAACACCGCTGATTTGGCGCACGATCAACGCACCGAGGCATGGCTGTCACTCGCCCTGGACACGACGAGGGCGTGCGCTTGGGAGTGGCACCGTCGCACCGACGAGATGAGGTGGTGGGCTGACGCACAACGCCTATTCGGCAGCGAGCGTGATTGCCCAGCGACGTTCGAGGCGTTCTTGGAGAGAGTGCACCCTGCCGACCGCGAACTCGTCGGGCAGACAATGAGCGGCACCACGTCTCTGGCTTTGCCATGCGAGCTGGAATTCCGGATGGTTGATGCTCAGCACATCCAGCGGTGGATCTGGGTGAAGAGCAGCGTCAGGCACGACAAGGGAAGCGAGACATTTGGGGTGTTCGTCGATGTCACTGCCCAGCACAACGCGGAGCGAGAACTTCGCGAGCTCAGCAGTCGATTGCTCAGCGCTCACGAACAGGAGCGCAGTCGACTATCCCGAGAACTCCACGACGACGTCAGTCAGCGGCTGATGCTGATCGCAATAGAATTTGACGAGCTCCGCCAGCACGTGTCGGGTGATCAACCACACGCACGCGACAAGATCGTAGACCTCTCGGCCCAACTTAGGGATGTCACGTCAACGTTGCACCACCTATCGCACCAATTGCACCCGGCTCTCATACGTCAAGTCGGCTTCGAACAGGCGCTTCGTAGTTTGTGCAGCGACGTCGGGCGGATGCAGCAGCTCGTCGTGCACTGCAGGTTTGCGAATTCGGGTACCGCAATCGATGACGACGTTGCGCTCGGCCTGTATCGAATTGCGCAGGAAGCCCTGAGAACCGCGGTCAAGCATAGCGGGGCTGCCGACGCATTGGTGTCGCTCGCGGGCAGCGACGATCAGATCGTCCTCTGCATTGCCGACAACGGCGTGGGATTTTGCCCAACGACGGTAGCCGGTACGGATTCCCTTGGCTTAATCAGCATGAGAGAACGCGCCCGGCTCATGAATGGCCAATTGAACGTGATTTCCAAGCCAGGCGCCGGCACTCGGGTCGAAGTTCTCGTTCCAACGCTCGCGACGAAGATGGACGAGCCGTAGTGGCCGGTCCGCCGGAGCTTGGGTTTGCGCAGCTGTTCGTCCCGCACGCCCTCGCGGTTGACTGCACGCGAAACGGCCTGACCATTCCCTGGCTTGACCGGCAGTAGTGATGAAGGGCGTCGATCGTATGATGGAATCGACGTGACGCACGGGCGCGCGGGGCTCGCGTCGGAGGACCGTGACGTCACTGTGACGTGACCCTGTCGATCGAGCGAGATCATCTCGTGGCCGGCGCAGATCAAAGACAAGGGCGGACTCTGCGACCAGTTTCGAGCCACTCCTCATTCGTTGAGGAGCTTCTCCATGGCGTCCAGGCCCTGCCTCCAGCCGGCTTCCATCCCGCTTTGGACCATGCCGTCACGATCCGCGACGGTCTGGTATGTCGACAACGTTCTGATCTCGGTCGTGTTGTCGTCGATCCTGACCAGGTCCATGCGCTCGATGGCGACATGGCCGCGCTCAGGCAAGCCCAGGAATTCGAACGTCCAGATGATCCGCTCGTTCTTCGCGACCTCGTGATATGAGCCGCAAAACGAGTACTCGCCCTCGGCCGATTTTTCCGTCAGGTGCCATGCGCCGCCGCTCCTGGCGTCGAACTTATGAATAGTCGCGTCGTTACCTCGGGCGAACCATTGCTTGAACAGGTCAGCATTGGTGTGCGCCTCGAACACTTTCTCGAGAGGCGCCTTGATCACCGCCACTCCCTGGATGTTCTGTGACTGTTCAGGGACCGTTAATGTCAACGTGGCCACGTTACTCTCCTTTGGTGCTCAACAGTGATTCGAGCTTGTCATATCGTTGCTTCCAGGCTCGCTCGTAGCCTTGCAAGTGAGCTGCAGCCAGCGTCATCGTCCCCGGGTTCGCGCTGATGACCTGCTCCTTACCCCGTCGGCGCTTGGAGATGAGGCGGCCCTTTTCGAGGACGGCGACGTGCTTGGCAATCGCCGCGAAGGACATGCCGTACGGTCTTGCGATCTCGGTGATGGTGAGATCGGACTTGCAGACTCTCTTCAGGATGTCCCGCCTGGTGGAATCGGCGAACGACTTGAAGATCATGTCCAGTGCCGTCGCTGATTCAACCATATGGTTGAATGATAAATTGTGGGGGGCATCGAGTCAAGCCAGGCGCCCAGAACCTCGATCCAGATCAGAGGGTCGCTCTCCGGGAACCCGTCCGGCTCGACCGCGCTCCTTATTTCCAAGGGGCTCGCACCGACCGGCGTTACAGCGTTCGCACCGACGGCCAACACGGTAGCGGCACCGCGGTCGCTCGCTCGCATCGCGTCCGCGAATCCCGTTACGGCGACCGGACCGCGCTGCGATGGCGTCGTCGACCGCGTGACGCTCGGGTCGCGCCAATGCGATCCGAGCCATGAACTGCGAGGCCACCGCGCTCAACCTCGCGGATGCCCAGGGCCTTCTCGCGCGGTCAGGCGCTGTCTGTCGGTCGCCTCCACAGGGATTCGCTCCCTCAATGCGAGCGATCGCCCGCCGCAGCGACCAGCGACGGTGTGATCGCACCGACGATCGAAGAGGGTTCGCACCGACACGCGTTTGAGTGTTCGCACCGACAAGAATCCAGATCGCACCGACCACGCAAAGCCACGCTTGCACCGACGAACGTCAGCGAGCTCTTGACGGCCCGCGATAATTGTATCAGTATACCCATACACTTGTACTTCACCGAACAGTAGATCTCTTCGATGGACATCATCATCAACGTGACTGATGGCGTGCCGATCTATCGGCAGATCGTCAACCAGGTCAAATACCTAGTGGCATCAGGGCTGCTCCTGCCCGGCGAGGAGCTTCCGCCCATCCGGACGCTGGCGCTGCAATTGAAAGTCACGCCAAACACGATCGTGAAGGCATACGGCGAATTGGAGAGCTCGGGCGTCGTGCACAAGCGCCGCGGCTCGGGCACGTTCGTGTCCGAAGGGCGTCAGCAGCTGGCGCTTCGGGAACGGCGCCGCATCATCGAGCAGCGCATCGACGCCCTGCTCGCCGAGGCGCACCAGTTGAACTTCACCGCGGACGACATCCTCCGTATGGTCCGCGAACGCAAAGCGGCCATGGATCCCCGGACCACCGCCAAAACGGCGGACGTGGAGAAATAACATGGGACTGATAGTCGACGTGAACGACCTCTCGCGATCGTTCGGCAGCAAGCGCGCGCTCGGCGGAGTGTCCTTCCGCGCCACCGCGGGCCAGGTCTACGGCCTCGTGGGCGCCAACGGCGCCGGCAAGACGACGCTCCTCAAGCATCTGCTCGGGCTGCTGCGAGCCACAACCGGCTCGGTGCGCGTGTTCGGCCTCGACCCGGTGCGCGACCCTGTCGGTGTGCTGGGCCGCATCGGCTATCTCTCCGAGGAACGCGAGCTGCCGGAGTGGATGCGCGTCGACGAGCTGATGGACTACACGCGCGCTTTCCATCCGACGTGGGACGGCTCGTATGCACGCGAGCTGCTCGAGTCGTTCGCGCTGAATCCGTCCAAGAAGGTCAAAGAGCTCTCGAAGGGCATGCGTGCCCAGGCCGGCCTGATCGCGGCCGTCGCCCATCGTCCAGAGCTGCTGATTCTGGACGAGCCCTCCTCCGGCCTCGACGCCATGGTGCGCCGCGACATCCTCGACGCCATCGTCCGCGCCGTGGCCGATGACGGGCGGACGGTGATCTTCTCGTCGCATCTGCTCGACGAGGTGGAGCGGATGTCGGATCACGTGACGCTGATGCACCACGGGCGCGTGACGCTGAGCGGCGCACTCGACGACGTGCGCCGCGGCTACCAGCGAAGCCGTGTGCGGTTTGTCGAGCACTTCGATCAACCGCCGTCCCTCGAGACCGCGCTGGCCATGGAAGGTGGAGGCCGCACGTGGAGCGTCGTCCACAGCGGGTCCCTCGAGCGTTTCCACATTTCGGTCGTTGCGCTCGGCGGTGAGGTCTTCGAATCGCGCGACGCCACGCTCGAAGAAATCTTTCTGGCGCGCTCCGGCCGCAGCCGCCAGCCGATGGAAGTGGCATGAAGATGCGTTCACCCATCGCGGCCATGCTGTGGGAGCTCTGGCAGGTGACGCGCGTCGAGGCCGCCTGGAAGCTGGCCTTGGGCGTCGTCGTGCCACTGGGCGCGTTGATCGTGTCCGCTATCTTCGCGCCTTCCGAAAATGCGGAGCGGTATAACGACATCACAGACAGCGCGGCATCGATCGGCAGGATCCTCCTATACATGCCTCACCTCGGTGGGTGGTTGTCTGTTGCGGCGCTCAGCGGCGGTCGACTCGGCTTTCCGCTCTATCTACATTACTCGCGCCCGATCCGGACGACAGTCATGGTCGGCCTCCCGATGGTGTATCTCACGTTCTTGACGTTTGCCATATACCTGGTATCTGCACTTCTACTGAGAGCGACCGTCGTCTACCCGTATTCGCTGGTGCCTGCCGCGGCATGGATCGCGGCGCTTACCTTGGTCCTCACGGCAATCGCCTGGTCGACCCACAGTATGGTCGTCCTGATGCTGGGATTCATGGTTGCCCTCTTTGCCGGGGGGAATGCCATCGGATCTCGTCTTGACTCCTTTCCAAAAGGCGTCGGCTACCCGCTCACCGACTACGCGGTGATGGCGCTGATCGGCCTGGTATGTTTTGGCGTCACGGTCGCCAGCGTTGCGCGGCAGCGTCGCGGCGATGCGCAGGCTGCCATCACTCGGACTCCAGACAGCGGATCGTGGGGGTGGCTCATCGACCTCTTCCGCTTCCCGTGTCCCACCGCGTCTGCGACGCGGGCTCAAGTGTGGCTGGACTTGAAGTCCAACGGATTGCCGGTGCTGACGATCGGCGTGACGCTCGCGATGGTGATTCTGCTGGTGTCGGCGGTCAGCGGGCCCATCGATGCTGCGATCAATGCGGACCCTGATGTGTCCTGCCCGATCGGGGAATGCTTCTACGCCCGAGCGTTGCCTCCGCTGATCCTTACGCCGCTCTCATTGTTCACGGTCTTTTTACTCGGGCGAAATGCCTTCGGCATTCGCCGGAAACAAGGACGCACATACGTCAGCGCATTCGAGGCGACTCAGGCGTACGGCACCGCGCAGCTGGCCATCCTTAAACTAATCGTGTCATCGGTCTGCGCCCTGACCGCGCTCATCGCGATCGCCGTGAGCTTTTGGATATCGCTGCCACTGTTGGGCGACGCGGTCTTCATCCAGATATGGGGCGTGCCTCTGAGCAGTCGGCGATCCGTAATCACAGCTGCCTTCGCAGCGCTGACCGGATACGAGCAGCTCGCACTGGCGATCGTGGCGGCGGTCGGCGTCGTCATCGGAGTCGCGGCGTTCGCCGTGTTTGGAGCGCTTCGGATCCGCTATTCCCGTCGCGCGAGCCTCGCGTCAATCCTGCTGTTGCTTTATGGTCTTGCGCTCGTCTGGTTGGCGGTGGGGGTCCGAGTGGATCCCGAAACCGCATCCCAGTTCCATCTGGACGTCGTCTACGGAGCAATGCGTTGGATCGCCGCCGCCGCGATGGTGTTCACGACCGTCTACGTCTGCTGGAGCGGCTTTGCGGAGCGCGTGCTGACCATTCGCTACGCGGGCGGCGCCGTCGCGATCTCGGCGGCATTCGGAGCGGCATGGCTGACAGTGTTGCACATAGCCGGCGTGCAGATTGCCGGGATGTCTGCGATGAATGCCATCTCGGTAGTGTCGCCGGCGTTGCTGCCCCTGATGGCCAGCGTCCTGGCGCCCTGGTCGCTCAGCCGCATTCGCCATACGTGAAGAAACAGGTGGCGTGCGAGGAATTGCCGTCCGCGCGCCCGTCAGCCGCGAGTAACAAGAAACAAAGCGAACAGAACCGCGCGGCCTGTCACCACAACGCCGGCGACTCCCACGCTCCCGGAGCGGCTCGACCGGTTGGCGAGGAACCCGCTCAAGGTGCAGAGCAAGAGGTCCCTGGCCCTTGAAACTCTTCAGCCTTGACGTTGCGAGTCGTCGTTACTGTGAAGGCGACATTGATCACAAGTGTCGCCATGGCGGCCAGCCCGAAAAACGTTTCGTCTCATGATGCTCCTCCGCGATCTCTCTCTATTGAGGGTGAGAGTGAGCCTGCGACGAAGACGCTCCCTTCGGTATGGTGAACGTCACTGTCTTGGACTGTCCGGGGAAGACCTCGTGGTTGGCGTTCACCAACTCGATCCGTATCTTGTGCGGGCCCGGCGGCATCCCGGCCAGATCGATCGTGTTGATGTCACTCGCGTCCGCCCACCACCAAGGAAGGTCGTCCACATGTACGTGTAGGTGACCGATACGTGGAGATGCATTGAGGGCGCCCTTCCCGAACACTGGCAGGATGCGCACGTGTTCCACCCGCCACTGGATCCAGACAACGCCCCGATCGAGAAGGTCTGGAAGCGGTGGATCCACGATCAGCCTGGGTGCAGGCTCGTTCTGAATCTCCATATACGGTGAGGCGCCGCGGACCTCCTTCGCGCTCGGAGCGGCGGCTTTTCCATCAGTACCTGTTGATGTTTGAGCAGTGTCGTTGTCCACGCGCCGCGCGGATGTTGACGCGAGTGCGAGAACCATCGTCGCGACAAATGCGACGAATCCTGCTCGGAAGGCAACGCGTCTGGTCGGTCGTTCGAATGGCTTCATGCTGTCCTCACGGAACACATGAAACCAGACGCGCGGCAACCGATCTATCAGACGATGGTATCGACGATACCTTCGTCTCGATTCGAAGCCATCGATCTTCGATAGGCATCACACCAGAGTCGCGGCGCCCAATCTATAAGGAGAGTCGACGAGCTGCTTTGAAGAACCACCTCATGGCTCGCTATCCGCGCAGCGATCTGAGGCCCGCCCGAACTTCTTCTGAAAACAGTTGCGGCTGTTCCCAGGCGGCAAAGTGGCCGCCCTTGGGGAGCTCGTTGAAGTGGATGAGATTGCGGTAGGCGCGCTCGGTCCAACTCCGCGGAGCTTCGTAGACCTCCTCAGGGAAGACGCTTACGGCAGCCGGAACGGAGATGTTGTAGTCGTTGAAGAAGGCGCCCTTGTATTCCACATAGAGACGAGCGCTGGACACGCCCGTGTTCGTCAACCAGG
>JALDXQ010000258.1:0-8904 GCA_032156805.1 Acidobacteriota bacterium
CGCGAGTCGCGGGCATCGTTATGGCCGACCATGACGCGAGTGATCGGGACGTTCGGGGTCTTTCTCACTTTCAAGGTGTACGCGTAGCAGATGCGCGGCCCCGACAATCGGGCAAGCGAGGCGACCGAATGGGATTGATCGGTGTGATTGGTAAGCAGCTGCAGCACCCCAAAGGGTTGCTCGGCAAGGCACTGTTTGCCTGGATGACGCCGAAAACGATCGAGCACGCTCGTTGGACTGCGGACCTGATGGAGGTGCAGCCCGATGATGACCTCCTGGAGGTGGGCTTCGGAAACGGGGCGAACATCGAGCTACTTGCCGAACGAGCGTCCAAGGGACACGTCAGGGGAGCCGAGATCTCCAAGACGGCGATGGAGATGGCGTCGAGGAGGAACGCACGGGCCATCTCCGAAGGGCGAGTGACACTGCACGAGGCCGCGGGCGGTTCACTGCCGTTCGACGATGGGGCGTTCGACAAGGCGTGCACCGTTGCCACGATGTACGTGATTGGTAATCCGAGCGCGGTTTTCAAGGAAATGCACCGCGTGCTCAAGCCCGGCGGCCTGGCGGCAGTGACGTTCCCGGTCCGGGAGAACTTCATGCGCTTCAAGCCGGCCCAAACGGACGGGTTTCATCTCCACGAGCTTGCCGATCTCGAAGCCGCGTTCCGCGATGCGGGGTTCGTCCAGACCCGGACCGAGCGTAACGACGCGGTGCGGTTCGGTGCTCACTGCATGCTGGGCCGCAAGGCGGCGAGCGAGTAACTCGACCTCCGACCGTACACCGTGTCGCGCAGCGAACAAGGTGCGCCCACGCAGCCACCGCTCGCGCTATCGGCCGAGCGGCGACTGCGACGAACAACGTTCCATTCGCAACCGCCTGGGATGGATCGACAGTCTGGCGGGATTCCGCTCCCGTCTCACCGACGCGGTCGTGTTCGCCGATTCTGGCGATTCCGGGACAGCCGTACGGCTTCGCTACGTGGAGCGGGCCCAGGCGCTCGGGGACTATCGCTCGCTCGTCGACATAGGAAGACGGGTCGTACGCGTCCAACTGGACGACATCGAGTCGGGCCTTCGCCACCTGTTCGACGCGATGCGGTCAGCACTGACGCGCGGCCGGGTCACTTAGACGATTCGTCGATGCGAAGAAATCGCGCTGCGTTGTTGAACAGGATGTCGCGTTTCTGCTCGTCCGTCAGAAACGGTGCCTGTTCGATGGCGGCGATGCCTTCGCCGATCTTCTCCGGCCAGCGCATCTGATCGGAGCCGAACATCAGCCGCTTCCCGAGGCCGGCGGCGACGAGGGCCTGCAGATAGTCGTAGAACGCGGTGCGCGGGATGACCCAGGTGATCGTCGACACGTCGCCGTAGAGCTGCGGGTACTGATACATCATCGCGATCATTTGATCGCGATACGGATAGCCGGTGTTTTCGACGTAGATTCGCAGTCGCGGATGGCGCACGAGGACATCTTCCAGGAGCAGCGGGCTTCCCGCCGCCGAGCGGAACATCGGGACGTACGGTCCAATGCCCGCCGTGTGAATGAGTACGGGAACGTCGACCTCCTCGGCGAGTGCGAAATACGGCTCTAGCGCGGGGTCGTTCGGGGCAATACCACTCAGCTGCGTTCCAATCTCTCCCAAGGCCCCGAGTCGACCCGCCGCATACTCCTGGCGGAGACGCTTCACCTCGTGCTGGCCCGGCTTCAGCAAGAACGGCGAACCGATGAAGACGTCGGGTTTTGCGCGAACCCACTTCGCGATGATGTCGAGATCGAGCCCGCTGACCACGGCCTTGACGATGTTGTGGTGCTCCATGGCTCGCAGGGTCTGCTCGAATGTCTCGTCGTGACTGGCTGTCGCTTTGCCCTCACCCTGGCACGGCTCGGGGCGGCAGAGCGCCGGTGCGCCGGCGGGAATCTCGTACGGGGGAAGGTCCGCGTGCACGTGCATATCGATGATCGTCGGCCGCTCCTGCGCGGGCAGATGCGCCGAAAACAGGATCAGCGCACAAAGGCAGGCGCCGGAAACGAATAGTGCTTTCATCGTGTCCTCCTGCTGCCGTTCGGCACATGTGGTCCCGCTGACTACTCACGCGTCATCGTGACGAACAACTCCTGCCCCTGCCGCCACAGGAGAGCGAAGGCCGCGTCCCCGCTTTCGAGACGGCGGAAGGCGGTGACCGCCTCGGTCGCCCCACTTACCGCCGTACGATTCACTTCGAGAACGACGTCACCCGCACGAATGCCGGCGCGAGCGGCCGGGCCAACCCGATCGACGCTCGTGACAAGGGCACCTGACCGTCCGGACGGCAGCTTCAACTGTGTTCTGAGTTCTGGCGTGAGAGCGCGAAGTGACATACCGAAGCCGGTCTCGACCGCTTCCTTTGGTTGCGTGTCGCTCTCGTCCGGCTCGAGGGCCGCGACGGTGACTTGCAGCGTTCTGCGTTGTCCCTCCCGAACGAGCTCGATGGGTACGGTCGTCTCTGGCCTGGTTCGTGTCACCATCTCGACCAGGTCGCGGCTCTCGACGACAGGCTTTCCGTCGTAGCGGACGATCACATCGCCGGGCTCGATCCCGGCGGCAGCGGCAGGGCCCTCTCGTTCAACTGATCGCACCAGCGCTCCCTCGGCCTCTTTCAGCCCGAGTGGCTCGGCCAGGTTCCGCGTGACGGGAGTGATCCGGACGCCGATGCGTCCACGAGTGACCGTTCCCTTACGCAGCTCCGGCAACAGCTCTCGAACGGTGTCGATCGGAATGGCAAACCCCACTCCAACGTTGCCGGGCATCCGATTGCCGGTCATGATGGCGGTGTTGATCCCGACGACCTCGCCGCGGAGGTTCAAGAGCGGACCTCCTGAGTTCCCTGGGTTGATGGCGGCGTCGGTTTGCAACATGTCCTGCCAGCGACCTTCCGAGACGGGGAAGGGCCTGCCGATGGCGCTAATCACGCCGACGGTGACCGTGTGCGCCAGGTTGAACGGATTGCCAATGGCCATCACCCAGTCGCCCGGCCTGACATCGTCAGAACTGCCGAGCGTCGCCACCGGCAGCTCACGGGAGGGCTTTTCCGTCAGCTCGATCAAGGCGCTGTCGGTCAGTGGGTCCCGGCCGACGACGCGCGCCTCGTACTCGACTTCGTCTTCGTCGGCGTAGAGCGCCACCGTAATCCGGGTTGCGCCCGTGACCACGTGATTGTTGGTCAGGATCAATCCGCTGGTGTCGATGATGAATCCAGAGCCAGCGCCCTGGGTGATCTGATCACGTGGCTGACGCGGCACCGGGGGATTGTCGAAGAACCGTTCGAACAGATCGTCCCCGAAGAACTCCGACAGGTCACGTGTCTGCCGCCGTGATTCGGTGCGGATGTTCACCACCATCGGCATCTGGGCCTCGGCGATCTGCCGGAAGGTGTTCGGCCCGATGGCGCCCGGCAGCGCGGACGTTCCGCCCGGAGCCTGGATTGATTGCGCGAACGTGCCGGTCACTGGCGATGCCAGCATCGCGGCTGTCAGGACGGTGGCGGCGAGAGGGCCGATCAGGCTGTTTCGTTTCTCCACGATGCCTCCTTGTGCCTCCTTGTGCCTCCCTGCACGCGACCGCGCACGTCATGCGTTCACGTGCCCTTACTCAGACGCTCAGCTCCGAGCGCGCCTGGAGCAGGCGCAGGATGTCCCTGCGCGTCACGACACCTCGAAGGTGGCCCTCCGTGACCACGGGGAGCTGGTTCACGTCCTCGCGCATCATCGTCGTGAACGCGTCATTGACCGTCGTCTCGGGTGCGACCGTCTTGAGCTGTTCGAGCGGACGCATCACTTCGACGGCCGTGAGCTCGAGCCACCGGCTGCGATCGACTTCACGAATATCCCCGGGTGTCTGTAATGGACACCGCTCGGAATACCCGCCAGCTGGCCGAGCCTGATGCTCGACGGCAACAGCGTTTCGCGTGGAGCTCTTTCGGCCACGACGTTACTTCATGCGAGAAACTGGCCATCTCGAAACTCACCGGAAGGTGAGTACATCTCCTCCGGCGCTTCAACCGTCGGTGTGTGGAAGGCACTGAGCAGGGTCCGCCGCTGTTACTGAACGCGATGTCTCGCGACTCTGACGCTATTTCGACATGTGCGAACGCGCGGAGTCGCGACCGGGAGTGTGCGCTGTGCAGGATCGACATGACCGACGTGACGGCACGAGGGCTGCATCCCGGCTGGAATAGTTTGAGAACAAATTATTGACCCATTGACGAAGGAGGTTCCGATGGCAGCTCTGGGTGACAAGGTCAAAAACACAATCGTCGCGACTGTTCGAGGCACCGGCGAGATCGTGAACGTAGTCACCGAGACGGTCAGCGACACCCTCACGACCGCTCTCAAAGGCACCGGCTCGGTCGGCAAGGCGCTGACGGGTACCGTTGCCGACGTTGCCAGCGGAGTCATCGTAGGAACGTCGCAGGTGGGCGGTGATCTTGGCAAGGCCACGAAGGGAGCTGTCATCGGCGTCCTGCGCGGCACGAAGGACGTCGGCGGTGAAGCCGTCGATGCGGTTGGCTCGACGGTGAAGAACCTGGTCAAGACGACGACCGAGGTTGGCGGTGATGCCGGTAACGCGGCCCGTCAGGCGATGGAAGGCGCGATCGAGGGTGCCCGGAGTGTCGGCCTGAAGGGAGTCGACACTGTCAGCGCGACGGCTACCGGTGCCATTCAAGGCGTCGGACAGGTCGGCAAGACTGCGACGACGACGGCCGCCGACGTGGCCAGCGGCCTCATCAAGGGAGCGTCCAATGTCGGCGGTGATCTCGGGTCGGCGGCGCGCGGCACGATGCTGGGCGTGCTGCGCGGGACGAAGGAGATGACTGGAGAGACGGCGGACACCCTCGGCGCCACGGCGGGCAGCATGATCAGGGCGACGGCTGACGTTGGCGGCGATCTCGGCGTCGCAGCGAAAGCGGCAGTGGAAGGCGCGATTCAGGGGGCGAGGGAAGTCGGCATCGACGCCACCGCCGCAGCGGGCGCGACGGCAACGGGTGCCCTCAGGGCCGCCGGCGACATCGGCACGGCCGCCGTCGATCAGGTGCAGCGAGTGGCGACTGGCACGATTTCCGGTGTCAAGGTCGTCGCGTCGACGCCGTTCACCAAGGATGCACGGCATCTTTGAGGGCACCGCCCAGTGTCTCTTCGCCGCGCTCTGCGCAGCGGACCGTCGGTTCCTCCGCGGTTGGTCTCGCGCTCTCTGGGAGGATTGACGAGATTTCGTGAGTGTCGCGAACTTTCGTGCGTCGTGCGCGGACCAATGGGAACATCGAGACAAAAACCACGTCAACGGCCCCGCGTTGCGAAAGGCCCGCGGTTTGCGGGGCATCTCGATACATGGCACGAATCCGCTCAGCACGTCACGGCGACCTTCTCCGTGTGAAAATCAGCGGCCGGTTGAGCATCGGAGACATCGGGCGGCTGGAGCACGCGTGTGCACCCGCTCTCACCTCGCACGAAGCCAATCTCGAACTTGATCTTCGGCGTGTGACGGACATCGATGCAACCGCGACCGCGGTCCTGGAACGAATATCCCAACGCGGCGCGCGTGTCGCACGCCCGTTCCGCACGGAGAGCGACGGCAAGCGATGACCCGACGGGATGACGCAAGCAATCGATCCGGGTTCATGGGTCGGTTCCGTCGCGCCCTCTTCGGCGCGGCGTTCCTTGCTCTCTCCTTCGCCGCTCTGCCCGATCTCGCTGCCGCGCAGGAGTGGTCCTCGTCCCGTCCCGACGGTCACGCGCCGCTGGGCGTGATGGGCGACCACACGCACGAAAAGGGCGAGGTCATGCTCTCGTACCGCTTCATGCCGATGCGAATGGAAGGCAACCTCGTTGGCGCCGATCACGTCGAAGCCGCCGACGTGTTGCGGGCGTTTCCCGTGACGCCCCTGAAAATGCCGATGTCCATGCACATGTTCGGCGTGATGGTGGCGCCGGCCGACAGGCTGACGCTCGTGGGGATGGTCCCGGTTCTGGACGGGAGCATGGATCACGTGACGCGAACCGGTGCGCGCTTCACCACTGGAGTCGCGGGCCTGGGCGACGTCAAGGTCACCGGGCTCGTCTCACTGTTCAATGCCGATCGCCGTGCGATGCACATGAATCTCGGCGTGAGTCTCCCGACCGGTGCGCTCGACAAGACGGATGTGACGCCGGCGAGTGCTCCGGGGGCAGCGGTACTTCCGTATCCGATGCAGCCCGGCTCCGGTACGGTCGACCTGATGCCGGGGGCCACGTATCTCGGACAGACCTCTGACTGGTCGTGGGGCGTCCAGGGACTGGCGACGATCCGACTTGGGGAAAACGAGCGGGATTACCGCCTCGGCCACCGCGGCCACGGTACCGGATGGATCGCACGGCGCCTCAGCGACTGGGTCAGCGCATCCGCACGGCTGAACGGATCGGCCTGGGGTGACGTACACGGGGCGGATGCCGCCCTGAATCCGAACATGGTACCCACAGCCGATCCCGATTTGCGCGGCGGTCGACGGCTGGACGCGGGATTCGGCATCAACTTCGAAGTGGCACACGGCACGCTCGCGGGCCAGCGACTCGCGTTCGAGTTCATCACACCGGTGTGGCAGGACCTGGACGGCCCGCAACTCGCGACCGACTGGGCGCTTGCGGTGGGATGGCAGTACGCGTTTCGCGCGTGGGGTGACAACCCTTAGCTGCGACGCCTGTCGCCAGAAAGACGGCTGCCAAGACCCACGGAGTCCATGTTCGCGACGGTTGACACGCCGTCATCGAGGAGACTGGCGCTGCAGCAGTACGCCCGGCCTCTATCCGTCGGCGTTGCTCCTCCAACAGTGCTGCGCCGCGATCCCTTGCCGTTCGTTCGACGAAGTAACGCCGCACGCCACTGAACCAGCCATCGAGCCCGTCAACATGGACGCGAGTGACGTACGCGAGATAGCGACGTGACGCAGCCCGATCGTGAAGCAGGACAGAGACGGCCAGTGAACCGTTGATGTAGTGCGATGCAAATACCTGCCTTGAAACGACAAACACCTCAGGTGCGCTGCCTTCGAGGCCGTCGCGCCGAGCGATTGCGACGTGGACGACCTGGATGGTTGGCTTCGGCGTGTGAGTGGTTTCCAGCCAGTAGACGAGCGATTCGACGCCAGGCCGTGCGGTCGAAGGAAAATCCTCGATGTAGTCGGCCAGTCGAGGGGCGCGCTCGGTCAGCCATGGCGACCGTGCCAGCAGCAAGGACGATATCGTCGCGGGCTCGATTGGGACAGCCTGATCGTGGTACGAACTGGCCGAATCAAGACCGCGCTCGTGATAGAGCCTGACCCGCTCGACCACCATTTCTCGAAACTCGTCCTGAATCGACGTCGCTCCCCGGAGGCGCGAGATCTCCGCTGCAGCAAGCTTCACGTCACAGTCGCCGGGAACGCAACGACGAATCTCATCAACGTCGCGCCGGTCCAGGCGCATGTCGGCGACGTCTTCGAGCCGCGGTGGCGTCGAGAACCGCCGAACATGCGGAATCCGGGCCGACCTCCACAGCGCCTCGGGGTCTCTCACGGCCTCGATGAACGTGTCGGGATCGGTGTCGATCGCGGTGGCGAGGAAAATGGCGATCTCATTGTCACCGGCGGCCAACGTTTTCGCGACGATCTGCCGGCGATGGATATTCCGCAGATCGTCCGCATCGAGCTCGACCCAGGGCCAAAAGCGGCTGAACACGTCGCTTGCCAGGCGTGGTGGCAAGGCCGGCGACGCGAGGATCAGGACGCTTGCGCCAAAGACGACGCTTGCGCCAATAACGCTGTGTAGCAGTGCCATATGGTCTTGAGTCCGCCGGACGCTCACGACCGTGTCACCCGACGAACTGCAATCGAAGTGACATGCAAGCGAACTGCTGTCCGGTGAGCCTTGACACCTTTGCGCCGCGGGGCGGAGAGCGCAACATGTCGCCGGTCTCGCAATATTTCGCGAGCTGTCGCCGAGGCGCGCACGGTCGGGCTGATGTCGCGAACGTTCAGGCGTGGGCCGGACGGCGCGGATTGTGCTCTTGCAGGGAAGGAGGGACGACATGAGCATGCAGTGCCGGAAAATCAGAGCCAGGATTCTCGCGTCGTTGATGTCTGGAATCCTGTGGACGGCCACCGAAGCCGCAGCCCAGTCCGAAGGCTCCGGATCGGCGGAAGCCGTACGTGCCTTCCTGTTCACGCTCGAACAACACCAGCTCGAAGCGGCCGCGGCCGAATATCCGAACGAACCGGACCGGTTCACGGCCGCGCTGCACCTTCCTGGCTCGCAGCTCCTTGCGATCTCCGCCACGTCGGCATATGCCCCGCACGTGCGCGAGCTGATCCAAAAAGGGGATTACCGTCAGGTGTATTCGCACCTGAGCACCGCAAGTGAGCCGAACGGGCGTTTCTTCGTGCAGGACCTCGGGGCAGACGGACTGCACCGCACCCGCGAAGACGATGACCCATTCGATATCATCTGGGAGGACGACGTTACTCAGAGGATCTACAACGGCGACTGGTCCAGTGAGGGCATCTCGGAAACCGAATATCGCCGCCGTTTCGAAACCGACGATCGACGCTACACGCGGCTGCTGCGTGTGCTGATCACCGGCCTGCTGACGCATTCCACACCCAGAGCGCCCGCACCCGACTGACCCAGGAAATGGCCTTCAATGGTTGCTGTGGCTTTCATCGGGAGAGTCGCACATCTGCAGCTGGGCGTGCCTTTGATCGTTGTGGTCGTCGTGGTCCTGGCCTGGAAGGGACCTGGTAGCACGTCAGCTGACCCCCTCTGCGGTGGCATTGATGGCACCCTTCTTGGACTGCTCATCTCTGGATGAGCAGATCGTGGAGCAGACTCGGCAGTTCGGTGGCGCTGTGGATTCTC
>JALDXQ010000259.1:0-8809 GCA_032156805.1 Acidobacteriota bacterium
CGGATGGGCCTGCCGACGCATTGCCCGAATCGAACGGTGCTCGGGATCCTCAACCACGACGGCGCGTTTGCCGACCTGATCGCCGTGCCGCAGCGCAACCTTCATGCAGTGCCAGACGCTCTGTCGGATGACGTCGCGGTATTCACGGAACCCGTGGCGGCCGCGTATCAGATCCCGGTGCAGCTCACGATCCGCAAGGCGGATCGCATCGTAGTGCTTGGCGACGGACGACTCGGAAACCTGTGCGCGCAAGTACTGGCCCGGTTGTCCGACCACGTGCTCGTCGTGGGCAAGCACCCGGAGAAGTTGTCGATCCTGTCATCGATGGGGATTGCGACGGCGCTGCTCCCTGATTTACTCGACCCGCGATCGTTCGATGTCGTCGTCGACTGCACGGGTTCGGAATCCGGCCTTCCCACGGCGCTGAAGCTCGTGCGCCCGCGCGGCACCATCGTGTTGAAGACGACGGTCGCCGGTCAGCAGACACTCGCGTGGGCCCCGTTTGTCATCGACGAGGTCACGCTGATCGGATCGCGGTGCGGTCCCTTCGATCAGGCGCTCACCGCGCTCGAGCAGGGGCACGTCAACGTGCAGCCGCTCATCTCCGACCGCTTCGACTTGTCGAGAGGACTGGACGCGCTCGCTCGCGCGCAGACGAAGGGGACCCTGAAGGTTCTGCTGGACGTGAGTTGAACGGCGGGTCTGAAAAAGGGACCCGTCCTACGACAGAGTTGGTTGTCAGTGTAGGCCGGGTCCTGCTCTGTGGACCCGGCGGATGTTATTGCTGCGACGTTGCTGTGCCGGCGAGCTTGCTCATGAGCGCGGCAGTCTTGCCACGCGCGAGTTCAGCTGGCGTGCGCCCCTGCTTGTTCTTCGTATCGAACCGCGCACCCTGTCCTGCCAGGAACTCGACGATGCGATCGGAGCCGCGTGCGGCGGCGTAGTGAAGCGGAGTCATCCCGGCCTCGTTGGCGGCGTTCACGTCCGCGCCCTTGGCGAGAAGCACCTTCATGACGTCGATCGGATCGTTCCGGTCACCAGCTTCCGTGACCTCTTCGTCGCCACCACGCGGCGCACCCAGCCCCGCAGCCGCCATCATCGGTGTCGAGCCGTCCTTGATTGCGACCGAGGGGTTGGCGCCGCGGTCGACGAGCAACTGCACCGCAGCCAGGTCGACCGCGCGGACTGCCCGGTAAAGAGGCGTCGCGCCGGCGGGGACGTTGATGTTCCCCTGCGCCTGTCGCGGCGGAATCGTCTTCACATACGCTGCGTTGGGATCGGCACCCTTTTCGAGAAGCAGCTTCGCGACGTCCATGTGCGTGACGCCCTGGCTCACGTCGGACGGATTCGGACGATTGCTATAGGTCGCCAGATTCCGCATCTCCATGACGATGTACAGCGACCCATCGTTGGGATCTGCACCCTTCTCTAACAACTGCCGGGCGAGCGCGTAGTGTCCGTTGAAGATCGCGGTCTGCAACGCGGTGAAGCTGTATTGCGGCTCGGTCGCGTTCAGATCCGCGCCGGCGGCGATGAGCCGGTCTGCAGCGTCGCTCGAACCCTGGCGTGCCGCGAAAATCAGCGCTGTCAGGCCGCCCTGGGGCCGATCGTGGATGATCCCGCCGGCGCCACCGACCAGATCCTGGAATTTGTACTCGGCAGTCCGTGCGTTGACCAGCGCGCCAGCCTCGACCAGTGTCTGAACGATCGAGGCATGATTCTCGACGGCGGCAAGCATCAGTGCCGTCTGCCCCCTGAAGCGCTCTGTGGCGTTGACGTTGGCGCCCGCCTCGACGAGGAGCTTCACGGTCTCGAGGTTGCCGGACCGCGCCGCCATCATGAGCGGCGTCTCCCCCTCGCCGTAGGTCGCATCGACACGTGCTCCGGCTCTGAGGAGTGCGTTCACGATCGGCGCGCTACCAATCGACGCCGCCTCGTGGAGCGGCGTGACCCCGTAACGGCTGGCGACGTTCGCGCGTGCTCCTGCTGCGATCAGCGTCTTGACGGTGTCGATGTCGTTCCAATGCGCCGCCCACTGGAGCGCCGTGGTCCCGTCGACGTCTGCAGCGTTAACGTCCACTTTCTGCTTGAGCAGCGTCCTGACGGCCGTGGCGTCCTGGCTCTTCATCGCGACGGCGAGACGCACGTCTGACTGCGCCTGTGCCGAAGTGCCCAGGCCCAACACGAGCGCGACGCCCCAAGCCGAGACGAGTGATCGACGCACGCTACACATCGATTCGACCGGAGCTCTGGCCGAACTTGTCCGTGTTGAATCCGGCCTTGTCCATGAGCGAGATCATCAGGTTCGAAAGCGGCGTGCTCTTGGCCATCTTGACGTGCCGGTTGCCCTCATGCCGGCCGGCAGCGCCGCCCACGAGCAAGGTTGGCAGGTTCTCGTGATCGTGCTGGTTGCCGTTGGTCATGCCGCTGCCGTAGAGGAAGAGCGAGTGATCGAGCAGGTTGCCGTCGCCGTCGGGCGTCGCCTGGAGCTTGTCGAGGAACTGGGCGAAGAGGTCGAGATGGTAGATGTCGACCTTGATCTTCTTCGCGACCTGCTCCGGGATGTTGTTGTTGTGCGAGACCGGGTGATGGCCATCCGCGACGCCAATCTGCGGGTAGCTGAGGGTGCTCAGCTCGCGCGCCATCATGAACGAGGTGACGCGAGTCAGGTTGCCCTGATACGCGAGGTGCATCAGGTCGAACATGAGCGAGACGTGCTCTTCCCAGTTTTCCGGGATGCCCACCGGTGTTGGCGGCGCCTCGATGCCGGTTTCATCGCGCTGCTGCTCGGCCGTCACGATGCGGCGTTCGATCTCACGCACGTTGTCCATGTAGTCGGCGATTCTGCCGCGATCCCGGGCCCCGAGCTGCGCCTGCAGCTCACGCGCGCTCTGGGCAACCGCGTCGAGGATGCTCGTGTTCTTCTCGAGCCTGGTCCGCCGCTCTTCGGGTGTGGCGCGATCGCTGCCGAACATCCTCTCGAACACGACGCGCGGATTGATCTCCATCGGCAACGGCTGGTTGGCCGAGGCCCAGCTGATCGTGCTCATGTACGAGCACAGAAAGTCACCCGCGCAGCTTCCCAGATGGCTCGAGTGATCCTCGGTGGCGAACTCCATCGACGGGAACGTCGACTCGCGCCCGATTTTCTGCGCGATGAGCTGATCGATCGTCGTCCCCAGCTTCAGCAGGCTGCCCTTTGCGGGGAACGTCCCGCTCAGCCACATGGCGGAGCTCACGGAATGACCGTTCTCCCCGTAGTTGGAAAGATTGGACAAGACCGTCAGATGTTTTCGGAACGGTTCCAGCGGTTTCAGGATCGGCGAGAACTCGAAGTTGGCGCCCTCCTGAGCAGGTGTCCATTCCCGCATGATCGAGCCGTGCGGCACGTAGACGAAACCAAACCGCGAGGTCGGCGCTGCGGCAGTCTGAGCCAGTGCAGTTGCTGCCGGAACCATGCTGTCGAGCAGCGGCAGCGCAACGCTCACACCAAGGCCGCGAAGCACCGTGCGGCGTGGGATGGCCTTCTTCGTGATGATCATGACTCTGATCTCCTCCGCTGAAACGCCGGACTCTTGACGATACCGAGCACGAGGGATGAGAAGCGGTAGTCGCTCTTGGCTGATTCTTTCAGGACGGTGCGGACGTACGGCATGTCGTAGTACTCGACACGATGACCGAGCGCGTAGGTCAACAGCATCTCGGTGACGTTGCGGGCAAACATGTCGGGCCGACGCAGCAGTGCCTGTCGCAGTGTCGCGGGACCTTCCACCGACGAGCCGTCCGCCAGCTGCGCTGACGCGTCGATGGCGGCGCCGTTATCGATGGTTCGCCAGCGACCGATGCCGTCGAAGTTCTCGAGCGACAGACCGATCGGATCCATGAGCTTGTGGCAACCAGCACACGCCGGGTTGCGGCGATGTTCTTCCATGCGCGCGCGCATCGAGACAGCCTTGCCCGGTGTCTCGTCGAGCGGCGGCACATCGGCCGGCGGTTCCGGGGGCGGCGTACCGAGGAGATTGGTCAACACGTATTTGCCGCGCAGCACCGGCGACGTCCGGTTGTTCTGCGACGTCAGCGCGAGGATGCTGCCGTGCCCGAGCAGACCGCGCCTGGCGTCGTTGGTGATGGTGACTTTTCTGAACTGCGTGCCGTAGATGTTCGGGATGCTGTAGTGCCGCGCCAGTCGCTCGTTGACATACGTGTAGTCGGCGTCCAGGAGACGCAGGACGCTCTTGTCCTCGAGGACGACGCTCTCGAACAGGAGCTCCGTTTCACGCTGCAGCGCGTCGCGCAGGTTGTGGTCGAAGTCGGGGAACACGTCGGCGTCGGGCTGCAGTCCACGCAGGTTGCGCAGGAAGAGCCACTGCCCCGCGAAGTTGCTGCCAAGGGCGCGCGCGCGTTCGTCTTTGAGCATGCGACGAACCTGCTGCTCGACGACCACCGGCTCGCGCAGGCGTCCGGCAATCGCGAGGTCCAACAGTTCATCGTCCGGGATACTGCTCCACAGGAAGAACGATAGTCGCGACGCCAGCTCGACGTCGCTGACGCGATAAACAGAACCTGGCTTCGCAGTTGGTGGGTCCTGTTCGACTCGATACAGGAAGCGCGGGCTGACCAGGAGGAATGTCAGCGAGCTTTCGATGCCCTGGTCGAATGTCCCTCCGCGCGTGCGCTCCTTCTCGTAGAAGCTGAGAAGACGCGATATCTCCGTCTCACTGACCGGTCCGCGATAAGCGCGCCTGGCCACGGTGGAAAGAATCGTCCGCGCGCAGGCAGCGGCCTCGCGATCCGACGCGGGCGTGCACGTGAACACGCGCTGGCGGCTGGGCGAGCGCTCGCTCTTGACGGGATTGAACGGACCCTCGACCGTTACGCGATCGAGCTCGGGAATCCCGACCGGCGTGATTGGGTCGATCCGCTCTCGCTCGAACGGTTGGAGCAATTCGAGCGTGGTTGCTGAACTCTTCTTGATGAACGAGACACCGACCTCGTGCATGCCAGCTGTGATCGTCAGACGCTTTTGAAAGCGCTTCTCCATCTCGTCGCCGGCGAGAGTCGGCTGCAGATAGTTGGCCTGTTCGTCTTTCGGACCGCCAAAGCGCGCGAGCACGACTCTTTCGCCGTCAAGGGTGACTTCGAGATCGTGTTCGAGCTCGAGACCGCGAATGATGTTGACCGTTTCACGATAGAGACGCGGGCTGATGACGTATTCGCCGTCGACCGGAAAGTAGTGGCGAATCAGGACGCCGCCGCGAGTACCCATTGGCAGTCCAGGAACGTGGTCGTGCTGCGAGAGGTCCCCGCGGACACGGAATGTTTCGAGCGAAGGGGTGATCGCGGGGCTGGCGACAACTTGCGCCGAGATTTTCCAGGCCGCCGACAGGTACCGGTCCATCAACGATGTGGACACGGTGAGGACGTTTGCGTTGTTGTCGAAACCGAAGGCCTCTTCATCCGGCGGCAGCAACGCGTTCACGTCGAGTTGCAGCGCAAACAGATCTCGAACCGCGTTCCCGTACTCCGCCCGATTGAGCCGGTGCATCGTCGGTCCGCGGAACGTCGGTGTCGAGAGCGCGGCCTTGTCGAGCGTCGTCTCCAGGTGAGACACGAAGTTGTCGAGTGCGGACTGCTCGGGGCGCGGAACGCCGGCCGGCGGCATCATGCCAGCGCGAACCTTCCGGATCACTTTCTCCCACACCTCGGCGCCGGCCGGGATGTTGGTGAGCGACACGCCATCGAGAGCGAGGCCCGCTGTCTTCAGCCGCTCGTTGTGGCAGGTGACGCAGTACTGCTTCACCAGGGCGGAGTGATCGGGGCCAGCCTTGACGGTTGGTGCCGATGCGACAACCGATGGTTGACGAGCCGGGGGTGCCCCAGGCGCCTGTTGTTGACCTGGAGACGAGCTCAGAGACTGGCCCGCCGAACTTGCCAGGGCTGCTACACACACGGCCAGACACGCGAGGACGGCTCGTCTCATCGGCGGCTCTTTCCCCTGTGTTTCTCAGGGGTTGGGGCAAAAATTATATATCAGTCAAGAGCACGGAGTCGTGAGTGTCCGCATCGAGGTGACGTTCACTCGATCCTCCGTCCCGGACCTCGTCAGGAAGCCTTTCGTGGCCACTTTCTGTCCCATCCACCCAGCCGGCGCTCCGTAGACCTGCTGCAGCCTGAACGAGCGCTGGCCGAGCGGCGCGCGATCGAGTTCGGTGGCTTCAGCGTCGGATGCTGGCTCCGGCTCACGTGTGCGGACCGGGTCGGTTGCCTGGCCCAGTGTCCAGACTCGGCCCGTCTGCGCGAGGCAACCCACGACGTGCACCAATGTGAAATCGAGGCTTCCTCCGCGACCCGGGACCTTGATGTCACCAAGCCCGGCCACGGCGAGCTCTGCCATGCCATCGGGGTAGCCATTCACCTTAAGCAGGTGCGCGAGGACGTCAACGTATTCAGCGTCGGTCAGCGACGCCGGCGCCTGGCGCGGCATCGTCGTCTGGATCGTCGTGAACACGGCGAGCAGCGTCGAGTCGGCAAACGACTTCGAGAAGCGCTCACCCGCGAGAACCGGCGCGGTGCCACCCTCGCGGTGGCAGGACACGCAATGCAGATCGAATACGCTGGCGCCGCGAGCAGCCTGGGCACTGGTGTAGACCCCTTGATCGGCGGTCCGGTCCTGGGCTGACGACGGCTGGGTCTCAACGGCTGACAAGAACATGAACAAGAGAATGGCTCGACGCACGTGACCTCCGCCCGTTTTCACGTGCTGCCGATTGTGCCCGAAGTGTGGGAGGATCCGATCAGGAACTGACATGAAACTCGTCGAGGAATACGCGGGAGTGGGTGACCTGAGCGGCCAGGGCGAAGTGCTCCGTCAGGTGCGCTACAAGATCGCGAGGTACCAGGCCGTCGCAGGCAACGGATTGCCCATCCCGGGGACGCATCGAATCGAGGGGGCGCTCGACCTGCCGCCCAACCAGGACGTTGAAGGCTTGATTGGAACGCCGCTCGTCCTTCGGCTCGAAGACGGTCGCGCGTTGGCCGTTACCCTGGCAGACACGGCGGGTCGCGTGCTGTCTGAAGGACACGGTCCCTCGCGCTGTTTCTGCTGCTAGTGCTCTTCCCTGATGTGCTTCTCCATGTAGCCGTGATCGGCCTGTAGCTTTTCCTTCCGCGCTTGTGCCCCCTTCTTCCTTACGGCATCGAGGTTGGCCTTCCGGATCGTCGACGAGCTGACAGCGAAGCCCGACGGCAGTTGCTCCAGATCGGCGCTTCCACAGGAACAGACGGCGGGATGTCCCGTGCGGACCAGTGCCTCGAACTCCAGTCCACATTGGCGACAGCGGAAGTCGAAGAGCGGCATGTGTCGCCCGGCATCGTGCCATCGCCGGCACGGCCAGTCAATCAACGCGCGTGTCAGAATGTCGTCTCGTGATGATGAAAGCGCGCCTTCGGTTGCGTGCGTGTGCGAACGCGATGTGTCTCGTCGCAGCAACTGCGTGCGGGACAGCGACGCCCAAGGCGGGCTCCCACTTGGTCGAGCGTTCACGCGTCAGCATGGGCAGCGCCGTCAATCTGAGCGCGTTCACCGCAGACGAGACAGCGACGCTCGCGGCGTTCGAGAAGGTCTTTGCCGAATTCGATCGACTCGATGCGCTGATGAGCGTGTGGAAGGAAGGAAGCGACGTCCTGCGCATCAACGCGGCGGCAGGCAAACAGGCAGTCGCCGTCAGCGCCGAAACGCTGGAAGTCCTTCAGGCCGCGGAGGAAATCAGCGACTGGACAAAAGGAAAGTTCGACGTCACTTTCGGCGCCCTCGCGGGCATTTGGAAGTTCGATCACGACATCGACGGTCAGATCCCGGACCGCTCCGCGATCGTCAGCCGGCTGCCCTTTATCGACTATCGTGCGCTCCAGATTGACGATCGCACCGGTACCGCGGAGCTCACCCGCACCGGAATGAAGGTGCACCTTGGAGGAATCGGCAAGGGCTACGCGATCGATCGAGCCGCGACGATCCTGCGTGAGGCGGGGCAGACCGACTTCATGATCCAGTCCGGCGGCGATCTCTTCATCGCTGGTCGTCGCGGCGATCGTCCATGGCGGGTGGGCATTCAGGATCCGCGTGGGGCCCCGAACACGCTGTTTGCCGCCATCGAGATCACGGATGCGGCCTTCAGCACCTCTGGCGACTACGAGCGGTTCTTCATACGCGACGGGCGACGGTACCACCACATCATCGATCCCGACACGGGTGAACCGGCGATGGGTAGCCGCAGTGTCACGATCATGGCGAAGACGGCGACGATGTCCGATGGGCTCTCGACCGGCGTGTTCATCCTGGGTGCCGAAAAGGGGATGGCACTGATCGAACGGCTCGCGGATGTCGAGGGCGTAATCGTGACCGCCGGCAACGAAGTGAAAGTGTCGTCCGGGCTGAAAGGCCGGCTCGCTCTGATCAACGCTCCGACGGAATAGGTGCCGGAATCGCCTGTGCCGCGCGCCGGGCGAGGATGTCGGCTTTCCTGATCAGGATCAGATGGTGCGGGCACTTCTTCGTGTCCGCGTAGAGCCGCTCGCAATCATCGCAGCGCACACATTCCGTCATCACGATCTTCGGCCCGCGAATCGCACCCCACTCGCACGTCTTCTCGCAGATGCGGCAGGTGCTGCACTCGGACCAACGCTTGATCCGGAAGACGGTCAGATTGGAAACGATCCCCAGAAAGGCGCCCAGCGGACAGAGGAACCGGCAATACGCATTGCGGACGAACACTGTCGTCAGCAGCAGCGCGCCGAGCATGGTCAGCAGAAT
>JALDXQ010000260.1:0-8755 GCA_032156805.1 Acidobacteriota bacterium
GTTGGGGGCGGTTGCGCAGGCTGGGGTGGCACACGCGACTCGGGCGGCCGATTTTCCACGAACGTCAGCTGCGGCCACATGAAAAAGACCGACAACCCAACTGCCACCGCAGCGGCGATACCCGCGCCGAGTATCAAGGACCAGCGTCGCTTCCGCGGCTCGCCTCCATGTGGATCCTGAGCACTCGAAACAGGAACTGCGATCTCGTCGGGCGAGCGGAGATAGTCGTGGAAAGGCACGTTCTCCCGCGCCGGGCCCTTGCTTCGCGGGGGAAAGAATGTAGGCGCGGACGTTGCTGCGGTCTCGCCCCGCACGACGCGAGGCGCAGTCCCCGGTCTCTCGGACGCATCTCTGATAATCGTCGCGGCCTCGATGTGCTCCTCCTGCTCGGCGATCTCGAGGCGCACCGCGCGAAGGTCGGCGGCCATCTGAGCCGCCTCCGCGTACCGGTCGTCTGGAGCTTTCTCGAGCGCTCGACGGACTACAGTCGCCAGCGTCACCGGCACATCCGGGGCAATCACGCGAACGTCAGGAGCCGGCTCGTCCTGGACGATCTTCATCATCACGGCCGTCACCGAGTCGCCTTCGAACGGAGGCCGACCCGTCACGAGCTCGAAAAGCACTGCGCCCAACGAGAACAGGTCGGACCGGCCATCGACCGGCTGCCCTTCGATCTGTTCCGGAGACATATAGCCGGCACTCCCGACGACCGAGCTTCCGAGGGTGAGGGTCCCGGTCGACGACTTGGCGATTCCGAAATCGAGAAGTTTCACCCCTCCGTCGTCGAGGAGCCAGATGTTTGCAGGCTTGACGTCGCGGTGAATCACGCCTTCGCCGTGTGCGAACTGCAGTCCTTCGCACAGCTGGATTGCCAGATCGAGTTTCATCGGCAGCGTCAGCGGGGGCCCCTGTCGCAGGCGCTCAGAGAGGTTCTGCCCGCGCAGGAATTCCATGACGAAGTAAGGAATCTCGCCGTCGTGGGCGAAGTCGAACACCGTGACGATGTTGCGATGCTGGAGTCGGGCCGCAGCCCTGGCTTCCCGATAAAACCGCGCACGTGCCTGTTCGTCGAGCATGATGTCCTCGGACATCACCTTGATCGCGACCTCGCGATCGAGATCCGGGTCGTGCGCGAGGTAGAGCTCTCCCATGCCCCCGCGCGCCACGAGTCGCTGAATCTTGTACTTGCCTATCCGCTCCACACGCGTCCTCTTGGCTACCCGGCCGCGAACTGCTCGAAATGGTCATCGGAGCCGTCCGATGCCAGCGCGCCTCGGGCTGTCTCCAGAAGCTCACTGGCTTCGGACAACGATGGCGAAAGCCGAAGTGCGTTCTCCGCCGCGGCGACTGCACGCCGCAGCTCCCCGTCTCTAAAAGCTACTCGCGCCGCTTCGAGAGCGAGGCGGCCCGCGCTGTCACGTTGCGCGGCCATGCGTTGCTGTTCCTCCGCGATGCGTGCGGCACCTTCGCGCTCGATCGCTTCGAACAAGAGCGTCACGGCCGATTCGTCAGCCGGATCGCACTCCAATGCCCTCCTCGCCTCGAGGACCGCTGCGTCGTACGCCTCCGCCTCGAACATCGTATGCACCGCTTCTGTTCGTCGCAGTACCTCTTCGGCACGTGCCGCCTTCTCTTCGGCTTGGCGCGCAGCCGTCGCCGTCAGCCGGTCGAGCTCGCGCTGGACCTGCATCGCCCTGGGCTCCTCGACGAGAAATGCCCGCAGTGCCTCGAGGGCCTCCTCACGACGGCCGCGGTTGAACGATGCGCGCGCCGTGCGAATGAGCCGCTCGACTTCATGCTCCAATCGCGATTCCACCGCTCGCTGCCGCTGCTTTCCCAGCGCCGAACGCGCCGCCTCGCGCAAGGCGATCGCCAGCGGCACCGTTCGATCGATGCTCAGGATCTGATCGCAGGCGACGATCACCTGCTCCCACTCCTCTGACCGCGCACGAGCCTGCGCGTCGCGAACCAGCACCTTCACGCGCTGCGCATCAGCTTTCTGCGTGTCGAAAATCGCCCGGCACTCGGACAACCGCGCCTCGGCAGCACGGGATTCAGGCGAGGCCGTCACGATCTGCTCGAACATACGAGTCGCCGCGGCATAGCGTCCTTCTGCGAGCGCCTGCTCGCCCGCGACCAGTGAAGAGACGAGCCGATCGAGAGCGTGCTGCTGCTGCTCCAGGCGGGGAAGCTCCACGACAAGCTCCTCCTGGAGAGCGAGAAGGCGGGCGCGGGTAATCGGTACCAGCTTCATCGCTTCGAAACCGCGGTCGCGAAAGATCGGGAACTCGACGTGCAACCGCTCCATGACTGGTAACGCGACCGGGACAGGCTGCCCCAAGGTTTGGGCCGCTTCGCGCGCAGACGTCAATGTCGTCAGCGCGGCCTTGTATCTGGGGCCAACCGTTTCCAGCAGTCGCCTCGTCTCCGCCTGGTACTGACGTTGAAATCTCGCCAGCTCAGCCGCCACGCTCCGAAAGTCGCTGTACCGAGCAGCAGCCTTTTTCGCCAGGCATCGCATCACGATGCTCGACAGCGCTTCGGGCGCCTCGCCAGGATTGAGTGGCTCCGGATCTTCCGACTCCAGCATGCGGAGGACGCGCGCCCACTCCTGCCCTGGAAATGGCTTCCGGCCGGTGAGCATGAAGTAGAAGACCCCTCCGCCTGAAAAGATGTCCGACCTTTCGTCAATGTCCTCGCCGCGCGCCTGCTCGGGTGACATGTAGTGCAACGTACCCGGCTGCGCGCCTGCAGTGGTCATGCTGGAGCTGGCAAGTCGAGCGACACCGAAGTCGAGCACCTTCAGTAATCCGTCGGCCTGGACGAACAAGTTTCCGGGTTTCAGGTCGCGGTGAATGATCTGCGCACCGTGGGCGGCCGACATGCCGTCGCACAACTGAATCATCAGGTCGACCTTGCGCTCGAGATCGACCTGAACTTCGTTCAGGTAATTGGGCAGCGTCCACCCGCGCAGCAGTTCCATGACAATGAACGGCCTGCCGCGATCCTCGCCGAGGTCGTAAATCGTGATGACGTTCCGGTGGCCGAGTCGCGCCGCCGCCTGCGCCTCCCGGAAGAAGCGCGTGCGAATGTCGGGCTCCCCCTCGAGATCGGCGTTCAGCAGCTTGATGGCGACCTTGCGGTCAGTGTGGTCATCCACGGCTGCGAACACACGTCCCATAGCGCCGCGACCCACGAGGTCGAGCAGGCGATACTTTCCCACCCGGCGGTCCGCGCTGGGGAAAGCGCCGTCGGGCCTTGGACCGGCTGGCGTCATGCCTCTCCCTCGTACCGCACGACGAGAGCCGTTACGTTGTCGTGCGTTCCTCGCGCCAGCGCCTCGTCGACGAGCGCCTGAGCGGTCTCCTGCGCAGACTCACGCGCGGTCAAGAGCGCCTGCAGCCTGTCATCGTCCAGGACGTTGTGCAGACCATCGGTACAGAGGAGCAACGTCGTACCGGGCTTCAGATCGCACTCGGAGACATGGACATCGGCGTGCTCCTGAACGCCAAGCGCGTTGGTCAACACGTTCCGCATCGGGTGCCGCTTGAGGCTCGCATCGGTCGCCTGTCCTGCCAGCACAGTGGCAGCCCAGGAGTCATCTCGAGTGACCGGCGTCAACACACCATCGGTGAGCATGTAGAGCCGGCTGTCGCCGACATGACCCACAACGAGACGCGAGCCGGTGATCAGCGCGCTGACCACAGTCGTCCCCATGCCCGCGTAGTCGTCATGCCCCTCCGACTCATGAACGAGACGACGATTGGCAAGACCAATGGCGGTGCGCAGACGATTGCCGTCGAGCGTCAGTCGCGTGTCGATTCCATACGGCCACGAGTATTCCTCGCCGTCGCGCGATCGCCGAACGAAGTGCTCGATCGATTCGACAGCGAGACGAGAGGCGACCTCGCCGGCAGCGTGTCCGCCCATGCCGTCGGCGACGACAAACAGACAGAGGTCTTCCAAGCAGACATAACAGTCTTCGTTGACGGGACGGACTCCCGGATGAGATACCGCGGAGGCACGGACCATCGGAATAACGGTGATAACGTTGGTCCTGTAGCGAGCGAACGTGGAGTGTATCAGAAGGAAATCGCGGCTCTATACCACCAAAGGCGAACGATTCAACTTTTTGTACCCGGCCGGCGACATGTAGAGGCGGGTCTTCAGACCCGCCGTCTTTCAGACCGCCCGGGAGCTCATGCGAGCCGGTTCGCGAGCTGCACCCGTGAATCGACCCCCACCTTCTCGAAGATACGGGTCAGATGCTTCTTCGCGGTCGCCGACGTAATGCCGAGCGCCGCTGCGATATCGCGATTGCGGAACCCCTGAAGGACGAGTTCCGCGACCTGCGCCTCACGCGGCGAGAGTCGGTACCGCCGTCGGAACACGTCTAGATCAGTCCCAAGCTCTCGGATGGTGACGGTCCTCCGACCGTCTCCCAGCCCCACGATGTGGACGTGCAGCGGTTCGCCGCGCCCGGTCGTCAGGAGCGCCATGACGGGTGACGACTCGACGTTTGGCGAGACCGCATCGAGGCGGGCGAGTTGATCCCGCAGAATTACGGACGGCTCGACGCCATAACGGGCCCGCAGGCGGGCAAACAGCCGGTCCGCCGCGCGGTTCTTGTAGACGATTCGACGCTCGGCGAAAACGAGGACCGGAACATTGAGCTGTTCGACGATTGCCCGGAAGCAGGCATCCGGTAACGTGTCGCTCACGGCGGCTCCTGCCATTCACGGAACCCGATTGACCGAGGAACTTACCATGTGTAGCCAAAGGCACGCATCAACCTCGGCCGGGTACACGGTATTCGTCAGAGTCGAGCGCCTTTAACTCTGTAACGGGGCCCGGTTTCGAGCTAACGTTACCGCCTGGAGCCTTTTATGGAACCTTCAGCGGCCGACATGCAATCGTTGCTGGTCCTCCGAAAGCTGACGCGCGCCATCGCCGACGTCGCTCGTGACCAGCTCGTGGATTACCTGACGACGCTCTCCCCGCTGATGCGGGCGGAGACCGTTCTGGGCAATCACATTCATGGAGGGCGGCGGGACTCGAGCCGGCGTCCCGACCAGGCGCTGAAGGAGTTGCAGTCGCAGTATGACGGGCTGGCGCCAACTAAACCGTTGAATGTACAACGCGAGTTGGCTGTTCCGCTCGAGTTCTCCGGTTCAGGACTCGAGATTTCGCCTGTGGAGTACATACACGAGGTGCATGCCGGCTCCCGGACGAAGAGGATCGTCGTGCGGCGGCCGCTCATGTGGACGCTGACGTATAGCGGACTCACGCCGGTCCGTTTGCAGGAAGCACTCGAGGCAAAGGTTCGCGCACCGGAGGCCATCCAGCGGTTCGTTGTCGGCCATCTGATCATGCAGATGGTGCTCAAGCACCAGCCGGGAATCGGGCAGGTGATGGAAGCGCTCCATTTTCCGCTGACCGTCACCACGACTCCAGAGTTTGGCAATCTGCCGGTCGTTCGGGTAGGCGTCCAAATCAAGACCGAACGTCCATCCGATCCCGTCGTCCTGGAGAGCGCTGAGCTCACAGGGATGGATGCCTTCGAGGAAGTGGTCAGGCTGGAAGACGTGTCCCGACTGCCAACGCCGCTCAAGACTCGGCTGGTCGAGATCGTCCGCGCGCACGCGCCGGAGGCGGTCTCGGGTTAGCTGACGCGAGCGCTCCGGCAATCATTCGGTGCGTTTCAACAACGCCCTGAGACTGTCCGGGGCGCAGCCTCTTGCGCTGTTCGGGCGCGCGTTCGGGGTCGCCTTCCCAGTCGTTTTCTCTCTTGGAGTCGAATCGCTCGAAGGCTTCTGACCGTTGGCAACAGAGATGGGTCCCGGTCTATTATCCGAAGGTCCATCCCAGCAGGCTCCCAAGGGAAGAAGACGGCATGAACACCGAGGAGATGAGTGTGGCTGTGCTTCCTGAACAGTTGTCGGAACCGACATCGGACGCTGTCGCGGCATACATCGCCACGATCGTGTCGCTGACAGCCGAAGGCACCCCTGAGGTCCGACTGGTTGCAGGCGGTCCTGTCGTCCCAGCGCGACTAGCTGTCGGTGCGACTCGGGAGCAGATAGAGGCCGCAATTGCCCAGCGTCAGCACGTGGTTGTGGTCTTCGAAGGCGGAGATCGAACGAAACCGATCGTCATCGGATTGATCGCACCGATCGCACCTGAGGCTCCCGTGGCCCAAACCGAGGAACCACAGCAACCACCTGTCATCGAAGCAGACGTCGACGGCAAACGCGTGCGCGTGACGGCGCAGGACGAAATCGTGCTCCAGTGTGGCGGCGCGTCGATCACCCTGCGCCGAAACGGCCGCGTCGTCGTCCGCGGAACCTACGTCGAAACGCACTCGGACGGAACAAACCGGATCAAGGGAGGACAGGTTCAGATCAACTGAGCCCTCGTAACCGCGTCATGTCTCCTCAGAGTGCAACCGCTCCCTTCCGCGACCTCGTCGAGGAGAGCTTCGACGAGGCGGCGTTCCTGTGGCGCCGATGGGAGAGCGAGCTCGCCAGCCTGACCCGCAACCTCGACGAGATTTATTCGTGGACGGAGGACCGCCTGCATGGCGCGCTCGACGGCGTGCGTGTCGGCGGAGCCGTCGCGGTTGAAATTGCGACCGAGGCATTGCGCTCAGATGACATCGATCGTGCGACTGTTGGCGCGGCGGTGCTCGCCTCGAGCGCTGATCCGAAAGCGACCGATGTCCTCGTCGCCGAGCTGAGTGCAGCCAAGGATGCCAAGTTGCACGCGATCGTTCGCAGCCTGGAAGTCGCCGGCTCGGACCATGCGCTGCGGGCGGCCGCTCGTTTGTTGTCCAATGGAGATCCTGTCCACGCGGGTGCGCTGTGCCGGCTCAAGACGTTTCGGCGCGCGCGGCCGGCGGAGGAAATGGCGGCTGCATTCGCGTCGAAGATCCCCGACGTGCAGGCCGAAGCCTTTCGCGCCGCACGACTGTCCACGGATGGCAAGGTAGACAAGATCGTTTCGACGGGGTTGAGTCATCCAGATGCCGCGGTTCGTTATGCGGCCGTTGAGAGCGGTCTCAGCCTGAGGATCAACGGTGCCAAAGAGACAGCGATCACCATGGCTGGCCAGCGAGACGCCGCCGGTGGCCGTTGCCTGAACCTGCTGGCGCTCTTGGGCACCGCCGACGATCACGAGACCGTCTACGACGCGCTGAGAGTCCCTGGACAGCAGTTACCTGCAGTCTGGGCTCTCGGTCACATCGGAACCGTTCGCGCGGTTGACGCCTGCGTGGCCGGCATGAAACACGAAGCACTCGCTCGCGCCTGCGGTGAGGCCTACTGTTGGATCACCGGTACCGATCTCGAGCGCGACCGTCTTGCGATACAGGAAACACCACCAGATGTTCCTGCGTTCGAAGACGATGACCTCGACGCGAATCTGGTGCCACCGCCGGAAGCGCTGTGGCCGTTGCCCGATGCCGTGGCCGTGCGAAAACACTGGCTTGCGCTGCGCGCCAACTGGCCAGAGAACGTGCGACACATTCGGGGGCAGCGCAGCAACGGCGAAACGCTACTTGCCACGATCGAAGCGGGACCGATGCTGCGAAGGCCGGATTTGATCCTCGAGCTTCGAGTGAAGACGCGCGGCCGCTATGACGTCGAGCCACGTGCATTCACGGCGCGGCAGCGGCAGATGATGAGCGCGAGCCGTGCTGCGGTCTTGAATCAGGGGGGTTGATCGTGCTGCAGCTCGAGAACCAGACCCCGTTCAAGGCCGCGATCGCCGTGCTCCCCGATCGCTCCGGCATCGACACGCTCTACGTCATCGTCAAAGGTACCGTCACGCTTCGACCGACGCTATCGCTCGCCGAGGAGCAGGTCCCTGTGACGATGGCAGACGAGTACTACGCCGATCCGGCGACATCGAGCCTGCGTTACGAATCGGAGATGCATCTGGGCAAGACGGGCACTGACGTCCTGTTGATTGGGAGCGCATGCGGTCCTGACCGAAGGCCGGTCACACGCGTGCAGGTCGGGATGTCGGTCGCAGGCCGTCAGAAGACACTTCTCGTCAGTGGCGATCGCGTGTGGAAGAGTGGTCAGCCGTCGAGTCCGGAGCCGTTCGAGTCGATGCCACTCGTCTGGGAGCGAGCGTTCGGCGGTGTTCACCGCAACGGCGACAAGGTGCAGGCCGAAGACCGCAATCCGGTTGGATGTGGGCTATCGGGGGGGCGTTTGGCCGAAGACATGGAGGGCTTGTCAGTACCTAACCTCGAGGATCCTGCCGCGCCACTCCAGCAGGTCGGTCAAACGCCGGCACCGGCGTGCTTCGCACCGATCGCACCCTCATGGCTGCCCCGTCGCGTCTTTGCCGGGACGTACGACGAGCGCTGGCAGCGCAGCCGCGCGCCGTATCTTCCGGATGATTTCGATCCGCGCTTCTTTCAGAGCGCGGCGCCCGAGTTCGCGTTCGATCGCTATCTGCAGCCAGGTGAGCCCGTGCAGGTCGTTGGCGTGATGCCTGACGGGCCGATCAGCTTCACTGTGCCCGAGTCGTACCTACGCATTTCTGTTACGGTTGCCGGCGCGACACAAGAACCAGCTGCGAATCTCGAGACGCTATCGATCGAACCTGATGAGAACCGCGCCTGCTTCACGTGGCGTGCTGCCATGCCGTGCGATCGCAGGGCGCTCAAGGGCGAGAAGGTCGTGGTCAGCCGAGGGAGGTCGTCACAGTCATGAGCGCTGTGATTGGCGCGTCGCATGTGCTGTGC
>JALDXQ010000261.1:0-8717 GCA_032156805.1 Acidobacteriota bacterium
ATCGATATCGTTCAGGTCACCGTCGCGGTCACCGACTCCGAAGGTCGGCTCGTCACTGGTCTCACCAAGGACGACTTCCAGGTCTTCGAGGATGGCAACGCGCAGGACATCACGCAGTTCACTGACGCGCGCATTCCCGTCAGCCTCGGCGTGCTCCTCGATGCGAGCGACAGCATGCGCGGGCAGCCGATTGTCGATGCGCGCGATGCGCTCGATCGGTTCGTCGGCGAGCTGCTGCTCGGCGAAGACGAGGCGCTCGTCGCGACCTTCAATCATCGTCCGCGCCTGGCGACACCCTGGACGATGCCACCCTCGAAGACGCGGAATTCGCTCGAATCGTTGAAGCCTTCCGGGGGCACCGCGATCTATGACGCGCTGGCGAGCACGTCGAGACTCTTCGAGCAGCGCAATCACGTACGCGCGGCGATGGTCGTCATCTCCGATGGCGCCGATACGGCCAGCGATCATTCGCTGATCGAGGCGCTCGAAGACATCCGCCGCAGCGATGCGCTGGTCTATGCGATCGCGATCGATTCGGCCGATGCGCGCGAGAGCACGCGCGTCAATCCGGAAGCGCTGCGCGAGATCACCGCCCTGACCGGTGGCTATACGGAAGTGGTGCGTTCGGCTTCCGACCTCGGTCCCGCCACGGCGCGTATTGCTGATGAATTGAACAAGCAATACACGCTTGGCTACGCCTCGTCCCGGCCGCCCGATGGCACCTGGCGCTCGATCCGCGTACGCGTCCGCAGTGGCCAGTACACGGCGCGCGCGCGTCGCGGCTACTATGCCGTGCCGCCGACAGGCCCGTCCCGCCGCTAGCCCGGAGCCACCCCACGGTTGAGTACTTGACGACCAAAGAGGTCGGAGATATATTCTCCACTTGATTGTGAGACTCAGTCTCAGTCTCGAACTCACCGAGCTCGTTCCTGGCGGACGGAGCCCTTCCCGGCGGCGGACCGAATGACACTGCGGACCCTCATCTTCTGGCCCCATCTCATTGCCGGCGTCGTCGCCGGCGCCATCGTCCTGCTGATGTCGATTACGGGCGTGATCCTGACCTACGAGCGTCAGATGATCGCCTGGTCGGACAGTGGGTTCAGGTCGAACCCGGCGCCAGGCGCCGCGCGTCTCTCCCCGGAGTCCCTGCTGACGAAGCTCCGGCAGGATCATCCCGACCTCGAGGTCTCGGCCGTGACCTTTGCGGCCGACCCGACGGCTCCGGTCTCGGTCGCGGCAGGCCGCGAGAACCGCTACGCAGACGCGTACACCGGTGCGCTGATTGGCGAGAGCACACAGGGCATGCGCGGTTTCATGAGCGCGACGCGCGCCTGGCATCGCTGGATCGCGGTCGAGGGTGAGGGGCGGCCGATCGCTCGCGCGATCACCGGTTGGTCCAACTTCCTGTTTCTTTTCATCGTCGCGTCCGGCTTCTACCTCTGGTTCCCACGGAAGTGGACCTGGCAGCATCTCCGAACCGTCACGCTGTTCAGCGGGAAGCTGAGCGGCAAGGCGCGTGACTTCAACTGGCACAACGTGATCGGATTCTGGTCCGCTGTGCCGCTCTTCATCGTCGTGCTGACCGCGATGCCGATTTCATTCCCCTGGGCCAATGCGCTCGTGTATCGCGCGGTCGGTGAAGAGCCGCCGCAACAGGGCGGGCGTGGTGGTGGAGGCGGGCGCGAAGGTGGCGCCGCAGCAAACGCGCGCGGACGCGAGGGCGGCGCTGCGCGTGAGGGTGGTGCCGCGCGTGAGGGTGGTGCTGCGCGTGAGGGTGGCGCTGCACGTGAGGGTGGTGCGCGCGATGCTGCTGCCCGAGGCGGCGAACGTGCGGGTGGCGAACGTCGCGAGCGCGCCGGTGGTGGCGAAGGGCGTGAAGGTCGCAACGAGGAACCGCCGTCGCTGGCTGGACTCGATGAACTCTGGACCGTTGCTCAGCGTCAGGTTCCCGGGTGGCGAACCATCAACATGCGGATACCCGGCTCGGATCGCGCCCCCGTTGTGTTCGCGATCGACAAGGGCGACGGAGGGCAGCCTCAGCACCGTTCCACGTTGACGCTCGATCGCGCGAGTGCATCCGTCGTGAGCTACGAGGCTTTTGCGGATCAGAGCCTCGGCCGGCGGCTCCGCAGCATCTCGCGTTTCGCGCATACCGGAGAAGTGCTCGGCATTCCCGGACAGACCGTTGCCGGACTCGTGACCGGCGGTGCCGTGGTGCTGGTATGGACCGGCATCGCCCTGACGCTTCGTCGTTTCCGTGCCTGGCTCGGACGGAGAGCAAGACGCCAGGTCGAAACCGTCGAAGCACAGGATGCTTCTGCCGCATAGAGCTGAAAACCAACCTGGGAACGCGCGAGTGTGCGCTCGCGCAACCTATCGAGAGGGCACGGCCAGGCTGTGCTGGAGACCTGATGAAGAACCGTACATTTTCGTCCTCGCATCCTTCGCGTCCGCGTCGTCGCCGTCGCGGAACCTCACGCTTGTTCGTGCTCGGTGCGGCCTTCATGGCCTCCACCGCAGTGGGCAAGTTCGCTCCGCCTGCCTACGCGCAGACTACCCTGCGTGATGCACGAATCGTCACTGCCCGCGCGCTTGACACCAGCATCGGCGGTAGCGTCGATGAAGGACAGGCAACGCAGACCGCAACGTTTGCGATTCCGGCCGGGACAGTCGGCGCGGTCGCCGATCAGTTCCGCAAAATGACGGGCATTCGCGTCGTGTTTGCGAATGAGGCCATCAGGGATCTGCCGTCGCCCGGTGTCTCAGGTTCGATGAACGCAGGGCAGGCGCTCGACCGCCTCCTGGTCGGCACCGGCGTCGGCTACGTGTTCACCGCCCGCGATCTGGTGACGATGGACATCAGGACGTCGGAGTTCGTTGCCGTGTCCGGCCGCGAGGCGCCGACGGTTGCGTCACCGAAGTACACGACGCCGGTGCGAGACGTGCCGCAGACGATCGCGTTGATTCCGCGCGCGACCATTGAAGAGCAGGGCGCTACGACATTGAGCGAGACCTTGCGCAATGTGCCGGGCATCACGCTCCAGGCTGGTGAAGGTGGCGGCGCATCGAACACGGCCGGCGACATGTTCAACATGCGCGGCTTCAATGCCTCCAACAGCCTGTTCGTGGACGGTGTGCGCGACGACGGCCTGGTGTCGCGCGACGTCTTCAACCTCGAGCAGGTCGAGGTGTTCATGGGGCCCACCGGGTCCGACGTAGGCCGCGGCACGGCAGCCGGCTACGTCAACATGACGACCAAGGTGCCGCACCTCGGATCGTCGAACTCGGGGATGATTTCGTACGGCAACAACAACCGCGCGCGCGCGACCGTCGATCTCAACGTCGCGAACTCGGAGAACTCCGACAGCTGGTGGGGCAAGGTGGCGTTTCGCCTGAACGCCTTGTGGCAGGATGGCGGTGTTCCCGGCCGCGACGAAGTCGAGCAGGAGAGCCGTGCCGTCGCTCCCTCGATCGCGTTTGGCCTCGGCACTCCGACGCGGCTGACGGCGTCAGCGCAGATCCTGCGGCAGGACAACCTGCCCGACTACGGTATTCCTGGCGCCGCGTGGGAGGAAGAGCCGCTGGCGCCGACCACGATTCAGACGCCTGCGCCGGTCGATCAGTCCAACTACTACGGGAGCAGCTCCGCCTTCGATCACGACGAAGCCTCCCAGGACAGCTACACGCTGCGCGTCGAGCACGACCTCAACCGGCGCTTCAGTTTCCGCAACCAGACCCGCTACAACCGCGCCGATCGCGATGCCATCGTCAGCGCGATCCAGAACCCAGCCGCGTACAACCCGACGACCAACGAGGTGACGATCGCGCGGCAGGGCAACCTTCGCGAAAACCAGATCGCTTCGAACCAGACGAGCATGATCGGGCGCTTCAGCACGGGTGCCTTGAATCACTCGTCCAGTTTCGGCCTCGAGTTCACGCACGAATCGCAATACGCGCCGGCACTGACCGGTCTCGGTACCCGAGCACCTGCCGATATTTTCAATCCCAACATCAACGACCCGGTCACCGGCTTTGCCCCCGTCCGCTCAGGTGCGTTCACCGATGGCAACACGAATACAGTGTCGCTGTACTTCTTCGACACGGTGGATCTCGGTGACCGCTGGCAGGTCTCCGGTGGTGCCCGTTGGGAGCGCTACGACACCGATTTCCTGTCACAGGATGCCACCAGTGCCGTCACCGCCGATCTCGAGGCGAACGATTCTCTCGTCAGCGGGAAACTTGGCGTTCTGTATCGGTTGACTCCCGCTGGAAACGTCTACGTGGCCTACGGCACCAGCGCGACGCCGCCCGGCGGAGCAAACTTCGCGCTGAGCGCGCAGCCGAACAACGTCAACAACCCCAATGTCGATCCGCAGTTGTCCGAGAACTTCGAGGTCGGCACGAAGTGGGACTTCGCCGGTGGCCGCCTGTCGGTGAACGGCGCGGTGTTCAGGACCGAGAACAAGAACGTCATCTTCACCGTTGACGCGACAGCCGTGCCGCCGATCTTCAACCAGGACGACGCGCAGCTGGTGAAGGGTTTCACCGTCGGTGCCCTCGGGCGCATCACCGATCGCTGGGAGATCATCACCAACTTCGGGTACCTGGACAGCGCGCTCAACACACAGAACGACGTGAACAACGGGAACCAACTGGTGTTGACGCCGGAGTTCTCCGGCAGCATCTGGTCGACCTACGGCTGGCCGTCGGGGCTTCGCGTGGGCGGTGGCATCCGTCAGACGAGCGAGGTGTTCATCAACGCGGCGAATACGATCAGATCACCAGGGTACACGCTGGTGGACGGGCTGGCCGAGTACGAGGTGAACACCCACCTCACACTGCGCCTGAACATCTACAACCTGTTCGACGAGACCTACATCCGGAACGTCAACAACAACGGTGGACGCTACAACCCCGGCTATCCGCGCTCGGCGACAGTGACATCCCAGGTGCGGTTCTGAGGTTCCGGTGTCATGCTCCTTCAGATACCTGACATTCTCACCACCGAGCAGGTCGCCCACGCGCGGCGCCTGCTCGACGGTGCTGAATGGGTCGATGGTCGTGTCACGGCCGGCCATCAATCAGCGCTCGTCAAGGACAACGCGCAACTGCCGGAGGCACATCCGGTCTCGCGTGAGCTCGGTGACATGATTCTCGCTGCGCTGCAGCGGAACCCGCTCTTCATTTCTGCCGCGTTGCCGCTGCGTGTCTTTCCACCGCTGTTCAATCGTTACAGCGGTGGTCAGTCGTTCGGCAATCACGTGGACAACGCGATCCGGCAGTCGGCGTCCGGTGGCATGCGCATCCGCACCGACCTGTCGTGCACGCTCTTCCTCGCCGATCCGGAGGAATACGACGGTGGCGAGTTGCTGGTCGAAGACACCTACGGTGTCCACTCGGTCAAGCTTCCCGCTGGCCACATGGTGCTCTATCCCTCCTCGAGCCTTCACAACGTCACTGCCGTGACGCGTGGGGCTCGCGTCGCCTCGTTCTTCTGGCTTCAGAGCATGATTCGCGACGATGGCGAGCGGACGCTGCTGTTCGATCTGGATACGGCGATTCAGCGACTGACCGTGGACCTGCCGAATCATCCGTCGGCGGTGCAGCTGACCGCCGTCTATCACAACCTCCTGCGCCGCTGGGCGAACGTCTGAGGCCGGGCTGTCGGGGGTGAATCGCCACGCTGCGAAAACTGCCGTGATCTGCGAATTATCGTTCGGCAAAAACGTCTGCCTTCTGCCCGTAAGTCGCTGACTGCCGTGAGCAGAACGATGATCGCGGACCTTGCATCTGCCGCGGCGTGGCCGTCGTTGGTGCGCTTCCAGCTCTGAGTCTTCTGATCGGCGCGACCGTTGGCCTGAACGCAGGCGGTGATCCGTCGACGTATGCGTGGATAGCGCTGCTGGCGGCCGCCGCTGCAATTGGATCCTGGTGGCGCCCTTTCGAGCGGGCGGTGTCGATCGCTCTGGCGATCGGGTTCCTGACCGCCGGGGCCGCGCTCGCAGCGGACTCGCATCGTCATGCTTTGCACACGCCGATTCGCGATCTCCTCAATCGCGAGTATGGCGAGTTCCTGATCGACTCACTTGGGCCGGGTGGAAGGCACGATCCCATTCCATCGAGAGCTGTTCTCATCGAGGATGCGTCGCAGCGTGATGGATTCGCCTCTCTTCGAGCGGAGACCATCGCGTTGCACATACGCGGCGCGTGGCAACCGGTCGATGGCGGTGTGGCAATCACCGTCAACGGAGCGGCCGCGGCGGAGCACGTGGCTGAGTGGCGTGCCGGCCGCACCATCGAGGCGCCCATCACGTATCGGCGGCCTGCTCGATACCTGAACGAAGGCGTCGCGGACTTCGAGCGCGATCAGGCACTTGATGGCGTAACGCTGCTCGGCACGGTCAAAAGCGGCCTGCTGGTGGACGTTGTTCAGACTGGCGGATTCATCGTGGAGGCCGGTGGCATCGTTCGTGGCCATGTCCGACACGCCATCGGGAGATGGATCGCTCCGCACGACTCGGTCTCGGCTGCGATTGCGTCCGCCGTGCTGATCGGCGATCGCACCGGCTTGCCGGACGAGACCCGCGAGGCACTTCAGGCAGCCGGCACCTACCACGTCATTGCCATCTCGGGAGGCAACATCGCGATCCTTGCCGCCGCTGCCACGCTGCTCATGGCCATCGTGGCCATCCGCGGCCGGCGCGCTGCGTGTGCAGCCATCCTCATCCTCAGCTGCTACGCACTGGTCGTCACGGCCGGACCATCCGTCTGGCGGGCCACGCTGATGGCTGTCTTGTATTTCGCAGCGCGCGCGATCGATCAACGGACGGGCGGCTGGCAGACGCTGTCGGTCGCCGCCGCGCTGATGATCGTCGTCAGGCCGCTCGACGTCCGTGATGCCGGCTTCATCCTGACGTTTGGCGCCACGCTCGCGCTCCTCGAGGGCGCACGCGCCGGGATCAGGCTGACGGACCGCCTCAAGTGGTTATCGTGGTTCGTCGCATCGATTGTCGCGTCGCTCGCCATCGAGATCGCGTTGCTTCCGGTGTCGGCATCACTCTTCTCGCGCGTGACCGGCGCGGGCCTCGTGCTCAATCTCGCAGCGGTCCCGCTCATGGGAGTCGTTCAGGTCGCGGCCCTCATCACGGCGATCGCCGACAACAGCGCCAGCATCGCAGCTCCCGCCGGTTGGACGGCTCACGTGGCCGCGAGGGCATTGGTCGACAGCGCGAATCTGACCACGCTCGCGCCATGGTCTACGGCCCGCGTACCGCCGCCGGAGATCGTCACCGTTGTGACGTACTACGGGGCGGTGGCTCTCATGATCTTCGGGAGGCGCGTGGCGCTGCGTGTCGTGGGCGCCTCGCTCTGGCTCGCCGCCACGTTCGTGGTGATTGGAGTTCTCGATTCGCCATTCGCACGCGCGACTGAAGCCGGTCAGTCTCTTCGGTTGACCATGTTCGACGTGGGGCAGGGTGAGTCGATCCTGGTTGAAACGCCGAGCGGTCGGCGGCTGCTGATCGACAGTGGCGGGGCGCCCTTCGGCGGATCGTTCGATATCGGCGCTCGCGTCCTTGCCCCGGCGCTGTGGGCCCGCGGCGTCAGCGGGCTCGACGTGCTGCTGACGACACACGGTGACCCCGATCATCTCGGCGGCGCGCTCGATGTGCTCGCCGATTTCAACCCGCACGAGCTGTGGATGGGAGTGCCCGTCCCGGGTCATCGCCCCACACAGGATCTGACTGGGGAGGCCATCCGGCGCGGCGTTCCTGTTGCCCTTCGGAGAAGCGGGGAGACGAGGGCAGAGGGACACGTGCGCATCCGCGTGCTGCATCCGCCACCGCCGGACTGGGAGCGCCGCCGCGTTCGCAACGACGACTCAGTTGTGCTGGAGCTCGTCCATGGCGACGTCGCCGTGCTGATGACAGGCGACATCTCCGCAGCAGTTGAACGCGAAGTTCTTCCGATGCTGACGCGATCGCCGACGCGCATCCTCAAGGTTGCCCATCACGGCAGCCGCACCTCGTCGTCGCAGGAGTTGCTGGGCGAGTGGCGCCCGCAGTTCGCGCTCATCAGCGCGGGGCGGGGAAACACTTTCGGGCATCCGGCGCCCGAGGTGTTGCAGCGACTCGAAGCGATTGGGGCCACAGTGCTGCGCACAGACCTTCACGGGCAAATCACTGTGGAGACTGACGGGGCCAAGGTCAGGGTGAAGACCTTTCGGGGAGGCGATCATGAATGAAAGGAACCACGAAGGACGCGAAGAACACGAAGGTTGCGCACCCAACTCATCACGAATAAGGGTCCCTTCCTCGCTTTCCCCGGAAGCCGAGTCCGCGATGTCGCAAACGATCGGCGCAGCGATTGCCGTCCACCGCGTGCTGGGACCCGGCTTTCTCGAGTCCATTTACAAGAAAGCCATGCACATCGAGTTGGAGAGCAGGAACATCGCATACGAAAACGAGCGCTCGATCTGTGTCTCGTACCGTGGTCTAGAGATACCCGGCCAACGCATTGACCTGATCGTGGAAGGGTTGATCGTGGTTGAGCTCAAGGCAGTGGTCAGGCTCGACGAGATCCATCGCGCGCAGCTGATCTCCTATCTAAAGACCACCGGCCTGCGGGGAGGTCTCTTGATTAACTTCCGTGTGCCGCTCTTACGTGATGGCCTGCGCCGAATCGTGTTGTGAGGGGAGTGGAAGGGGTGGCGGGGGGGG
>JALDXQ010000262.1:0-8674 GCA_032156805.1 Acidobacteriota bacterium
CTTCGAGCTGGTCGCGCGCCTGCAATCGGAGCCCGATCTGGATGTCGTCTACTCGGACGAGGATGCGCTCGACTTCCTGTCGAGACGGGGAGAGCCGCTCTTCAAGCCCGATTGGAGCCCCGATCTGCTGTTGTCGACCAACTACCTGCAGCGCTTCGGGATCTTTCGTCGCTCTCGGACCAGTGAGATCGGCGCTTTTGCGGCCACCGCCGGGCGTGGCCAGCCGTACGATTTCGTGCTTCGGCTGACGGAGCACACCACGCGTATCGCTCACGTTCCAAAGGTGCTCTATCACAGTCGCCACCAGCCGACCGTCGATGACGTCCTGGCGCGCCGCCTCGCCAATCGCGACGAGTCGCGTGTGCTCGTCTCCGCACTCGCGCGACGGCACACCCCTGGTCGAACCACCCCCCTGTACGCGCGCAGAGGACCGCGCTGTCACGCGACCCGCTTCGATTTACGGCAGCGTCCGCTCGTGTCGATCATCATCCCGACGAGAAACAAGCAGCCGCTGCTCGAGACCACGCTCGAGAGCATCTGGAAGCGCACCGACTACGACCGTTACGAGATCATCGTTGTCGACAACGAGAGCACGGATGCCGACGCAGTTCGCTATCTCGCGTCACTCACGCCTCGGTGCCAGGTGCTGCGATGGAGCAAGCCGTTCAACTATTCCGCCCTCAACAACTTCGGTGTGCAACATGCGCGCGGGGAGCAGTTGCTGTTCCTGAACAACGACGTCGAGGTGATTCAGCGCGATTGGCTGACGGCCATGCTCGAGCACGCGCAGCGGCCGGAGGTCGGGGCTGTCGGCGCACGGTTGCTGTACGGCGACGGCCGAATTCAGCACGCTGGCGTTGTCGTTGGCATCAACCGCGTGGCGGCGAACGCCTTCAGGTCATGGCCGGGTGAGTCGACCGGCAGCCTGCGCCTGGCCGATCTGACACGTAACACCAGCGCGGTCACGGGTGCCTGCATGATGGTGCCGCGCCGCATCTTCGACGAGGTTGGCGGCTTCGACGAAGACCTGCGCGTCGTGCTGAATGACGTCGATCTGTGCCTGAAGATCCGGGAGCGCGGCTACCTCGTGGTCTACACGCCGCACGCGCTGCTGTACCACTACGAAGGGTCGAGCCGCGGGCGGCTGCATCCGCCGCCCGATGAGAAGGTGTTCGAGAAGCGCTGGAGCGACTTCCTCGATCGCGGCGACCCGTACTACAACCCGAACCTCACGGATAAGCACGACGACTGGCGGATCAAGGTCGATCCCTACGGTTACGGTTGACCCGACGTCGAACCCGCAGCGTCGATCCCGAACACGAGCAGCTTCGGTGAAAACGGCGTCGCGCTGTTACCCGGGCCGGCGTTTCCAAGTGCCACCGTGCCCACGCCGCCCATGAGCGCGACGTACTGCTTGCCGTCCACGCGATAGGTGATTGGCGGTCCCATGCCGCTGCTCAGGCCGGTCTGGATCTCGAGCAGTTTCGCGCCCTTGTCAGCGCTGTAGGCCAGCAGGCGTCCATCGCCCAGCACCTGGAAGACCAGGTTGCCGGCCGTGGTCATGGCACCACCGCCGATGCCGCCCCCACCCGGGTTCCGCCATCGCATCGACTGCGCAACGGGATCCCACGCAACGAGCGCGCCCCGGCCGCCCGGTCCTTCAATCGGCAGAGGTCCAATGGCTGGGGGAGGAGGACGTACTGGTGTCGGAGCCGGGCGGACTGTGCCCGTCATGCGCCCGGGCTGCGGGTCGTACTTCGGTTCCGCGGCGTACGAGAAGCTGTTGTTGGTCGACGTCGGGATGTACACGAGCCCGGACATCGGGTTGAACGCCATCGGCGACCAGTTATGCGCGCCGCCGCCTCCCGGTTGAATCAGGATCGCATCCGTGCCGTAGAACGCCTCTTCGTTCACGATCGGGCGGCCCGTCTTCTGATCGATGCCCCTGGCCCACGTGACGTACGAAAATGGCTGCGCCGAGACGAACTCTCCCGTGATCCGATCGATCACATAGAAGAAGGCGTTCTTGTTCGCCTGCATGATCACTTTGCGTGTCCGCCCGCCGATCGGCAGGTCCGCGAGAATCAGATGCTGAACGCTGTCGAAGTCCCAGTTGTCGCCCGGGACGACCTGGTAGTGCCACTTCAGCTGACCGCTATCCACGTCGACGGCAAGGATCGATGCCGCATAGAGATTGTCTTTCTCCTTCGACGAACGGTGATGGAACGTCCACGGCTGCGCGTTGCCGGTGCCCACGTAGACGAGTCCGGCTTCGGGATCGAACGCCATGCCGTCCCACACGGCGCCGCCCCCGCCGTACTTCCACCACTCTTTCTCCACATCCCAGGTGGCGGCCGCCGCTCTCATCGCCTCGTTCTCGAACCCTTTTGACGGGTCGCCGGGTACGGTATAGAAGCGCCACGCGCGGCGTCCGGTTGCCGCGTCGTAGGCATCGAAGAAGCCGCGCGTCGTGCGATCGCCGCCGCTGACGCCGATGATCACCTTGCCCTTGGCAATACGCGGCGCCATCGTGATCGTGAAGTGATCCTGTGGATACGCGACGCGGGCTTCCCACACCGGTCGGCCGGTGTTGGCATCGAGGGCATGAAGGCGTCCATCGATGACCGGGGCGAACACCATGTCGTTGTAGATCGCGATGCCGCGATTGACGACGCCGCAGCAGATCTCGGGTCGCACGGCTCCCTGGTTGACCTGCGGATCCCACCGCCACTTCTCTTTGCCGGTTCGAGCATCGACGGCGAAGACGATGCTCCAGTTGGTAATGCCGTAGATGGTGCCGTTGGCCACGAGCGGTGTCGCCTCCTGGCCGCCTCCGCCCGATCCGACGTCGTACGACCAGGCCAGGCTCAGTCGCGCTACGTTCGTGGTGTTGATCTCGGTGAGCGGACTGAAGCGTGTCTCTGCCTGGTTGATGCCGTACGTCAACCAGTCATCACCCGTTCGTCCCGCTCTGGCCAGCGTTGCATCGTCGATGCGCGCGGCCTGCTGTCCCGACGTGACGACGATGAACAGAACCACGAATACCGGGCACGCCAACCAGAGAGCTTTCATTGTGGTTGCCTCACTGTAGAGACGCCGGCAGCAATGTCCTGGTGCGAGGAGAAACCGAACCTGGTGTCACTTTGGCGGCGCTCCCGTGTCGTTGGAGGCCACGCGCCGCTTGAATCTCCAGTGGCCGTTTTCGCGCACGAGCGTGTCGTCGTACCGGCCAGCCTGGGAGATCACGGCACCCTTTTCGGCTGGCACGACGAACGCCCAGCGCGACCACGCCGTCGCGGTATCGCCTTTCACGTCGATCACGAAATTGGAGAGCAGGTGGTAGTTCTTTCCGCGATTTGGCCCAGTGCCTATGGCTTTTTCCATGAAGGCCTGGATGGCGGGCGGGCCACCCCCGATGGTGCCGAGGCCTCCGACCCATTCGCCGTCTTTCGCGAAGAGGCCCGAGTACGCCCCGAAGTCACGATTGTCGAGGTGTCGGCCGTAGTCGAGGAGCAGCGCTTGAATCTCTTCCTTATCCTCGAATTTCTGCAGCCGTGCTGCAAGGGATGCCGAGTCGTTGGGACGGGATTGCGCCATCAGGGGCGCGGCAAAGAAAGTCAGCAAGCAACACGCCAAGCAGAGTTGGGCCATAGGCTGCGGAGTGTAGCGCCCCGGTGTCCGGTTGCCAAGGGCGGTCTGCAAATTGCACGAGCGCGAGGGCGTGGCGAGAGGTGGCGCGCTCATCCTTGCAGTCGCGGGGGCGCTGTTGGCGACCGCTGATCTGGCCGGCACGCGCGGGCCGTCGGTCGGCGATCCGTTCTCCTTCTTCGAGCCCGTCGTCACGATCACCGCCAGCGACCGTCAGCGCATCGACGCCGGTGAGATCCACGCGCAGATCCTGCCCGCGCACGATGGCGAGCTCGCGGTCTTCGCGGCATCCAAACTTTCTGCTCAGCCAGACGCGCTCGTGCAATGGACGCACGCGATCGAGGCGCTGAAGCGAAGTCCATTCGTGATCGCGATCCGCCGTTTCTCGAATCCGCCTGTGCTCTCGGACCTCGATGCGCTCGTACTCGACGACGTCGATCTGGAAGGGATCCGCCAGTGCGAGGCCGGCAGCTGCAGCGTCAAGCTGGCAGCGCACGAGATCGAGTCGTTGAAAAAGGCGGCAGCGAGTGGCGGCGACTGGAAGCCTGCCGTACAACGAGAGTTCCGCCGCCTCCTGCTGAAACGTGTCACGGACTATCAGGCCAAAGGGCTTGGCGGCCTGCCGCCGTACGTCGATCGCGTCACACCGACAAACCCTGGGCAGGAATTCGCGGCCATCCTCAGCCGCTCACCGCACCTTCGTGCGTATCTTCCCGAAGTGGCCGACGGACTCAGTAACTACCCGCAGGCGGAGCTCCCGAGCACAGATTCCTTCCTGTATTGGACGAAGGAGCACTACGGTCGCGGCAAGCCGGTGATCTCGGTGACACAGGTGCACATCGTTCGCCCGACCGGTCCTGCGCTGCCGGACGTCGTCGTCATCGGTCAGGAAGTGTTCGCGTCACACTATCGCGACGGATCGCTCGGAACGACGTTCGTGCTCGACGGCGGTGCGACCCGCTACCTCGCGTACCTGAATCGCTCGAAGCTCGATAGACTGGACGGGATGTTTGGTGGCTTGAAGCGCGCCGTGGTCGAGCGCAAACTTCGAAGTGAAGTCAGGACTGCGATCGACGGCATCCGGCGCCGAATCGAATCGGGAAACCCACCCTGACCATGTCCATGCGCTCGGATCGTCAGGGCGTCATCGCCCGTTGCTCTTCCTGCGGCAAGAGCAATCGCCTCCGGTACGAGCACCTGAATCGCACGATCCGGTGCGGGAACTGCCAGACGACGCTGCCACCGCCTGCGGAACCGGTCGAGGCACCTGATGCCGCGGCATTCGACACCATCGTTCAGCAGACGCCGGTTCCCGTCGTCGTCGATTTCTGGGCACCGTGGTGCGGGCCGTGCCGGATGATGGCGCCGGAACTCGAGACTGCCGCGCGGGACATGGCGGGCCGTGCGTTGGTCGTCAAGGTCAACACCGACGCGGTGCCGGAGCTTGGCGAACGGTTCCGCATCATGTCGATTCCTACCCTCGCGGTCTTTCGACAGGGCCGTGAAATTTCCCGGGTGTCAGGGGTCAGGCCTGCCGCCGAGATTCAGGCGTTTGCGACACAGGCGTGAAGGCGACCGAATGAGCGGGAAATACCTAATTTTGGTGAGTCGTTTCAGGAAGATCGGAGTGTGCCGTCGGGTGGCTTTTCACGCTAGACTCTGCCCATGGCTCCCGCGCCAAGTCGCCGGGACGTGCTTCGTACCCTGATCGGAGGCGCCGCAGGTCTGTCGCTTCCGATCGGGTTGCCTTCTCGTACCTCTGCCCAGAGCCATCCGCCCGCGTTTACGACCACGCCGCTCACGAGCACCGTGTCCCTTGTGTCAGGCTCGGGTGGCAATGTGGTCGTGGTGACCGCCGACGACGCAGCGCTCATGGTCAACGGTGGACAGCGGGAACACGCCGCCGCACTTGCGCAGACGGTTTCTGGGCTGACCGCGGGCCGCCCTGTCCGGTTCCTGTTCAACACCGACTGGCATGCCGATCATTCCGGGTCGAACGAGTGGCTCGGAAGTTCGGGGGCGCAGATCATCGCGCACGAGAACACCAGGCAGTACCTCGCCAACGACATCTTCGTCGACTGGCAGCAGCGGACGTTCAAGGCGCTGCCGAAAGTGGCGTGGCCCACGCAGACCTCCTACAACGCCGGCAAGATGACGTTCGGTCGCGAGCGGATCGAATTCGGTCCACTCGGGCAAGCGCACACCGACGGCGACATCTACGTGTTCCTTCCCGACGCCAACGTCCTCGTCACGGGTGACGTGCTCACGGTCCGCAGCTATCCGATTGCCGACTACGTCAGTGGCGGATGGATTGGCGGCCTGATGACGGCGACGAAAACACTGCTGGATCTCACGAACGACGAAACGCGGGTCGTGCCGGGAGCTGGCCCCATTCAGACGCGAGCCGATCTCAAAGCGCAGCACGAGATGCTGGTTACGCTGCGCGAGCGGCTGCACCAGATGATGCGCAAGGGGATGGGGACGAAGGACATGCTTGCCGCCGGCGCCACGAAGGAGTTCGACGAGCGCTGCGGCGATCCCTCGCTCTTCATGACGGTCACGTATCGCGGCATGTGGATTCATGTTCGGGAGCTCGGCGGAATTGTCTAAGGCACTTGTCCTTGCGGCGGCGTTATTCGGTGTGGCATTCGCGGCATCGCATGCCGACGTGGCAACGTTGTCAGCTGCTCAGGCGACTGCGGCGCAGCCCCAGCCGTCCGCGCCGCTCGCGCCGCGCGCTCTTCTCGATACCTACTGCGTCACCTGCCACAACCAGCGGACCAAGACTGCAGGCCTGACGTTCGATACGATGGACCTGGCATCGCTTCCCGAGCACGCCGATGTGTGGGAGAAGACGGTTCGGAAGCTGCGGGCTGGCATGATGCCGCCGCCTGGTGTCCGTCGTCCCGATCAGGCGAGCGTCGAGTCCATGGTCACATGGCTCGAACGTTCGCTCGACGAGGCGGCGGCCGCTCGTCCCAACCCCGGTCGCGTCGCGCTGCATCGGCTCAATCGCGCTGAATATGCCGCGGCGATCGACGATCTGTTCGGTCTGAAGGTCGACCCGGCGGCGCTCCTGCCGAAAGACGATGAGGCCGAGGGCTTCGATAACGTCGCGAGCGTCCTGACGGTCTCGCCGTCCTTCCTCGATCAATACATCTCGGCAGCGCGAGTCGTGAGCGCGCGCGCGATCGGAAATCCAACCGCCCGCCCGGGCAGCATGACGTATCGTCCCGCGCGCGGAACCGATCAATCGGTGCGTGTAGACGGCATGCCGCTCGGCACGCGGGGCGGGCTGCTGGTGGAGCATCTGTTCCCGGCCGACGGTGACTACAAGCTGAATATCCCGAACATGGCCATTGCGGGGTACGTTCGCGGCATGGAGTATCGCCACACGCTCATCGTCACCATCGACGGTGTGAAGGTGTTCGAGAACACGATCGGCGGCGAGGAAGACATCAGGGCCATCGATCAGCAGCAGGCGCCGGCAGTGGCCGCTATCAACTCGCGGTTCCTGGACATCCCGATCAAGGTCACGGCCGGACCGCACAAGGTGGGCGCGACCTTCATTGCCAGGACGTACGCGGAGTCCGACGATGTCCTGCATTCGTTCCGGCCCTCGGCGGGAGAAGATCGCATTCCACGCATCGGCAGCCTCGAGATCCAGGGGCCGTTCAACCCGACCGGCGTGAGCGAGACGCCGAGCCGGGCACGCATCTTCATCTGCCGGCCGGCGAACCAGAGCGAGGAACTTTCGTGCGCGCGGCGGATCCTGTCGTCTGTGGCGCGCAAGGCGTATCGGCGTCCCGTCACCGATGCCGATCTCGAGGCGCCGCTCGCTTTCTATGGCGCCGCCAGAGGTGTTGGAGACTTCGACACGGCTATTCGCGACGCGCTCCCGACCATCCTCGCCAGTCCCAAGTTCCTCTATCGAGCCGAGCGTTCGCCCGCTGGTCTCGCGCCCGGCAACGTGCACGCGATCTCCGACATCGAGCTGGCGTCGCGCCTGTCGTTCTTCCTGACTGGCCGCCCGCCCGACGAGGAACTGCTGGCGCAGGCCGAACGCCGGACGCTCTCGACTCCCAACGTCCTCGACGCGCAGGTCAAGCGTCTCCTCGCCGACCCGCGTGCCGAGTCGCTGGTCAGCAGCTTCGCGTTTCAGTGGCTGAAGATGCGGGCGCTCGACGAGATCGATCCTGACCCGATCATCTTCCCCAACTTCGACGACAGCCTGCGCGCGGCCTTCCGGCGCGAGATGGAACTGTTTGTCGACAGCATCCTGCGCGAGGATCGCAGCGTGCTGGAGTTGTTGACGGCGAACCATACGTTCGTCAATGAACGGCTGGCGCTGCACTACGGCATTCCCAATATCAGGGGCGACCGGTTCCGCAGAATCACGCTCACCGATCAGAACCGCTGGGGGCTGCTCGGCAAGGGCGCCGTCCTGCTGACCACGTCGTACGCGAACCGCACGGCACCCGTGTTGCGTGGCGCGTGGATTCTCGAGAACGTTCTCGGCACGCCGCCGGCAGCACCGCCGCCGGACGTGGAAGCGTTCCCGGAGAACAAAGATGGCGAGAAGGCGAAAACGGTCCGCGAGATCATGGAGATGCACCGGGCCAAGCCGGCGTGCAATGCCTGTCACGGCGTGATGGATCCGCTCGGGTTTGCGCTCGAGAACTTCGACGCGATCGGAGAGTGGAGATCACAGGACCGCTACGCTGGCACGAACATCGACGCGTCGGGCAGCCTCATCGACGGAACCGCGGTGAAGAATCCGGCCGACCTGCGTGCGGCCCTGGTCCGGCAGCCCGATCAGTTCGTGCAGACCGTGACCGAACGGCTCATGACCTACGCGCTCGGCCGTACTGTCGAGTACTACGACATGCCGACCGTGCGCCGCATCGTGCGTGAGTCGGCGCGCGACAAATATCGGTTTTCATCGATCGTCCTGGGAATCGTCCGGAGCGAGCCGTTCCGGATGCGAATGGTTCCGGAGGCTGGGAGCAGCAGTACGCAGTAGTGT
>JALDXQ010000263.1:0-8608 GCA_032156805.1 Acidobacteriota bacterium
ATGAGAGATTTGGTCGGGGCGACTGGATTCGAACCAGCGACCCCCTGCGCCCAAGGCAGGTGCGCTACCAGGCTGCGCTACGCCCCGACGTTTCGGCCAGCAGGGACTTTCATTATCCCACACCGGCCCAACTCCCTTTTGAGGGCCATCGTCTACGTGAAATCGGCTCCGCACCACCAAGCGAATACCAAATCGTGTCGGGCGCATGCGTCTTCATCGATCGGCTCCGCCATCGCCTCCTTCACTTGTCGAAGGGCTCGGGCCTGGCTGCGCTGTTCCTCGATGTCACTCTCGTTGCGTCGAGCGACGCCGCGAGATCGACCAGGCAGATGAACTCAGCTCGATACCCGTCAGGATCGTCGCCGCGGAACCGCCGCGCGAGTTCCTGGGCCGACGCCCACGTCGCCTGCCCTTTGTGCTCAGACCTCCGCAGCAGCATCCCGAACTCCGCCACGGCAGACGCGAATCCAAGATTGCCGGTGAGCTCAGTGCCGCCGTCGCGCACCGCAACCGACATCAGCCGACTCGTATCGCCATCCGGCTGCTTGTAGCGCAGGCTGACCGTCATCAGCTCGTTCGACGTCGATGCCGCGTTCGGCTTCGGCTGGTCCTGGTACTTGAGTGGACCGGTCGTGCCTCCCTCGACGGGCTCGCCGGGCGGCACGATCTCGTACAGCACGGTCACGCTGTGCCCGGCGCCGATCTCTCCCGCGTCCTTCCGGTCGTCGTTGAAGTCCTGGTGCTGCAGCGCGCGGTTTTCGTAGCCGATCAACCGGTAACCGCCGACGGCCCTGGGGTTGAACTCGACCTGGATCTTCACGTCCTTCGCGACCGTCACGAGCGTGGCGCCGGCTTCGGCCACGAGCACGCGCCGGGCTTCGTGCATCGAGTCGAGATAGGCATGGTTGCCGTTTCCCTTGTCCGCAAGCTTCTCCATCGTCGAGTCCTTGACGTTGCCGGTGCCGACGCCGAGCACCGACAGGAACACGCCCTTCTCACGTTTCTCCTCGATCAACCGGACCAGCTCGCCCTCGCTGGTGACGCCGACGTTGAAGTCGCCGTCGGTCGCAAGGATCACCCGATTGATCCCGCCCGTGACGAAGCTCTGACTGGCGATCTCGTACGCGAGCTGGATGCCCTCGGCTCCGTTGGTCGAGCCGCCTGGTTGCAGCTCGCTAATCGCGTGCTGGATGTCCGCCTTGCGGCTGCCGGGCGTCGACGGCAGCGCCAGGCCGCTCGCGCCTGCATACACCACGATCGCGACGCGATCCTCGGAGGTAAGAGTGTCTGTCAACATGCGCATCGCCGACTTGACCAGCGGCAGCTTGTCGGGCGCGTCCATCGAACCCGACACGTCGAGGAGGAATACGAGGTTGCGAGGCGGTGTCCGGCCCGCTTCCAGCGCGGGCGCCTGCAGCCCGACCAGCGCCAGACGATGCCGCGGGTTCCAGGGGCATGCAGCCACCTCGGTCGTCACCGAGAACGGCGCGTCGTCCTGCGCGTTCTGGTATGCGAAGCGGAAGTAGTTGACGAGCTCCTCGATGCGAACAGCGTCCACCGGTGGCAGCGCGCCGGCGTTGAGGAATCGCCGAACCTTCGAATAGGACGCGGTATCGACGTCAATGGAGAACGTCGACAGCGGATCGTCGGCAACTCGCCTGAAGCCGTGCTCATCGATCTTGTCGTACGCCTCGGTGTTGAATTCTGCTGACTGACGCCGGAGCTCGAAGCCGTCGAGACGGGAAAACGCCAGAGCCTCCTGGGAACGTGACAGCCTGGCCAACGACTGCGACGTGTTGGCATCGTGCACGGCAGGCTCGGCAGGCGCGGCCACGGCTGGCTCTTTTGGCGGCTCCTCGGCCCCGCCGGTAACGGGCGGATAGGAGATCGGCTGCCGGCAACCGAGAGCAATGGAGCCGGCACTCACAGCAACAACAAGCAGGACGGACAGTCGCACACGCATGGCACAACCTCCACGACGAGCGGGCCCGCCGCTCGTATGCATGCCCGTCCGGCCGGATGGAAATTCTGTCGTCGCGGTGGTTTAGAGACCCGATCGATCGCATCCGGCCATGGGGCCAGTTGTGCGTAGAACGGTGAACGAGAAGTTTCTTGCGAACCTGAAGCGGCATTGACGGTGGTGACCGCACGTTCGCCGTCTGGAATGGCCCTAATGCCGGAGACCAAGGCGGCCCGCCGCGTCAATGGTGACGATTGCGGCCGCAGGGCACTGCCCGGGAGTAGAATCTTCGCCGTATGGCTGCCCATGACCGACAGCCACCCGAGGAGGCGTGATGAAGAATCTGGTCGCAGGCGTAGCGCTCGGCGCGGTGATGTTCACGGCCGGAGCGGTGTTCACGGCGTCGAAATCGGACGATCAGGTGCTGCGGGAAGCGCGCGACCGCGCGGAGATCGAAGAGCTGATGTGGCGGTACGCGCGGGCGCTCGACACGGGCGACGCCGAGGGTTACGCAGCGCTCTACACGACCGATGGACAGTTCTCGTCGGGTGCGAACGCGACCAAGGGACGGGACGCGCTGAAGAAGATGATCGCCGGGACTCGTCAGCCGCAGGCGGGAGCACAGGCAGCCGCCCCCCGGCCGCCGATGTATCACACCACGGCGAACCACCAGGTGGTGTTCATCGACAAGGATCGCGCTCGCATCGACGCGTACCACATCACGATGGTCGCGGGAGTGGGACGCGAGACACCGCCTCGCGTCGCAGGCGTTGGCCGCAGCATCGACGAGCTCGAGCGCGTGAACGGAACATGGCTGATCAAATCGCGCAACGTCGCGCCGATGGACTGATTGGTCCCTGGTCCTGGGTTCGTCACCCGTCCATGAGGGAGTGCGCGCCTCGGCGCGCCTCCCGCTGTTTTCCTCGCCGCCGTCAACTCCCGACTGTCACTGCAATCCCGATCGGCTGATCACTCAGTGGACGTCAGAAGTCCACCGTCACATTCCAGCGGACAAACCGCGGCGTGTAGATGGCCGTCGGGTTGTTCCATGTCCCACCCATCGCCGCGTTGCCAACGCTGTACTGATACGTGTTCTCGTACGTCGTCGCGTAATTCGTGTTCAGCAAGTTGCCAAGGTCCACGCCAACATCAACGCGCCTCGAACCGAAGCGAAGGACCTTCGCGAATCGCATATCGAGCTGCGTCCGCCGGTTGTCCGCGAACAGCCGATGGTCGGTGTCCAGGATCTCGATGTTCGTGTTGCCGGTGGCGAGACCTCCCGGCGGCAGCCGCCCGGTGATGTCCCGGATCACCGTGTTCGGTACCGGCCACGTGGCGGTTCGCTCCAGCGCCGGCTGCGAGCGCACCGTCGCGGCAACCAGCACATCGATCTTCGGAATCGTGTACGAGGCCAGTCCCCGGAGCGTCGTCTGGAACGGATCGGCGTCGCGGCAGTTGCGAGCGTCCTTGATCGTGGCCTGGTTCGTCAGGGTTTGGCCCATCGACGGGACCTGGGTTGCGGGGACCACCGCGTCGTACACGCGCGCGGTCTCGCATGTGTCCTCGGTCGAGCGGCCGGTCTGCGTCCCGAGTTGCAGTGTCAGGCTCTCGCGCAGACGTGCGTTGACCGTGAAATCGACGCCGTGCCAGTACTGACTGCGCGCCGGTCCGAAGTCCGTTTCGAACGTGACGTAGTTCTGCGTGCCGCGACCAGCGGCCGCGGCCGTCACCATGCCCACCGTGATCGGATAGCCGCCGCCACCAGGCAGACGCGGATCCTGCGGGGCCGCGATCGTGAACTGCTGGTAGTCTTCAGGGCCGCGAAGTGTATCGTCAGTTACCTTGGCCCCTTTGAACCAGCGGCGGTTGTAGGCGACCTCCGCCGACACGCGCGGGATCACTTCCTGCTGAAGCGTGATCCCCCACTGCCAGTCATTCTGACGGACACCCCAGCCTCGGAGTGTTGCCTGGTTCACCTGCGTGACATTGCCAGAGACGGCGCCGAAGTTCAGCGCGTCGCCGGTCAACGCGGCGCACTCGCCGTTGGCGGCAAAGTTCATGATGTCGCAGTCGATCACCATGTTGCGATTGGTGTCCTGCCAGTTTCGGTTCGCCGTGCGAACGATGCGGGCGGCCGGACTGTTGCTCGTGTACTCGCTGTCGTTCGTCGCCGCGTCGAGGTAGTGCCCGAGATTGAACTTGAGCGCCGTCCTGCCCGTGCCGAACACGTCATAGGCGACGCCGATGCGCGTCGTGATGTCGTTGAACGCGTCGACGCCCGGGGTCCGCGGGAACGTAATCGGCGCCGCGTTGAACTTCGAGGTCAGTTCGGTACCGTTATGCTCCGCCGGGCTGAAGCTCGACGCGCGGTCGTAGCGGACCGCGCCCTGCAACGTCAACCGACTGCGCGTCCAGCTATCCTGGACATACAGCGCCGCCGTTGATGTCCTGTCCGCCTGGTGCCATTCCGGCAGCCGGAACGTGAACTGATTCGGCACGCCCTGGCTGAACCGGTAAGACAGCTGAGACTCGGGAACAAGGAACCAGTTATTGACGCGGATGTAGGCGCCCTGATAGCCGACCTTCAGCGCGTGCGACCCGGTCACGTACGACGCTGAGGCGCGCCAGTTGTTCGGGTTGGCGTAATTGGGGTTGGCCGTCGGGACGGCTCGATAAACGAAGTTCGCCCGCGGCGCATACTGCAGGCCCGTCGCAGGGTTGATCGCCGTGGACTGCTCGGTCACCGAGATCAGATCGAAAATCCCGTCCGGGGGGACCCGCCCTGTCGTGCCGCCGCGGAACATGAACCGCGTGAAGCCAGCCTCGAGCAGCAGCCTGCTCGTCATCGGCGCGCTCCAAATGGCCTGCGTCACGTGATACGGCGTGTTTCCGAAATAGTTTGGGTTGGCCTCTGGCGACTGGGTCGCCGTTCCGGCCGCAATCCAGTCGGTATCGCGGGTGTTACAGCCGTCGCTCTCAACCTTCAACGGTGACCCCTCGCAGCGGCGCTGGTACTCGTAGTTGAACGAGACTCGATGCTTGTCAGACACCTGCGCCGTGAACCGGCCGACGTACGACACTCGCCCCTGGAGCTGGCGCGCGGTGACGCTCGGATCGGCCACCCAATCCCAGCGTGAGCCATTGAACGCGTTCGCGTTGGAGACGACGCCCTGCACCGGTGACGTCGTGTCGAGGCTGCGATAGCTGCCAAAGAACCAGAGTCGATCGCGCCTGATCGGACCGCCATAGGAGATGCTGGCGTCGTAAGAGCTGATGATCCCGGGCGTCTCTGTCAGGCCAACGGCGCGCAGCTCGTCGTTCAGGTTTTCGCCGCGTGACCAATCGCCCGCGTTGTTGATGAAGCCCTGGCCGCGGAACGTATTCCCGCCGGAACGTGGCACGAGATTCATCACCGGCCCGCCGATGTCCGACTCGCCGAGCCCCCCGGCGACAGCCACGGACACTTCGTCGACGTTGACCGAATCCAGGATGTAGGTCGACACGCCGCCACCGTTGAACGGCGCCGCGATCGTCATGCCGTTGATCGTCATGCGCCCTTCGTTGATCGGGCCGCCGCGCGCTGCAAAGAACGTCATCGTCGGCGACGCGGCGAGTGCGCCGTCGTTGACGGTCAGGCCAGGGACGGCATTCAGGAGAGTGCCGACGGAGCGATTTCCGGGAATGGCTGCGACCACGTCAGCATCGAGCACGGTCTCGCGCTGTGTCGTCTGGACGTCGACCACCGGCGTGTCACCCGTCACCGTGATCGTCTCTTCGACAGCGCCCAGGCGCATGTCGACCGGAATCGTCACTGTCGCCGAGCCGCTGAGCTCGATCCCTTCTCGCCTGACGATGGTGAAGCCGGTCAGCCTGAACGTCAGCGAGTACGTGCCGGGATTCAGACCGGTGATCCGGTACTGGCCCGTGTCGTCCGTGACGGCCGTGCGTACCTTCTCGATCAGCGCGGGGCTCGACGCGTCGACGGTGACACCCGGCAACACGCCACCCGACTGGTCTCTGACTGTGCCTGTGAGGGTACCTTGCGCAGAAGCAAGCGACGGTAGCAGGACAGCCACCGCCATGATCCAGAGGGCCTTCGACGCTCGACGCATGGGAGTCCTCCATCTGTCTCTGGGGACCACGACAACAGCGCGACGTGCCTCGACGGATACGTGCCGGCATTCAACGACGTCCGGATGTCTTTGTCAATGAAAAGTCCAACTCGGACTACGGAAACGTGGCGACGATGCCGGCCAGGACGACGGCGCGATTCACTCCTGGAGAGGCGTCAGCGTGGGTCGGGGCGCGCCGTACGGGCAGCAGCTGCTCGATGTGAATGAACCGGGACGGTCCTATGGGACCGTTGTCCTGCGCGCAGATGCTCGCGTGCGGCCGGCCCGAGGCGAATCGCATCTGCATGTTGTCGGTGCCGCGAGCAAGACACCCCCCGGTATTGTCGAACACACGAGCGTCGATCACGGGGCCGCTTCCCGCCGCCGCCTCTCGCGACGCCTTCACGATGTTCGCAGCAAACGTATGGACGATAGCGGGGGCATTCGGAACGCCGTTGCTCAGGAACACGTCTTCCGTGCACGTCCCGCTCCCGTGGAACTGCAGGTGCCACGTGGAGGTGTCGCTCGCATAAATCTCCTCAAACGCGATCTGAAAGACACACTCCGCCGTGTGCGACACGTCCGCCTCTTTGTACCGACGCACCGTTGACTGGTCGCACGGCGCCTCGGCGGGGTTCTGATCGCGATCGGTGCCGGCAATCAACAGCGTCCGCGCCCGCAGCGCCAGGTACGCTTCGATCGCCTGGTTCTCCGTCTCGAGATCGTCCCTGATGTGCGGCGCCGAGATGCTCAGTGGACGGTGCGGTTGCGCGGCAAAGACATACGTGCCCCACCCTCGGCGCGTCTGATCGGCGGGTTCGGTGATCGTGCCACCCGGGGGCTGAGCCGCCGCCTTGGGAATCTGCCCCGGGACACCCTCCATCAGCACGTAGTGAATCTGGTCCGAGGGCGTATCGAAAAACCGGACGACGTTGTACGTGGAGCTAATCAGTTTCGCCTGCGCGTGCGCCTCACTCCAGGCGCCCGCGAGCAGGCTCCGAAACACGTCCCGCCACGACGCAAGCTGGCCAGGCGTGGGCAGCACGTATTCGTTGTGCTGATCCGCGGTGTTCGCCCCCGACCCGGAGCCTTGCACGTTGTTGATTGAATCTATGAGCTCCGAGGTGAGAAACGCTCCGAGATCGCCGCTGGCCGTTGGAAGCTGGACGACAACATCGAGGATCTTGTAGACGATGACGATGTTGTCGAGGATGAAGTCGTCAACATCGCCGTCGCTGCCGCCATCCGATCTGCGAGCCTCGACGCGCAGAACGTTGCCGGTCGCCTTCAGCTGGTGGTGCCGTTCGACCAGCAGGACATTCCCATTCCAGGCGTCCCTCGCGGGGCTTGCTGGCAGCGCGCCAAACACATCCACGCCGTTGACGCGGCAAATGTTCCGTTGATGATCGACATCCCGCGATTGAAACATCAGGAGCGCGGCTTCCGCCGTGTTGATGCCGGGGCAATCGAAGGAGAAGTCCTTGGCGCCCCCCACGAAGGCGACACCCGGTTCGATGTCGTCGAAGACTCCCGCTTGATTGCCGAAGTGTTGCCGTGAGAACAGCACGACGGTGTAACTGGTTGCCATGGTTCTAGTGGCCCCCCTTACCCGCGGTTGATGTGTGGCCTGCCTCTAGACCGTACACCCGGTCGCGATCCAGTTCAACGGGATGTGATACGCTGCCAGCCCGTTCGTTCCGAGCAAAGGCAAGGCCGACATGCAGAGGACGCTTCTCACCTGTTTGGCATCGCTCGCACTCGCCGCCACGATGGTTGCCACGGTCCTCGACGCACAGGACGCCGATGCCATCGTCACCGTCTGGGACGGTGTGTACACGACCGCACAGGCCGAGCGCGGCAAGGCCACCTTCGACCTCAGTTGCTCCCGCTGCCACAACTCTGACCTGAGCGGATCGGACCGCGGGCCGACGCTCACCGGCGACAAGTTCCTCGCCAACTGGCTGGACGGCAACCTCGAAGCGCTCTTCAGCTTCATCAGGGACCAGATGCCGCAGGGCAGCGCCAACATCGTGAACGACGCAGGCAAAGCCGACGTGCTCGCCTACATGCTACAGCGCAACAACTATCCGACGGGCAAGGCGGAGCTGACGCCGGACACGGGCAAGCTCGAGATGGTGCAGATCCTTCGCAAGGGCGCGAAGCCGGGGCTGCAGAACCTGTCGTTCGTGCAAGTGGTGGGATGCCTGGAGCCGGGACCCGGGAATCGCTGGGTGATCACGAACTCGAGTGCCCGGCCAGGATCGCGCGAACGCGGCGTCTCAGCAACAGAGCTCGAACGAGCGAAGACTCGTGCGCTGGGCAAGGATACGTACACGCTCGTCAGCGCGACACCATTCGAACCCGCGAATCGCAAGGGACACAAGGTCACCGCGAAAGGACTGCTCTACCTGCAGCCCGGCGACTCTCGACTGAATCTGACTGCGCTCGAGACGCTCACAAACACGTGCGGCGGTTAGAGCGGATCCCCATCCCGGTTTTCTACATCGCTGAAGCGGCTCACCGGGCGAGCCTGGGC
>JALDXQ010000264.1:0-8606 GCA_032156805.1 Acidobacteriota bacterium
TCGCAGCGTTGCCACTGAGGTGCTTCAGGATCTTCGCAGATCGTGGCAGGACCTTGCCCTCACCGACATCGCCTACAAGGTCATCTCGTTCGCTGTGCTGACGCCGGTGACCGTGTTGTTGCTACGCACGATGATCTCGGGGGCCGAGGGACGCGTCATCGCCGATGTCGACATCGCCAGGTTCTTCCTGACGACGCCCGGCGGTGTGCTGACGCTCGTTCTTGCTGGCGCGCTCCTCGTCGCGATCACGGCACTCGAGATGGCGTGCCTGATGGCCATCGGCGTGGCATGCGCAGAGGGTCGCGCGTTGAGCGCGAGAGGAGCGCTCGCGTTTGGGTTGGCGCGAGCGTTTCCTGTGCTCCGCCTGACGGTGAACATGGTCGTGCGTCTGCTGGCGGGTCTGTTGCCGTTCCTCCTCGTGGCGGGAATCGCGTACTGGTCACTGCTCCGGCACTACGACATCAACTTCTACCTGGCCGTCCGGCCACCGGCCTTCTGGGCGGCGGCCGTACTCGCGATTCTGCTGCTCGCGTTGCTGGTGGCGTTGCTCGTGCGAACGATCGTGCGGTGGGCGCTTGCGCTGCCGCTCGTGCTCTTCGAGGACGTCGCACCCCGTCATGCGCTGAGCGAGAGCGGCAGGCGCTCGGCCGGGGCCCGTGCCCTCGTCGTTGCGGTGCTGGCATCGTGGGCGGCCTTCGCCGTACTGCTGCTCGTCGCGGCTGCCTCGGTGCCCGAGATCATCGGCAGGACAGTCGCACCGCAACTAGCGGGGTCGCTGGCGCCATTGCTGTTGTTCGTCACTGCGCTCGTTCTCCTCTGGGCTGCCCTCGGCCTCATGGCCGGCATCGTCAACGCGTCACTGTTTGCGCTCGCCATTGTCCGGCTGTATCTGCGCATCGGCGATCCCAGGCCTCGCGTGCCCGAGCCGGCAGTCCTGGAGACGCCATACGCTCGGCTCCCACGCACGGTGATTGTTGGCGCAGGCCTTGTCGTGGTTCTCGCTGCTCTCGGGATCGCCCTCCTCGTGGCCGCCACGACGCGGCGCAATCAGCAGGTGCTGGTGATTGCGCACCGCGGCTCGTCAGACGCCGCGCCCGAGAACACGTTGGCCGCCTTCCGGCTGGCTGTGGAGCAGGACGCCGACTTCATCGAGTTCGATGTGCAGGAATCGGCTGATGGGGAAGTAATCGTGATGCACGACAGCGACCTCATGCGCATGGGCGGCTCGCCACTCAAGGTCTGGGAAGCGGATGCGTTGGCCTTGACGTCGGTCGACATCGGTTCCCGCACGGCAGCCCGGTTCTCGTCTGAGCGCGTGCCCACGCTTGCCGAGACGTTCGCCGCGATCAAGGGCGGAGCGCGTGCCGTCGTAGAACTGAAGTCATACGGTCACGCGCAACGTCTCGAAGAACGAGTCGTCGCGATCGTCGAGGCCGCCGGCATGACGAACGACAGCATCTTCATGTCGCTCGATCACGATATGGTACGGACGATCAAACAGCTGCGACCATCCTGGCGAGCCGGCGTGCTCGTGGCCAAGGCGATCGGCGATCTCACCTCGCTCAACGCGGATTTCCTGGCCGTCGAAGCCCGTCTCGCCACTCGCGCGTTCGTGCGGCAGGCGCATCGGGCGGGCCAGGATGTCTACGTCTGGACCTTGAACGATCCAGCCTGGATGCTCGCGGCCATGAGCCATGGCGTCGACGGGCTGATCACGGACAAGCCCGATCTCGCTCGCCGCGTGGTCGAACGGCGCACCGGAATGACCGACGCGCAGCGTATCGTCGTCGCGCTGCTGATCCGGCTGGGCGTGCGCACGGATGCGCTCGCCGCCGAGGACGCGCTGCGTCCCTAGACCTGCCAAAATGAACTGCAGCATGCATCGCGCTCAACCGAGTCGCTTCGCTTGCGGGCTCATGCTCGCGGCTGTCTGCATCGTGTTCGCGACGCAGCCTGCAAGCGGACAGCTCCGGCCCGATCCGGCGGCGCTGTCAGTCGCGTCACCCGAGCTGATCAATCGGCTGCGATCTGACCCCTTCACGTATTTTCGGTTCATCAATCGCGCCTGGACCGCCCGCGTGTGCGAGGTATTCGCCGACGTCACCGACGCGCCGATCGTGCGCCTCCACGGCGACGCCCACGTGGAGCAATTCGCGCTGACCAAGGACGCCTGGGGCCTCGACGACTTCGACGACTCCACTCGCGGCCCCGCTTTCATCGACATTGTCCGGTTCATGGGCTCGCTCGACCTCGCATCGCGCCAGCGCAGATGGATGCGAGATCGCGACATGCTGTGGGACCGCTTTCTCGAAGGGTATCGCCAGGGACTGTCGGACCCGGACTACCGTCTTCCCGAACCTGGCATAGTCAGGCACCTGCGGAGGCAGGCGGTCCGCACACGCGCGGCGTATCTCGCGTGGGGCGAGAAACAGATGCAACCGATGGACCCGGCAACTTCAAAGTCAGTCGTCGAGGGCATCGAGGCCTTTGCGCAGTTCGTTCGCAAGGAGCGCCCGCAGCTCGCGACCGGCTATTTTGCGATTGTCCGTGCCGGATGGCTCCGCATTGGCGTGGGCAGCGCCGCCGCCAGGAAGATCCTTGTTCGCGTGCAGGGCCCCACGACTGCGCCGGAAGACGACGTGCTCATCGAAGCCAAGGAAGTGGCCAACCTGGATGGTCTCGGTTGCCTCGAGGAATCCACGACTCGACGCGCAGTTCGCGTGATTGACGGCACCCGGCAACTCGGTCGCCTGAAGCACGACATCCTGGCGATCAGACCCACACTCCTGATCCCCGCTGCCGACCGCATCGAAAACTGGCTGGACTGGTGGGTGGTGAGCTGGGAGCCGTCCTATCGCGAAGTGACGCTCAACGATCTCAGGTCGGTGAAAGATCTCTCCGACATCGCTTTCGATTCGGGCGTGCAGCTGGGTGCAGGCAAGCTCAGTTCCGTTCGCGAACAGGAGCTGGCGTCGAACAAAAGGCTCGAGGGTCGCTTGCGGAAGCAGACCTCCGTCATCGTCGAAGAGCTGCTCGCGGGATGGCGGGAGCTGCGAAGGTGATCGAGGTCACCGACAACGTGGTTTCAGCTCCGCCGGCGGTTGGTCACGAACAGGTCGTAGGTGAATCCGCCGAGCACGCCGCCGATGAGGGGACCGGCGATCGGTACCCACCACCAGCCGTTGCCGGCCCGAAACACTTCGCTGCCCCATCCCGCGACCGCCGTGAACAGCCGCGGGCCGAGGTCGCGCGCCGGATTGATGGCGTACCCGGCGTTGTAGCCAAACGTCATCCCGATGAGTACCACGACCAGACCGACAACGACGGGGGCGAGCTTCGGCTCGGGCGCGAGGTTCTTCGCGTCGCTGATGGCGAAGATCAACAGCAGCAGCAACGCGGTGCCAACGATCTGATCGATGAGCCCGCCCGGAAAAGTACTCAGGAACGCCTGCGGGTATGTCGCGAAGATGCCGGCCGTGCCCTGGGGTCCGAGGACCTGGCGCACGCCGCTGTCGAAGCGATCGAACGCCTCGCGGTAGGTGATGAAGGTCACGAGCGCGCCCGTGAAGGCGCCAGCAAGCTGCGCGATGCTGTACGGAATCACCTTGCTCCACGGAAAACCCCGGAGGACGGCGAGGGCCACCGTCACCGCTGGATTCAGGTGGGCTCCGGACACGCCGCCGGCCACGTAGACGCCCATCGTGACCGCAAGTCCCCATCCGAGATTGATCGAGAGATAGGATCCGTTCGCCTGACCGGACAGCACCACCTGCGCGACGACGGCGGTTCCGAACACTATGAGAATGAAGGTGCCCAGGAACTCGGATAGCATCTCGCGCACAGTTTCACGTGTCATGCGACTCCTCACGCGCTCTGGCAATCGTTATGGTGATGGACAAGGGGTGAAGACCACCGGAGGATCACGTGTCGTACATTCTCGCCCTCGACCAGGGCACGACGAGCTCGCGCGCCATTCTGTTCGATCGCGATGGGGCGAGCAAGGGCGTCGCGCAACGCGAGTTTCAGCAGATCTTTCCACAGCCAGGGTGGGTTGAACACGACCCGCTCGAGATCTGGACGTCACAGGCTGGCGTCGCCGTGGAAGTGCTCGCGGGCGCCGGCCTGCGCGCGCGCGACGTGGCCGCGATCGGCATCACGAACCAGCGCGAGACGACGGTGGTCTGGGATCGCAAGACCGGCCAGCCGATCGCCAATGCCATCGTCTGGCAGGATCGGCGCACGGCGGACGCCTGCGATCGACTGCGATCCGAGGGCACCGAGACGCTGTTTCGCGAGCGAACCGGCCTCGTGCTCGACGCGTACTTTTCCGGGACGAAGCTGGCCTGGATTCTCGACAACGTCCCTGGCGCGCGCGCCCGCGCAGAGGCGGGCGATCTCGCGTTCGGGACGATCGACTCGTGGCTGCTCTGGAGGCTGACCGACGGCCGCCTGCACATCACCGACGCGACCAATGCCTCGCGCACGCTGCTGTTCAACATCCACACGCTCCAGTGGGATGACGAGCTCCTGCGCGCGCTGCGGATCCCACGGGCTGTGCTGCCGGAGGTGCGCAACTCGAGCGAGGTGTACGGCGAGGTCACGACTGCGCTTGGCCTCGAATCAGTGGCTCTTGCGGGCATCGCCGGCGATCAGCAGGCTGCGCTCTTCGGGCAGATGTGCACGTCGCCCGGAATGACCAAGAACACCTACGGAACCGGCTGCTTCATGCTGCAGAACACGGGGACGACGGCGCCGGCGTCTCAACACAAGCTGGTGACGACCGTCGCGTGGATGCGCAACGGCGCGGTGGAATACGCGCTCGAGGGCAGTGTCTTCATCGGCGGCGCCGTCGTGCAGTGGCTGCGCGACGGCCTCGGCATCATTCGGTCGTCGAGCGAGGTGGAGGCGCTCGCGCGGTCGGTCCCCGACAACGGCGACGTCTATCTCGTGCCCGCGTTCGCCGGGCTCGGCGCGCCTCATTGGGATCAGTACGCTCGCGGCGCCATCGTGGGGCTGACGCGCGGCGCCACCGCGGCTCACATCGCCCGCGCGGCACTCGAATCGATCGCCTTCCAATCGGCGGATCTGCTCGACGCTATGCAGGCCGATGCAGGTGTGCGGCTGCCCGAGCTGCGGGTCGACGGCGGCGCAGCGCGCAACGACTTCATGATGCAGTTCCAGTCCGACCTGATCGGCGTACCCGTGGTCCGCCCGCAGATCACCGAGACGACGGCATTGGGCGCAGCGTACATGGCGGGGCTGGCGGTCGGATTCTGGAAGAGCGGGGACGAAATCGCCAATCAGTGGCGTACCGATCGCCGCTTCGAGCCGGCCATGCCGGCCACAAGGGTCCGAGAGCTGCGCGGCCGCTGGACCGAGGCGCTCGAGCGAGCGAAGGGGTGGCAGAAGACGTAGGCATGAGATCTGTCGTTCACCCTTCTGTGTGCTCGCTTCTGTGTTCGTGTTTCAGGTTCTGAACGTGAACACGAACCGAGAAGGTCAGAACCAAGAAGCGTGAACAAGTCGACGTATAGGAGACGTCATCCATGAATCGAGCCGAGATGCTCGGACGAGCGATCGAACGGCGCGAGCCCTGGGACATCGTCGTCATCGGTGGCGGCGCGACGGGCGTCGGCATCGCTGTCGACGCCGCGGGCCGCGGCTACGACGTCCTGCTGCTGGAGCAGCACGACTTCGGCAAGGGCACGTCGAGCCGGAGCACGAAGCTGGTGCACGGCGGTGTGCGTTACCTCGAACAAGGCAACATCGCGCTGGTCATGGAAGCGCTCAAGGAACGCGGACTGCTTCGACAGAACGCGCCGCACCTGGTGAGCAACCTCGCCTTCGTCGTGCCCAACTACGACTGGTGGGAGGCGCCGTTCTACGGTCTGGGGCTCAAGATCTACAACGCCCTCGCCGGCAAGTACGGGTTCGGCTCGTCGGAGATTCTATCGCGCGAAGAAACGCTGGCGCGACTGCCCACTATCAGGACCGAGGGGCTCCGTGGCGGTGTCGTGTACTACGACGGCCAGTTCGACGATACCCGGCTGCTGATCAATCTCGCAGCAACCGCGGCGGAGCAGGGTGCGACGCTGGTCAACTACGCACGTGTCGTCGCGGTGACCAAGGGGCCCGACGGCTTCGTCGACGGGGTCGTCGCCGCCGATCAGGAGACCGGACAGGAATGGACGATCGCCGCGCGCGTCGTCATCAACGCCACGGGCGCCTTCTCAGACTCGGTTCGCCGGCTGGCCGAACCCGATGTCCCGTCGTTGATCGCGCCGAGCCAGGGCATTCATCTAGTGTTTCATCACTCGTTCCTGTCGGCGGAGTCAGCCATCATGGTGCCGCACACCTCCGACGGCCGCGTCATGTTCGCGATTCCGTGGCACGGCCACACGCTCGTCGGCACGACTGACACGCCGATTACCACACCAACGCTCGAGCCACGGCCGCTGCAGGAGGAGATCGAGTTCATCCTCGAAACGGCAGGCCAGTACCTCCTCAAGAGACCTACTCGCGAAGACGTGTTGAGCGTCTTCGTCGGCATCCGCCCGCTCGTCAAGGGCGGTGACGGCAAATTGACTGCGGCGCTCTCACGCGATCACACGATTCACTTCGACGCCTCCGGCCTGATGACGACGACCGGTGGCAAGTGGACGACGTACCGGAACATGGCCGAGCACGCGGTGAACCAGGCCGCCGACTTCGCGCGACTGGAAGAGCGGCCCTGTGTCACGCGCTCGCTGAACGTGCACGGCTTCCATTCCAATGCGGATCGGTTTGGCCCGCTTAGCGTGTACGGGACGGATGCACCAGCGATCCAGGAACTGATGCGCAGCGAGCCGTTGTGGTCGGCACCACTCCATCCGCAACTGCCGTACGTGGGTGCCGAAGTCATCTGGGCTACCCGTCACGAGATGGCGCGAACCGTCGAGGATGTGCTTGCGCGGCGTACGCGTGCGCTGTTCCTCAACGCGCACGCCGCGGAAGCCATGGCGCCTGACGTGGCCCGCCTGATGGCACGTGAGCTCGACTGGCCCGAGTCGCGGACGGTCTCCGAGGTGGCTGCATTCTCCACTCTGGCAAAGGGCTACCAACTCTCGACCAGCGGCTGAAACGTCGTCCGGCGCGCGCGACCTCACCTCGACGGCTGGTGCGGGCCAACGGTGACTTGGACTTCGCGGCACATTCGAGGAAGGCACGCCGGTTCCGCTCGCGGCGGCTGGTCTCGTTCGAACACAGGGACGATTTCCGCAATTGACTCATCCGCGAGGCCGCGTAAAAACCGCCAGTCTTGGGTTCTTCTCCACGATTTCGCGGTGCTGCTTCAGCGTGCCCGGGCCGGATTCGCCCCGGGCGGCGGTGCCGCGGCAGGCTCAGAGGCCTTTCCTGCTCGAAACGAACGCTCGTTCGTGTCGTTCGGATCGACCGAGACCGGATGGTCCCGCCAGAGCCAGCGCATCATCTCGGGCAACATCGCACCGCCCATGTCGTGGCTGTGGACGCCAATGCCCCAGACGTAATTGACGTCATAGCCTTTCGCAACCAACGCGTCCTTGAGCCGCACATTCTGGTAGAACCAGTCGCGCGCCCGGTCGTACTTGCCGTCGGCGTTCATGCCCCGGTTGTCGTTGCGGCCGTCGATCATGAAGATGCGAATCGGCTTCCGCTCGCTCGCCATGACCTTTTCCGGGTAGACGTGCCCGCCGGCGAGATTGACGTAGGTGCCGATGCCGCTCAGCACTTTGCGGAACTGATCGGGCCGCTCCCAGGCCACCGTGAACGCCGCAATCGCGCCCGAGCTCCAGCCGGCTATGGCGTGGCGCTCCGGATCGCGGGCAATCCGGTACTCAGCGTAGAGCCTCGGCAAGAGCTCGTTGACGATCACCTGTGCATAGCGATTGTCGGGCGGGTCGTACTCGGCCTGCCGGTTCGACGCGCCATCTTTGATGAATTTCCCCGGGTCGATGAATGCCGCGATCATCACCGGCAGCTCGCCACGGTAAATCAGGTTGTCGAGCACGTTCACGGCGCGGTAGTAGCCATCGGGTTGGACGTATGTGGCGCCGTCATTGAACACCATGAGGCTCACGTCGGTTTTGCCGTCGTACTGCGCGGGCACATATACCCAGTAGTCGTGAGCCACCCCAGGGTAGACCTGGCTCGGCAGCGTGACGGGCCCCTTGACCGTCCCCTTCGGCACGCCGCGGCGGATGAGGGAGTCGGGCCCGAGTTCGTAGAAGGCGTCGAAGTTCGGCGGCGCCGGAGGCCGGCGCTGGGCATGCGCGACGCCAGTCGAGGCGGCGACGATGAGGGCGAGTAGAGCGATCCGGTGCGTGAGTGAATTCGTCATCGGCGACGCGCCGATTATAGGAGACGAGGTCCGCCTCCTGCACCCCGCTCATCACGTTGCTCGCACGCGAGCCACCCAAACCAGCGCCGCGAGCAGCATCTGCAACGGAATCACCCATGAGTCGACCTGGATGTGTCGTCCGAGTTTTCGACACTATGGGTGTGGCGAGAACGCCTCGCTGTGTAAGGGGGGAGATCTTCTCGCAAGAACGCGATCATGTTGTCCTGTTCGTGTCGAAGCCAACCGCACA
>JALDXQ010000265.1:0-8468 GCA_032156805.1 Acidobacteriota bacterium
GTTCCCGTAGTACCCGCGCACGAGCGGCGCCTGCTCTCGGAGGACGTCGACCGCATCGATGAAGCGTTCCTTCGCAGCATCGTCGGTCACACGAAGATAGGGCTGGACGTACTGGCTTCGTCGGATCGCGCGATGATCGGCCATCTGGATATCCGCGCGATGCGGCGGCTGGTCGACTGCGCAGCCCGCCAATACCAGTACGTCGTGCTCGACGTACCGCGGTCGGATGCCACGATCCTCGACGCGCTCGATCTGGCCAGTCGCATCGTGATCGTTGCCAATCAGGAACTGGCGACGGTCCGAAGTGCCGGGCGTATGGCAGCGGCGCTCCGCCAACGTTATGGCAAGGGAAACGTTGGCGTCGTGATGAGCCGATTCGACCAGCACGCAGAAATCGGTCGCGTCGATGTCGAGCGCGTGACCGGCGGACCACTGGCAGAGGTGTTCCCTAACAACTATCGTCTCGCGCTCGAAGCGCTCAACCGGGGCCGTCCGCTGGTACTCGATAACCACAACAAGCTGGCCGCGTCATATGCGGCGTTCGCAAAAAAGCTTGTGGGAGAGAGTCCGGCCGACGCCGGCTCTCGCCGGCCGGCGAGCACCGGGCTCCTGAGTCGCCTGAGCAGCCTTCGATCGCAGTGACGTTTAGGACCGACGAATGAACTCGATTCTTGCAGTGGGCCCGACAGCGGCAAGCCGTCACCGCGGCTACCAGGACCTCAAAGCCCGGCTCCATCAGGAGCTGCTGAAACGGCTCAACCTCGAACGCCTGACTCGCGTCGGCCGTGATGACGCCGAGCCGGAGGTGCGCGCGCTGATCCTCGAACTGATGGACGCCGAAACCAAGAGCACTCCGCTCAGCCTGGCCGAGCGAGACACGCTCGTCATCGACGTGCTCCACGAGTTGTTCGGGCTCGGTCCACTCGAGGTGTTGCTCCGAGACCCTGACATCTCTGACATCCTGGTCAACCGCTTTGACCGCGTGTACATCGAGCGGGACGGCAAGCTCGAGGAGACCGACGTCCTTTTCCGAGACGATCACCACCTGCTGCAGATCATCGAGCGTATCGTCAGCTCCGTCGGCCGGCGCATCGACGAGTCGAGTCCCATGGTCGACGCCCGGTTGCAAGACGGCTCTCGCGTGAACGCCATTATTCCGCCCCTGGCGCTCGACGGCCCGGCGTTGTCGATTCGGCGTTTCCGCACGACGCGCCTGGGAGCGCAGGACATGGTCGACCGGGAAACCTTCACCCAGCCGATGCTCAACTTCCTGACCGCCGCTGTCATGTGTCGTCTCAACATCATCGTGTCTGGAGGAACTGGAGCTGGAAAGACGACTCTGCTCAACCTCCTTTCGAGCTTCATCTCGAACTCCGAGCGGATTGTCACGATCGAGGATGCCGCCGAGTTGATGATGCGGCAGCGTCACGTGGTGCGGCTCGAGACGAGACCACCAAACATCGAGGGCAAGGGCGCGGTGCGCCAGCGGGACCTCGTCGTCAACGCGCTGCGCATGAGGCCGGACCGCATCATCGTGGGCGAGGTGCGCGGTGCCGAGGCGCTCGACATGCTCCAGGCGATGAACACCGGGCACGACGGCGGACTGACGACGATTCACGCCAACAGCGCGCGCGATGCTCTTTATCGTCTGGACACCATGGTCGCGATGTCGAACCTGAATATTCCCGACAAGGCTGTACGTCAGCAGACCGCGTCGGCAATCAATCTGATTATTCAGTTGACACGTCTGTCGGACGGCACGCGGAAGGTCACCGGCATCACCGAGGTCACCGGCATGGAGGGCGATATCGTGACGATGCAGGACATCTTCCTCTTCGAGCGGACCGGGCTTCGCCGGGACGGAAAAGTGTGTGGTCGGTTCCGTGCGACCGGCATCCGACCACGGTGCAGCGAGCGTTTGTCGTCCTTCGGCATCCAGCTTCCCGTCGACATGTTCCAGCACATGCAGGCGGTCGCGTAACGAGGTCCCAATGGCTGCTGCCGCGGTTACTTTCCTGTTGTGCGCGGGGATCATCCTCGGAGGCTATTGGGCCTTCGTCCTCCGATCCGAGGATGCGGTGGCGCGTTCGTTGCGAAGGCGCCTTACGCCAGCAGTAACACGGCGTCCTCGAAAAATCGATGTAACGAAGAAGGCGCCGCCTCTCAGCGTCGTCAAGATGCTGGACACGTTGTTGGCTCGCTCCGGCCTGTTCGTACGACCGCTTCAGGCCAGCCTCACTCTCTCGGGCCTTCCGCTGACCGTAGGAAGCGTGGTGCTGGCGTGTGTGTTCGCGACCATCGTGACGTTCTTCCTGGTCAACCTTCTCATCCCGTCTGCCTGGATCGCCGCGCTCGTGGCAGCGGTGGTCGCGCCTTGCCCGTACTGGCTGGTGCGGCTGGTCGCGCGCTACCGATTGCAGCAACTCGAGGAGCAGTTCCCCCAGGCGATCGACCTCATCGCGGTGTCGTTGCGAGCGGGCCATGCGTTCACGACGTCGCTGCTAATCGTGGCCGAGGAAATGGCGCCGCCTCTCGCACCCGAGTTCAGGTTGATGCACGACGAGCAGAACTACGGAAAGCCGCTGCCTGACGTCCTCAAAGGCTTCGCGGAGCGTGTCTCGTTCCTCGACGCTCGGATCTTCGTCACGGCCGTGCTCACCCAACGCGAAACGGGTGGGAATCTGGCGGAAGTACTTGACAGGCTGGCGACGGTTATTCGCGAGCGCTTTACCGTCAGGCGACAGGTCAAGGCGGTGAGCGCTCACGGTCGCATCACCGGATTGGTGCTTTCCGTACTTCCTCCAGTCCTGGCAGCGGTCTTGTACGTTTCGGCACCCGAGCATGTCATGACGCTCGTCCGTGATCCGCTTGGACTGCAGATAACCGCGCTCGCCGTCACACTTCAGATCGTCGGGATGCTCGCCATTCGTCGCATCGTCAGAATCGAGCTCTGAGGCGCGGAGAAGAACAATGACCGTTGAACTGATCTTGACGCTCACGGCCATGTTCATCAGCACTGCGCTGGTGTCGGCGTCGATCGCGTCGACTCTGCTGGGTCGCACGGCGCCCGAGTTGAAGCGCCTGCGCCAGGCAACGCCCGAAGTCTCGGAGGGCCCAGGCGGACGGCTGTCGCTCCTGAAGACGGCATGGGCCACTCGTCGCGCGAACAGGTCGCTCCGGAAGTCACCCAACCAAGGCTCCGCGCTACAGCGCCGGCTGATAGCCGCCGGCTGGGACGATCCCACATCCACCCGCCTCTACTCGACCGGGCAGACAGCGCTGCCGATCCTGACTGCTGTCCTTCCGCTGTCTATTTTGGGAGCTTCGGGGTGGCCCGTAGCATTGGTGTGCGGCGTCCTCGGATACTTGATTCCCGACACTCTGTTGCTGCGGCAGGTCGCACAGCGCAAGCGAGCAATCCAAAACGGACTGCCCGATGCGCTCGACCTGCTGGTCGTGTGCGTCGAGGCAGGATCGAGCCTCGATCAGGCCATTTTGCGAACGAGCGAGGAATTAGAAATTGCGCTGCCGGTGATGGCCTACGAGCTGCGCGTCGTAGCGACAGAGATTCGTGCCGGCAAACCACGCCTCCTTGCATTCCAGGATCTTGCACGTCGCACCGAGCTCGATGAGGTCCGAACGCTGGTCGCGGTGCTCATTCAAACCGACCGCTTTGGAACGAGTATCGGGCAGGCGCTTCGAACCCACGCCGACACCTTGCGAACCAAACGTCGCCAGCGCGCCGAAGAACGGGCTGGGAAGGTCGGCGTCAAGCTCGTCTTTCCGCTCGTATTGTGCTTGTTGCCGGCTCTGTACGCAGTGTGTCTCGGACCGATCGTCGTCAGAGTAATCCGAACGTTCGAAGGTAACTGATCAAGACCGCAGGCTTTCAGCGAGAAGAGGAGGATCGCGTGGACACTATGACAATCGTTTCGGCGACCGTCACTGCCGTGCTCCTGGTGTTGTACATGCTGCGCCGACGGAGTCGCCTCAACCGGCAGGACTGAGCATTCGCGATGGGAGAACGCGTGTCGCGTGGGTCGAGCCGATCCGTGCAGGTAGCGCTGCACGTGTGCCTCCTGGTGTCTCTTGTGGTCGCCGCGTCGATCGCCTCACAAGGGTGCGCCACGAAGAAACACGCTCCCATCGGCGACTCGTTCGAGAGCTACGTCGGGAAGCTGCGCGAGCTCGGCGTCCGCGCAAGGCCAGTGCAGGTGGCCGCTGGCAGCGTCGAGGCGAGCGACGCGATCCTGTCGGCTGCGCTCCTGGCCCTGAGGCTGAGTCCCAGTCCACGCGAGCACCGGCGCGTGGCCGAGCGCTATCGAGCGTTGCAGATCGACGACGCGGCCTTCGATCACTACTCGAGCGCATGTCGACTCGATCCCGGCGATTTCGTGTGTCACGAGGGGCTCGCGCAGATTTGGCGCGACTGGGGATTTCCGCACCTTGGGCTCGCCGACGCGTCGCGCGCCGTGTACTACGCGCCCACATCGCCAACCGCACACAACACACTCGGAACGATTCTCGCCGCGGTGGGCCAGGGCCCGGACGCGCGCCGCGCGTACGAGCGCGCGCTCGCGCTCGAGCCACGAGCCGACTACGCCCTGAACAATCTCTGCTATCTCTCGGTGCTCGAAGGAAAGACGGGACAGGCGATCGATGAATGCCAGGCGGCTCTCGTCATCGATCCCTCGTTTTCCGCCGCGCGCAACAACCTGGCCCTGGCATTCGCCGCTGACGGGCAGGACCAGCTCGCGCAGCACGAGTTCCGTGCGGCCGGGGACTCGGCTGCCGCATCCTTCAACTTCGGTTTAGTGCTGCTGGCCCAGGGCAACTACGCCACTGCCGCGCACGCATTCGACGCAGCGTCGCGGGCCAGGCCGGGATGGCACGAGGCTCTTGCCCGAGCACGGCAGACACACCAACTGGCCGCCCGCGGCGCCGGCCGCTCACCGTAGTCGAAGGCGGGATGTTGATGTGGGTTGATTCCCGACGCCTGCGGGTGCTCATCGCAGCCTTCTTCGTGGTGCTCATCACGGCTGCACCACGAAGTGACGACAAGCCTGTCCTGACGGTGCGTATTACCTCCCCGCTTGGCCGGATTGGCGCCTTCACCAACCTGCGTATCGTGGCGCAACTGCAGGGCGCGAATGCCAGCCTGCCGCCGGTTCGCTTTCTTGTCGACGGCAAGCTGTACAAGACCGACGAAGATGGTCCTCCGTACGCTGTCGAATGGATCGACGAAAACCCGTTCGAGCGGCGAGAGCTGACAGTTGAAGTGGACGACGGCACGGGCCGCACCGTCCGTGACTCAGTGATCTTGCCTCCATTCGACGTCGTCGAGAGTGCCGACGTGTCGAGCGTACTGCTGGAGGCTGGCGTCTATGACTCGCACGATCGCTTCGTCACGAACCTTTCCCCGTCGAGTTTCTCAGTTCTCGAGGATGGTGTTCCGCAGACGGTTGATGTCGTCAGGCAAGAAGCAATGCCGGCGACCTTTGCGATTCTGATCGACAGCAGCCACAGCATGCATCGGCGAGTCGACTTCGTCAGAGACGGAGTTCGGCGCCTGCTCGATTTCCTGAGGCCAACCGATACCGTGCTGGTGGCGCCGTTCTCGCGTGAGCTCGAGGCTGTGACCGGGCCCACCAGCGACCGCAAGACGGCCCTCGACGCGATCGGACATGTCAGAGCGACGGGAGGCACGGCGATTCTCGACAGTCTGGTCGAAGTCGTCCGGAAGATGCCGGCTGGCATGAGTCGTCAAGCCGTGGTCCTGGTCACCGATGGCTACGACGAGGACAGCATGACGTCAGTCGACGATGCCATCGCTGCCGTAAAGTCAGCGAACGTCACTGTCTACGTCATCGCAATCGGCGGCGTCGCCGGAGTCTCTCGCACCGGCGAGCGGATGCTCCGCCGCCTCGCAACTGAAACGGGCGGTCGCACGTTCCTTCCGCGCGATGACGCTCTCGCGCTGGTGCACGAGCGTCTCGCAGCGGATGTCCAGAACCGCTACCTCGTCACCTATACGCCCACCAACCAGAAGCGCGATGGTTCGTGGCGATCGGTCACGCTCACGACGAGTCCCGGCTACATGGTTCGGACCCGAGCCGGCTACACCGCGCCGAAGCCGCCTCCGATTCGTCCCGAGCTGGAATTCACGATCGCCGATCGCGGCCGCCGGTATCTCGACCTCGGCCCCGATGACCTGATCGTGGTGGAAGACGGCAAAGCACAAAAAGTCGAGGCCTTCCACGAGGTTGTCGCACCGGTATCAATCGTCCTGGCCCTCGACTCGAGCGGAAGCATGCGAAAGACGGCGTCTGAAGCCGTGGCCGCAGCGCGCGAGTTCGTCGAAGCGCTTCGCCCGGAGGACAGCCTCGGCCTGCTCCAGTTCGCGGACCAATCGGTTCTCCTGCATGACCTCACGACGTCACGTGACCATGTGCTCAAGACGATTGACGGCTACACCGCAGTCGGGGGCACAGCTTTGTACGATGCGCTTTGGGACGGACTGACGCGATTGCAAGAAGTCAAGGGCCGCCGCGCGATAGTCGTTGTCACCGACGGTCGCGATGAGAACAACCCTGGCACAGCCCCCGGCAGTGCCCGCACGCAACAGGAAGTGCTCGAGCTGCTGGCGCAGACGGGAACGATCATTTACGCGATCGGCATCGGGCCAACGGTCGACCGGGTCTTCCTCGACAAGATCGCAAGTGGGTCGAGCGGGGAGTCGTACTTCCCCGACGACGTCTCCGGCTTGCGCGATGACTATCGTCGGGTCGTCGAGAATCTGCGCCGGCGTTACGTTGTCAGCTACACATCCACGAACGACGTCCGCGACGGCGCGTGGCGAACAGTCGACATTCGCTCGCGACTCGACGATGTCATCGTCACGAGTCGTGGTGGGTATTTTGCTCCGGAGCAGTGAGCATGCCCCGAGACGTCGACGCATCGGGTGCATCAACAAACGGTCCTGCCGCTGACAGCGTCGTTGGCAATCCACGCGATGCACAACCGCAATCCATGCATGACATGCGGATCATTGCGCTCGATCCCAATTTCAAGATCGAGGACGAGTTCTTGTCGGAGGGCGAGGTGGGGCATGTTGCCCCCGCGCCACAAGAGGTCGTGCCCGAGAACAACTCCGATCAGGAATTCCCCGTCCTCTCGCCGGCACCCGGTCAAGCAGCGAGCGACTCACTAGTTGCATCGACATTCAGAACCTCTTCGAACCCTGATTTATCGGATTCGCTGCCTGATGACTCGGTGCTGTCGATCTCCGATCTGCTTGAAAACGGTGTCGAAGTCGAGTGGCACGAGGCCGTGGCAATTACTCGCCGCATTTGCGATGCCATCTCGCGCCATCCATTCGCGGGCACCCAGGAGTATTTTCTCGACCCCCGGCAGATCGAGATCAGCGAGAGCGGGGCCGTTCAAGTCCTACCCGGCGAGCCGGGCGGCGACCCGTTTGTGAAGCAGGTGGGGCGAATCCTGCGTGCACTTCTGCAGGACAGCAGCGCGCCCGCGCCTCTCAGACTGCTGGCATCGCAGGCCGCTTTCGAGTTGTCTGGGTTTTCGACGCTCGAGGAATTCTCGAACGTCCTGCGCGCGTTCGATGCGCCGCAGGAGACGGAGGCCATTCGAACGGCGTTCACGCGTGGTCGAGAAGCAAAGTTGCCGCGACCCTCTACCGTTGCGCGTTCGTCTGCTACGTTACAACCTCTACCTTTCGAGCCATCAACGCAAGACACGAGCAGCGACCGTCACGTCCGATCGTCAGCAAGAAATTGGAACAGGAAGATCGTGGCGGCTAGCGTGGCGCTCATGTTTTCGAGCGTCGTTGCGCCCGAGATCATCCGGCGCCTTCTCGTTTCCGACGTGCCGCCGGCCACAGAAGTCGCAGAGCCAAACGTCGTCTCACGCGTCGAAGAGCTCGCCACCCCGCCTTCACGATCTCCATCGCAAGGCGCAGAAATAGAGCACGCGGAGGCTCCTGAACCTAACGACCGACGGAGGTCGCAAACACAGGCGGCACCGATACCACCGCGGCCGACCATCGCGCGCGAGGTCGCTCCTGTCGTGACCGAGCCTGTTGTCGTGAATGCTGGAGTGGTGCCGTTGATCACCAACACCGCGGTAACGTCGACCGAACTCGACGACGACGCGCGCCAGCGCAAATTCGACGCGCTGGTCCTCGCTGATCCCCTCTATCAACTGGATTCCGCACAGAACACACCGGAGAACCTTGTCGCATTGCGAGAGAGCAAGCGGGTCCTGCTCCCCTCTATTGCAGGGCGCGATTACGAACGCGCGCGCAGAACACTCGAGATGGGGGATTTCGATCGCGCGCTGGTGGACGCGGGTCAAGCGATGCTCCTTCTCGAAGAGCCTGACATTGGCCCCGTTCCATCAGATCTGCGCGAGGCCCTGTTGCAACTGATTCGGGAAGCGGGGGGGGGGGG
>JALDXQ010000266.1:0-8455 GCA_032156805.1 Acidobacteriota bacterium
CCACCGGACAACGATTAAGGGCGACTACTTCGTGGCCGCGCTTCCGGTCGAGCAGCTCGTACCGCTGATCACCCCCGCGCTGACGACGGCCGATCCGGCGCTCGGCCTGTTGCCGGCGCTCGCCAGGAACGTGGAATGGATGACGGGCATCCAGTTCTATCTGAAAAGGCGAGTGCCGCTCGGCCACGGGCACGTCATCTACATCGATTCTCCGTGGGCCCTCACCTCGATCTCGCAGACGCAGTTCTGGCCCGACTTCGACGTCGAGAACTTCTACAACGGCGTTGCCCGTGACGTCCTCTCCATCGACATCTCCGACTGGAACACCAAGGGCCTCAATGGCAAGACGGTGACGGAGTGCACGCGTGACGAGATCGCGCGCGAGACGTGGGCCCAGATCAAGCGGAGCGTGAACGTCAACGGCCGCGAAGTCCTGAAAGATGAGGACTGGGATCACTGGTTTCTCGACTCCGACGTCAACGCAAGCGCAGACGACCGGCGAGTGATCATCAACCGCGAGCCACTGCTGGTGAATCTCAAGGACACGCTGCGCCTCCGGCCCGACGCCGTGACGAAGATTTCCAACCTGTTTCTCGCATCGGATTACGTTCGAACCCACACCGACCTGGCAACGATGGAAGCGGCGAACGAGGCGGCACGCCGCGCGGTCAACGGCATTCTCGATGCCGCTGGTTCGAACGCGACGAAATGCGACGTCTGGCCGCTGAGTGAGCCACAGGTGCTCGAACCGTTTCGCGTGTACGATCGCGAATTCCGGTGGAAGCAGGGGCAGTCGTACGACGCGAGGATCGTCAACGTCGTCCAGTGGGGCCTCGAAGCGCTGCGAAACGTGAGCGGACTGCTGCCGTCCTGGTCCGGACCGTTCACGCACTTCGAGAGTCAGGGTTCGTCACCCACGGGTGCGCCACCTCGTCTGGTACCTGGTGTCGCGAAAGCCGTGGAGGTCTCGCAGAAGGTTGTGGCGGCGGTGACCGGAACGCCGGTGTCGCCTGAGACACGCGAACCGAGTAGCGAGCGAGAAGCGCCACTCGAACTGCGGCCAGTCCGTCGGCGGAAGCTCCGCATCGTCCAGAGGCAGCCGTGACAGACCCCGCGATCGCATCAGTCGTCAATTCGCGCGTCGATGACAGCGCCGCATTCGTCGAGCGCCTGAACTACTACCGCGAGCTGACCCGCCAGGCCTTGAAAGATCGCCTGCCGACCAAAGAGCCGCGGCGCTATCTTTACGACCTGGTGTTGGGGTGCCTGGACAACTCGGGCAAGGGCCTGCGCCCGGCACTGTGCCTGGCGACGGCCCGCGCGTTCGGCGGCCGGATCGAGGACGCCCTGGATTCGGCGGCGGCAATCGAAGTCCTCCACAACGCGTTCCTGGTGCACGACGACATCGAGGATGGCAGCGAGTTTCGCCATGACCGGCCCACCCTGCACCGGCAGTACGGCATCCCGATCGCGCTCAACACCGGCGATGCGATGCAGGCGATGAGCATGCGCCTGCTGCGCAACAACGTGTCCACCCTTGGACCTCACGTGGCGTGGCAGGTGATCAACGAGTTCGATCACATGTTGATGGAATCGCTCGAGGGACAGGCGATGGAGCTCGGGTGGGTGCGCGACAACTCCTGCGACATCTCGGAAGCCGACTACCTCCGCATGACGTTGAAGAAGACCTGCTGGTACAGCTTCATCCACCCCATGCGGATTGGTGCGCTGATCGCCCGGCCGGGACAGATCGATCTCGATCGGTTCAACGAGTTCGGGTACTTCCTCGGCGCCGCATTCCAGATCCAGGACGATGTGCTAAACCTCGTCGGCAGCAGGGATCGCTACGGGAAGGAGATCGGCGGCGACCTCTACGAAGGAAAGCGGACCTTGATGCTGGCGCACTTGTTCGAGCAGACCTCACCCCAGGAAAGACGAAAGCTGCAAGACCTGCTCGGGCGCCCGCGGCAGCGTCGACTTCCGCGCGAGATCGACTGGGTCTACGACCTGTTGAAGAAGTACCGCAGCATCGAATTCGCACAGGCGCGTGCCCGCGAGCTGCTGGATGCCGCCCAAACTGCGTTCGGATCGGCGTTCGAGGGCGCTCAGGACGGCGACGACAAGGCCTTCGTGGCGCGCAGCATCCGCTACATGATCGAGCGCAAGTCGTAGCCTGAGGGGCCTTCAGTAGGCCATTGCGCCGGGCGTGGCGCGAACACCGCCGAGCTCGTCGTTGACGGCGCGCTGCACGGCAATGGCCGCGTCGGTTTCGAAGTGCCGTGTGGCTCCATCGCGCACTGTCGGGAAGCCAATGTTCTCGTACAGCGATTCCATGGCGTCGAGGTCGACGACTTCTGGATGCCGGCCGATCTCGAGCGCATGCTGGATCTCGTGCGCGAGCAGGCTGATCTGCCCGCGGTGGGTCAGCGAGCAATCGACGGCGATGCGCACGAGGCGGGTACTGCCCACGCTCGTCACGAAGTTCGTCCGCGCTGCGACGCCGCTCGGCAGGCGGAGACTGCACTCGACGAAGACGAGCAGCGGTGTCGCTTCAACCTCCGCCACCAGCGTGTCGAGCGTTGGTGACTGTGCGAGACCACGCTCGAGAAGTTGCTTCAGGTCGCGATCGAGGACTCGCAGATGCTGAGCGCTCTGTGCAGTGGCTCTGTCCGCGACGACGAGCGTCAGCAGGAGGACGAGCGCCGCACGCAGCCGTTTGAGTGGGGCAGTTGAATGGGAAACCGGTGAGTGAGGCACGAAACGCTAATCGGCATTCGCTTCTCTCACTCCAGTCAGTCAAGAGGTGTCAGGCAGTGAATCGTGAACGATGGCCCCGGGGGAGGGCCTCTTGGCAGCCCTCGGACCCGCTATCCGGGGGGACATTTCACGATTCACTGCCTGACACCGGGGGGAACCGGGGGGAACCGGGGGGCACCAGGGGCACTAGTTAAAACGGAACCGAAACGTGCTGCTCACGTTGATCGGCTGGCCCGGGAACACGAGATTGCTGAAGTGTCCCGGCAGGAAATAGTCGTCGTTGTCGAACAGGTTCTCCGCGTTCAGTGTCCACTCCCAGCGATTGGTGCGATAACCAATGGCGCCGGAGAAGATCGTGTACGGGTCCAGCGACACGCTGTTGCTGTCGTTGACGAACTGCTCTCCCACGTGTCGAATGCCGAAAGCCGCGTTGAAGCCTGACGAGAAATCCTTGCGCACCCACAGATTCGTCAGGTGCTTCGGCACGAATCGCGGCGCCTTGCCGCTCAGCGTGCTGCCGGCGTCCTCGAACTTGGGCTGCGTGAAGCCGTAGTTGAAGAGCAGGTAGGTCTGCCTGCCGAGATCCGCGTTGACGTCGAGGTCGACACCTTTCGACCGCTGCTCGCCGATCTGCTCGAACGTGATCGCGGACTGCTGAACGGCGACGTTGTTGCGGGTGATGTGGTACACGGCCAGGCTCGTATCCACCCGCCCGTTGAATCCCTGCCAGCGGTGACCGACCTCGTAGTTGCGTGCGGTGCTCGGATCGAGCTGTGACCCGTCGGCTGGAACGGTATTCACCGGTGTGAACGAGCTCCCCGTGGCGAAATAGAGCTGCTGGTCGTAGCGTGGTGCGTAGACGACCCCCGCCCTGTAGGTGTAGGCCGTCTGTTCCCGGTGGACTGGGGTGAACCCCGGCAGGCCGCCTTCCCGCGTCACGTCGCGCGTGTAGTCGTCGAGGCGGCCGGCGATGTTCACCTTCATTTGCGGTGTGATGTCGATCTGGTCCTGCCAGTAGAAGGAGTGAATGCGGTCGTTGACGAACGTCGTGCGCGCGATCGTCTCGATGTCCAGCGGTTCAGGCTGCGTCTCCGCCATCGTCGAGATGTTCATCGGCTCGATCGTCAGCCACCAGTACCCGCAGATGCAGTCAGGATCGTCTCCAGCAGTCACCTCGGTTCGGTACTTGTCGCGCTGAAATTCGTACCCGAAGAGCAGGTTGTGTCCGCCGAACCCCTCGACACGCCCCACCATCTCCGACTGGTTCTGGACTGGCCGCCGGATGTGATGGAAGTCGAGCGGCTCGCGGTAGACGAGATTCGCCTCGGGATCTCCGTACACGCCTTCGGTCACGAAGTACTGATCGCTCGTACGCTGGAACTGCAGCGAGTTGCGGAACTCCCATCGGGGAGACAGGTTGGCGCTGAAAATGGCCTGGGTCTGCGAATCCTCCACCAGCACTCGATCCTGTGGGAGGCTGAACCGAAGCTCTGGCTGGTAGCTGGGGAGATCGATGATGTTGAGCGGCACGCCGCCATCGCCGTCGAAGTGGTCGCGGTTGAACGTCTGGTGCAGCGTCAGCCGCGCTCGGTCGGTCATCAGCCAGGTGAGGGCTGGTGAGAGATTGAACCGATCCGCACCGGCATCGCGCCAGCCGTCGCTCGCCTCGAAGCTGGAATCCACGCGATAGAGCACCTTGTCACTGTTACCCACGGCGCCGGTCGCGCCGCCCGTGACCTGGTGGGTGTTGAAGCGTCCCCCGCGATAGCTGAAGTCGTAGGCGCGGACGGCCTGCGGCTTCTTTCTCACGATGTTGATCGTTCCGCCGACGGCGCCGCGGCCGTAGAGAACCGAGCTGGGGCCCTTCAACACCTCGACGCTCTGAATGTTGTTGGTCTGCGTCGAGTAGCGGTTGCCGCCCATCCGCATTCCGTCCAGGAGCACGACGTTGTAGCTGTCGCGATCGGGATCGCTGAAACCGCGGATCGTGTACTGCTCGTACACGCCGTACCACCTGAACGCCTGAACGCCGGAGGCGTTCCTGAGTGAGTCGCCGACCGTGTTGATCCCCTGCTGCTGGATCAGTTCCTGCGGAATCGAGCTCACCTGGGCCGGGACATCGGCATTGGAGACGGGAAGCCGTGTCGCAGTGGCTCTGCCCCCGGATGCCGTGACCGTCAACGTGGTCGAGACGCGGCCAACGGCCAGAACGACGTCGACTGCCGGCGTGTCGCTGGTCAGCGTGATGTTGCGAACGAGGGTCTCGAACCCCCGCATCGAGAAAGTCAGTTCGACGCTTCCGGCCGTCAGGCCCGTGAAGCGATAGCTACCGGATTCGTCCGTTGTGACGGTCGAGATCTGCTTGCCGCCGGAGCTCAGAACGACCGTGGCTCCAGGGATCACGCCGGCGTTGTCGCGAACGGTTCCGGATAAGGACAGCTGCTGCGCGGCGGCTTCGGACGCACACGCGAGCAGGACGAACATGGCTACAGCCAATCTGGCACGACGGAGTGCCGTCATTCCCTTCACCTCCAATGATGAGCAAGGGCTCGACTCTATCCGGTGCACTTAGACACGTACCTGAAGACTTCCTGAATTCTTGCGGTCTGTCTTCTGACAAACGCTTCAGGAATAATTCAGGCGACGCCAACCGGCCGGCCTGCGACGCGCTTCAACGCGTGGTGCGCGAAGGTCAGTCCTGGTCGAGTACGATGCTCGAGCGCCGGCCAATTCAAAGCCGTGACGAACGGGGGAGATGAACTTGAAGGGCATAGCTGTTCTGGTTCTGGTGTTACTGCAGGCAACCGCCACCCGGCCGGGCGCGGTGACGGGCGTCCTCCAGACGCGCGAGGGCGCTCCCGCGGCCGCCATACGAGTGTCGGCTCTGCCGGCGCCGCCGCCGAACATCCGTCCCTCGGATGGCCAGAACTATTACGGTGCGACGACTCCTTTGAGCACGACTGTGACCGACGCCCAGGGACGCTTCCGCCTGGCCAACCTCGCGCCCGGTCGATACTTCGTTGTCGCAAGTCCATTCGGGTACTCGACGTTTTATCCAGGCACCACGAACGCTGATGGCGCCACCGTCGTGACCGTTGCTGATTCGACGGTCGGCAATGTCGACTTCACCGTCGTCATGCCGCCAGGCGGAAACGTCAGCGGACGCGTCGATGTGCCACCGGCGCCGGCGGCGCAGGAACGCGCGATTCTTTCAGGCCTTGCCCTCGGTGAGTTGCTCGAGACCCCGGTGGGTGCCGATGGCAGTTTCTCGTTCGGACACCTCCCGAAGGGATCCTATCTGTTGAGTCTCTTTCCTGCGCCGCCCGGCATGGCTTCCCGTCCATTTACCGTCGGCGAGACGGATACACGCGTCGATCTCGTGAGGCCGGTCGTGCAGACTGTCAGTGGGCGCGTGGTTGCAGAGCGCGGTCCGCTACCTACTGCGCTCCTGGCGTTCACGACCGAGGTGAGCTACGTCTCGATACCCATCAACGCGGACGGTACGTTCAGCACGCGGCTTCAGCGCGCTCGCCACACGGTGGATGTGGGTGGTATGCCGACCGGCTACTCGCTCGGCTCCGTTCGTCTTGGGACGCAGGATCTGACGAAGGGGCTTGAGGTAGGCGCCGGAGATGTCACGGGACTTGTGATCACTCTTGCCGCGCCAGCGCGATTTGCGCGGCTGCGAGGGAAGGTGGCGGACGCCGCCGCCGCTCGCCTGAAGAACGCGCGTGTCGAGTTGACGGGCCGTACGATCAGGCCGCTCGAGGCCGCGGTCAACCCTGATGGTTCGTTCGAGTTCCCGGCACTCGTTCCGGGAACATACCGTGTGCGATTGCCGGAAGCTCCTGAGATCGCTCCTGTCTTCGTCCTGATGGGGCAGCAGGACGCAGAGGTTCAGGTCGGAGGCTAGCCGCCCGCGACGACGGAGTTGTACGCGTCGGTCACCGGCTGGCCGGTCCAGTTGGATGGTTCGGAGACGCCGAGCAGCCAGAGCGCTGTCGCCGCCGTGTCCATCGTTTGAACCGCGCCTTCCATTGCGCCCGTGTCCTTGACGCCCTGCCCCCACGCAATCCACGGAATCGTGACGTCGCGCGGGTCATCGCTGCCGTGGTTGGTCCCATGCCCTCCGTGATCGGCCGTCACGATGAGCGAGAAGTTGCCCTTGCCGTACGCCTCCTCGGCAAGCGTGATGAGCCTGCCGACCGCCTTGTCAGCCGCGAGGACGGCACGACCATATGCGTCGGTCATCCAGCCGGCACGGTGGCCGACCGCATCCGGATCCGTGAGATGGACGAAGAGAAGGTTGGGCCGTGCGCTGTCCAGGTACTTGGCGATGTCCGACACCGTGCGCTCGCTCGACCATTTGCCGAACAGACCACCGGGCGCCTGTGAATAATCCAGCGAGCCCTCGACCTGAAGCGGCTGGAACTTCGCCTTGCTGAAGAACGCGGCCGTGCTGTAGCCATGCTTGCGGGCCACGCTGAAGACGTTGGGCAGGTCGACGGAATCCGCATCGGCCGTGGCCACGTTGTTCCAGAGAACGCCATGCTCTTCCGGCGGCAGACCCGTCAGCATCGAGGTGTGCGAGGGGAGCGTCTTGCTGGGATTGATCGTGCGCGCCGCCAGCGTGTAGCTCCCTTCGCGCATGAGGCGCTGGAGCGTCGGCGCGTCGTAGTCGGCAATCGCGTCCGGCCGGAGACCGTCGATCGAGACGACGATGACGTGACGGCTGAGGCTCGTTTCGGGAAGTGCGCCAACCGGTGGAACCTCCGACCGGATATAGCGGGCGCTGCACCCGGCTCCCGTTGCCGCAGCCACAACGAGCAGCAAATACAAGGCCTTGAAACGAAATGGTCGCGGTAGGACGGACAGGGCTCTCTGCTGGTCGTGCAAGGACATGGGATCTTTTCCGGAGAGGTGAGGCGTTCAATAAGTTTTGACGCGCGCCCGCCCGGGAAAGTTGGCGGGGTCAGACCCTCGTGAATTGCGTGAAGGGGCGTGAAGGGGTCTGACCCCGGCAGTCCCGCTAGAACCGCGTCGTCAACGCGACGCGCACGCCGCGCGGTGATCCGGGCGTGATGTTCGTATTGTTGTGCGCGTTCATGTAGTAGTCCTCGTCGAACAGGTTCTCGACGTTGACCTGCGCACGGATCGTTGCGGTGAGGTTGTAGAAGACGGCCGCATCCACGCGCGTCCACGACGGCAGGATCACGAGGTTGTCCGTCGACGTGAATACGTCCGAGCGATAGAGCACACCAAGCGCGGCAGCGAATCGCGGCGTGAAGTCGTACCGGTTCCACAGCGAGATCGAGTGCTTGGGCAGCTGCGCGAGGCTGGCGCCGGCCTGTGCCGTGGGTGAAATCGACTGGGTGATCTCGCCGTCCTGCAGGGCGTATCCGCCCGCGATGCTCCACGCGCTCGTCACGTTCCCGTTGAGACCGAGTTCCAGTCCGTTCGTTCGCTGGGCGTCGACCAGAACCGACAGTGCCGGATCATTCGGATCGGGGACGACGACGTTGCCGCGATCGAGGCGGTAGACAGCCGCGGTGAACGAGAACGCCGGCACGATGTCCCACTTCGCGCCCACCTCGTAGTTGCGGAACTCCTCTGGATCGAGCGCCTGGTTCGTCAGGTTCAACGAGCTGAGCTGCTCACCGGCGCGCGGCAGGTAGGACAGGCTGTAGCTGCCGTAGAG
>JALDXQ010000267.1:0-8381 GCA_032156805.1 Acidobacteriota bacterium
TTGGTTGTTGATTGTTGATTGTCGATTGGTGATTGAAGGCTTCGCCCGGCCTACGTGTTGCGACCACGGACCAAATCGACCATCAACAATCTCAAATCAACATCCGATCACTACTCGAAAATCAACGATCAAGAATTGAGCGAAGCAGGCTCCTGCTGCGTCAGGCAGTGAAGCGTCCCGAGACCCCAGACCAGATCGACAGCATGGATCCCCACGATGCGATGTGACGGCATCAGGTTCGCGAGGATGTCGAGTGCGACGCGATCGTTGGGATCGTTGAAGGTGGGCACCAGCACGACGCCGTTGCCGATATAGAAGTTGGCGTAACTCGCCGGCAGGCGCTCGCCGTTCATCATGACGGCGCGTGGAAATGGCAGCTTCGCGATGTGGAGCGCCGCAATGCCAGGAGCGTTCGATGCGTGTTCGAGGCGGCGCAGGTTGTCCATCGAGCGCTCGTGGTTCTCGTCGTTGGGATCCTCTTCGACGGCAAGAACCACGGTGTCGCGGGCCACGAATCTGGCGATGTCGTCGATGTGCCCGTGGGTATCGTCGCCCACACACCCCTCACCAAGCCAGATCGTGCGATCGACGCCGAGCCACTCCGCAAATATCTGCTCGTAGTCGCGGCGCGACACTCCCGGGTTTCGCACCTGGACGTTGCTGAGCAGCCATTCTTCCGTGACCAGCAATACGCCATCACCATTGACGTCGATGCCACCACCCTCCAGAACGATGCGCTCGCCGCTGCTCAGACGGGGTTCGTCACGGCGGAGTCCGGTGATCGACGCGACTGCGGTTCCAACCCGATCGTCGAGCGCCCAGTTGTCGTACTTCGCCCACGCATTGAACTTCCAATCGAGGAGCAGGACCTCACCCGCGGCGTCGCGCACACCGATCGGGGCTGAGTCACGCAGCCACACGCGATCGGTCGCGACCACGTGAAGACGGATTCGGTCGAGCCGCGCACCATGCGCGTCGAGCATCGTGCGCGCCGACGCCGCAATCTCGTCGGACTGACACAGGATCTCGACTGGTTCGTAGAGGGCGAGCGCCCGGGCGATCTCGGCATAGACCCAGGGAATCGGCCCAAACTTCCCGGGCCAGTCGGGCTCATGATGCGGCCACGCAATCCACGTTGCCCGGTGCGATTCCCATTCCGCAGGCATGCGGAACCGGGAACGAAGACGGTCGGTCACGCGCCGAGATACCGATTGAGAATCGGACCGTACGCGTCGATGCGTCTGTCACGAAGGAACGGCCAGTTGCGGCGCACGGTCTCGATGAGCGCCGGGTCGCACTTGGCGATCAGCACTTCTTCACCTTCACCGGCGTCAGCGATATAGCGTCCGAAGGGATCGACGATGAAGGAGTGACCGAAGAAGGTGATGCCGTTGGTCCCCGGTTCATCTTCGTGGCCGATGCGATTCGGGGCGGCAACGTAGACGCCATTGGCGATCGCGTGCGACCGTTGAATCGTCCGCCACGCCTCCACCTGGGCCTGGCCCCACTCGGCGCGCTCGGCCGGATGCCATCCGATGGCCGTCGGGTAGAACAACACCTCGGCCCCGAGCAATGACGTGATGCGCGCCGCTTCCGGGTACCACTGGTCCCAGCAAATCAGCACGCCGATCGTGGCGTACCGTGTCTTCCAGACCTTGAAGCCTCCCAGGCGGGTCGAGGTGTCGGCCCCTCTGTCTGCATCGCCTGGCGTGAAGTAGTACTTTTCGTTGAACAACGGATCGTCCGGGATGTGCATCTTCCGGTAGGTGCCGAGCAGCGATCCGTCCGCGTCGATGATCGCCGCTGAATTCCGATAGATTCCCGCAGCCTGCCGTTCGAAGATCGGAACGATCAGCACGATGCCGAGCTCGTGCGCAAGCCGCTGCATGGCATCGGTCGTCCGGCCGGGAATCGGCTCCGCCAGATCGAATCGGTCACTCTGTTGGGATTTGCAGAAATACGGTGACTGAAAGAGCTCCTTCAGGCACACGATCTGAGCCCCTTTGCCTGCGGCGTCGCGCACGAGGCGGTCGGTGCGCTGCAGGTTCGCGGCGACGTCGGTCGTCGCATGATCCTGGATCAGCCCGATGGTGAACGGGGCTCTGGGCTCTCGACTTTCGGCTCTGGGCTCTTGGCTCTCGGAATCGCGGTCCATGTTCTCCGTTCAGTGTACGGTATCAGCACCTTGTAAACTGTAGAGCGATGGCCCAAGCACAAAGTCCAGCACACAAGGCTCAGAGCCAGGCGCCCAAAGCCGAAAGCCCAGAGCCGAAAGCCGCGCTCCGAGTCGCGCTCCTGGGTTTCGGCACGGTCGGCGCCTCGGTCGCGCGAATTCTCGTCGAGCGTCCCGAGCTGGCCGGCCGGCTTCGGCTGACGCACGTGTTCAATCGCGGCGTCTCTCGCAAACGCGCCGACTGGGTGCCGGCCTCAGTGGTCTGGACTGAAAACTACGACGAGGTCCTCGACGCGTCCCCCGATGTCGTTGTCGAAGTGGTTGGTGGCGTCAATCCGGCGCACCAATGGGTCAGCCAGGCGATCGAGCACGGCGCCTCAGTGGTGACCGCCAACAAGATGCTGCTCGCAGCTCACGGTCCCGAACTCCTGAAGGCGGCGTCGAGTGCTGGTGTCAGGATCCGCTTCGAAGCTGCGGTGGGCGGCGGCGTGCCATTGATCCACGGCGTACGAGAAGGACTGGCCGGTGACTCACTCACGGGCGTCGCAGGCATTCTCAATGGCACATGCAACTACATCCTCAGCCGGATGTCCGCAACCGGCGAAGCGATGGACATCGTGCTTGCCGATGCCCAGCGCCTCGGTTACGCGGAAGCCGATCCGACGGCGGACGTCGACGGCTTTGATGCCGCGGCAAAACTCGTCGTGCTGGCGGGGATCGCGTTTCATCGGCATCTGAAGATGCAGGACGTCCCGCGCCGCTCGATTCGTCCGCTGTCGAGCGCCGATTTCACTTACGCGACGCGTCTCGGCTGCACGATTCGACAGGTCTCCAGAGTCCAGGCCTCTCACGGCGGGTTCTATGGTTTCGTTGGACCCGTGCTCGTGCCACAGGGGTCGAGCTTCGGTCGAAATGAAGGCGCCAACAACGTCGTCAGCATCTACGGCCGTTACGGCGGTGAAAGTAGTTTCAGCGGCGCGGGCGCCGGTGGGCCAGCCACCGCGGTCGCAGTGGTCTCAGATCTACTGGCACTGACCCAGGGAGGCCTCCGAAGCGAAGCTGAGGAGTGGGCGCCCGCAGTCTTTGTCGCCCCCCCGCCTATGCCGTACTACCTGCGGTTCGTTGTGAAGGATCGGCCCGGCATCCTGGCGGCAATCGCTGCCTCGTTGGCCAGGCAGGACGTGAACCTCGATGCCGTCCTTCAGGAACCGGGCTATCCCAAAGACCGGCTTCCGTTTGTCATCACGGTCGAACCCTGTGCCGAGGCGGCCCTGCTCGAGGCGCTCGATGAACTGAGCCAGGCCGAATGGCACGCCGAACCACCCCTCGCGCTGCCCATGCTGCTGGGTCAGGATTCGTGATATCGTTTTTATTTCGTGTCACTTAAGACCGCAGAGACCACTCGCGCTGACGCGGCGGTCGGGGGCGAGATCGTAGTCCCGGGCTCGGTCGCCAACCTGGGTGGCGGCTTCGATACGTTGGGCGTTGCCGTCGAGTTATACCTCCGGGCCAGGATCGTCGACATCCGTGACGATGGGCGCTGCAAGCTGACTGTGGCGCGAAGTGCTCCGCCCGTGTCGGGCGGGAACGCGGTGGAACGCGCGTTCGAGATCGCGGCTCAGCGAACAGGAAGGCGTGGGCCGTCAGTGACCGTGGACGTCACGAGTGACATCCCGATGGCCGCCGGACTTGGCAGCAGTGCCGCTGCGAGCGTGGCGGGCATCAGAACCTTCGAGCGCGTGACCGGAGTTCTTGACGACGCGGAGTTGCTTGCCGCTGCGACGCAGGCCGAAGGACACGCGGACAATGCGGCGCCGGCTCTGTTTGGGGGACTCAACTCCGTCGTCGAGGTCGCAGGCGCTTCGCCCTATGCGCTGCGCTGGTCGTGGCCTCCTGATCTGCGGCTGATCGTTGCAACCCCCGCGGTTGGATTGGCAACAACGAAGGCCCGAGCGGCGTTGCCACGTGACGTGCCTCGGGCCGACGCCATCTTCAACATGCAGCGTGTGCTCGCGCTGGTGCACGCACTGCAGCATGGTGAGTACGATCGTCTGCGAGAGGCCGTGAAAGATCGCCTGCACCAGTCGGCACGGTCCTCGCTGGTGCCGCTCCTTCGGGAAGCGCTGGTGATTGACGACGCCGCCGTGCTTGGGGCGTTCCTGAGCGGAGCCGGACCGTCTGTGGCGCTCATGGCGAAAGCCGGAACCGCCGACCTCGAGAAGCGGCTGTCGTCGATGTATCGACAGGCTGGGATTGAAGCCGTAGTGCGGACACTCGGCGTGGACGACCAGGGATCACGGTTCCTCGAGTCGGGAGTAGTGAGGAGAACGGTATGAAGTTCGTGGCCGGGTTGACCTGTCACCTTTGTGGTGCGACGTACCCGCCGAAGGCCAGCTGGGTGTGCAGCGATTGCCTCGGTCCGCTCGAAGTCACCTACGACTACGAGGCTGTGCGCAAGGTCATCACCCGCGAGCTCATTGAATCGCGTCCTCGCTCTTTGTGGCGGTATGTCGAGTTGCTTCCGGTCAACGAGCCACGCACCGGGTTTTACTCTGGTTATACGCCACTGGTTCGCGCGACGCGTCTTGCCGAAGCACTGGGCATCTCCGAGCTGTATATCAAAGACGACTCGGTGAACCACCCGACGTTCTCATACAAGGATCGAGTCGTATCGGTCGCGGCGACGAAGGCCGTCGAGCTCGGCTTCCCGGTGTTCGGGTGTGCGTCGACCGGCAATCTCGCCGGCAGCGTTGCCGCGCATGCCGCGCGCCTCGGCCTCCAGTGCTACGTCTTCATTCCGAACAATCTCGAGCCCGCGAAGATTCTCGGCGCTGCCATCTATCGTCCGCACGTCGTCGCTGTCGAAGGGAACTACGACGACGTCAATCGTCTCTGTACTCAGATAGCGGATCGATATGGCTGGGGATTCGCGAACATCAACCTGAGGAGCTATTACGCCGAGGGCGCGAAGACGATGGGCTTCGAGATCGCCGAGCAGCTCGGGTGGCGATATCCCGATCACATCGTGTCGCCGGTGGCCGGAGGCACGCTGCTGCCGCGCATCTTCAAGGGACTGCGCGAGTTCAGTGAAGTGGGCCTGGTTGAGGGACCGCTGCCACGTATTCATGCAGCCCAGCCAGAAGGTTCTGCCCCCGTCATTCGTGCGCTCGAGGCCGGTCTCGAGTTCCCCGACCCGGTGAAGCCCGACACCATCGCGAAGTCGCTTGCGATCGGCAATCCGGCCGATGGATTCCAGGTCGTCAAGGTCGTCAAGGAAACCGGTGGCAGCGGCGCGATGGTCAGCGATGACGAGATTCTCGATGCCATCGGCCTGCTCGCGTGCACCGAAGGGATCTTCACCGAGCCGGCCGGAGGGACGACGCTTGCGGCCACGCGTGCGCTCGTGCGCCGCGGCGTCATCAAGTCGAATGAGTCGGTCGTGGTCTGCATCACCGGGAACGGCTACAAGACTGCCGAGGTGATGGGAGAGCGCGTGGAGCGGCCGGTGCGGATCGGGCGCGCGTTGTCGGACTTCGAACGCGTCGTCGCGCCGCAGGGCGTGACGGCATAGGAGGAACCTGTTCGTTCACGGTTCACGGTTCACGGTTCACTGTTCATGGTTCAGGGTTCACAGTATGTATCCCGTCTTTCTCAAGCTGAGTGGTCGTCGGGTTCTCCTCGTTGGCGGTGGACGGATTGCCGCGGGGAAGCTTGCCGGTCTGCTTGCTGACGGGGCACACGTCACGGTGGTTGCGCCGGAGATTCGACCTGAACTGCAGCAGCCGGGCGTGAGGATCGTCTGTCGCGTGTTCGAGCCGGCCGATCTCGACGATGCATGGTACGTGGTGGCCGCGGCGCCGCCCGCGGTCAACGAGCAGGTGCTCTCGGCGGCAGAGCAGCGACGTGTGTTCGTGAACGCCGTCGACGATCCGTCACACGCCAGCGCCTACGCTGCCAGCGTTGTCAGGCGTGCGGGTGTGACCGTTGCGTTTTCGACTGACGGCCGTGCGCCCGCGCTGGCGGGCTTGCTGCGTGAGGCGCTCGATGCGTGGCTGCCAACGGACCTCGAGTCCTGGATGGCCGCGTCAGATGAGGCGCGGCGCGAGTGGAAGCGTGTCGGCGTGCCGATGGAAGAGCGGCGGCCGATGCTTCTCGAGACGCTGAATCGCTTGTACGAGGAAAAGGCGTGTCAGTAGGGCGCGTGTCTCTGGTCGGTGCCGGTCCCGGTGATCCGGAACTGTGGACGCTTCGCGCATTGCGTCGCGTCGAAGACGCCGATCTCGTGCTGTACGACGCGTTGGTCGACGCCGAAGCACTTCGCCAGCTGACGAACGCGCAGTGTTTCTGCGTCGGGAAACGAGCCGGTCGCGCCAGCGTCAAGCAGGAGACGATCAACCGCCTGATGATCCGGGCGGCCCGGCAGGGCAAGCACGTGGTGCGCCTCAAGGGTGGCGACCCCTTCGTGTTCGGCCGCGGGGCGGAAGAGATGCTCGTGCTCACGCACGCCGGCATCCCGGTCGAGGTCGTGCCTGGTGTGACGACTGCGGTGGCTGCGCCGGAAGCGGCCGGGATTCCCGTCACGCACCGCAGCATGGCGTCCGGGTTCCTGGTGCTGACCGGTCAGACCGGTGGTGGGCTCAACAGTGCCCTTGGCGCCGTACGTCCCGCGAGCCTGACCGTGGTCGTGATGATGGGGCTCGCCGGCCGTGACGAGATCGCGAGTCAGTTCATCGCGCACGGCTGGCCGCGCGAGACGAAGGCGGCCATCGTGTGCGGGGCATCGACGCGCGAAGAATGGGTCTGGACCGGGACGCTTGGCGATCTGGGATTGGCTGAACCCCCGGACGGGGTCGCCGGCGTCCTAGTCATTGGGGAAGTGGTGTCAATTGGGGAAGCACTGGCTGCGGCGAATGCAGGTCCTGCCGCGGCCGACGAGGTGAGTTATGGCCGTAGCTGACGACTCGAAGACTCTCGGACGTGCCCGTCTCGATTTTGCGGACGAGCACGACATTGACGAGTTCGTCGACGTGTTGGGCAAGTACGAACGGGGCGAGATCACGCCGGAAGTCTGGCGTCGTTTCCGGCTCGTCCGCGGAACGTACGGCCAGCGTCAGGACAACGTCCAGATGATGCGGATCAAGATTCCGCAGGGCATCGTTACCGCATCGCAGATGCGAGCGATGGCAGGCGTCGCGTCACGATATTCACGCGGTTTCTGTCACGTCACCACACGGCAGAACATCCAGTACCACTTCGTGCAGCTCAGCGTCGTTGAAGAATTGATGCGAGAGCTGGCGGCCGAAGGCCTCACCACGCGCGAAGCGTGCGGCAACTCGGTCCGCAACATCACCGGGTGTCCCTATGCCGGAACCTCCGAGAGCGAGATCTTCGACGTGACGCCCTACGCCGAAGCGTTGACGCGTTACTTCCTGCGTCACCCGTTGTCCGGTGTGTTACCGCGCAAGTTCAAGATCGCGTTCGAAGGATGCGTCGAGGATCACGCCCTCGCGTCGATTCACGATATCGGCTGGCGTGCCCGCATCGTCGACGGCAAGAAGGGATTTCGTGTCACTGTCGCCGGGGGCACGTCGATCCTTCCGGTGTCCGGCTACGTGCTGTACGAGTTCCTGCCGGTCGAAGAGATGTTCAACGTCGCGGAAGCGGTCATTCGCGTCTTCCACCGCTTTGGCGACTACAAGCACCCGCAGCGCAACCGGATGAAGTTCGTCGTCAAGGCGCTCGGGTGGGACGGCTACCGTGCCCGCTTCGAGGAATGCCTCGACGAGTTCCGAAAGGAAGGCGGCGCCCGCCTCAGCTTCGATCCCGAGACAGTTCCATCGGAGACGGCGCCTGACTGGGCGCCGGCCGACGCGCCGACGCTGCAGGCTGTTGCGGCGGCCGCGAGCACGCCCGTTCAGGGGCCTGGAATCATGCCAGGTACCGTACGCCTCCAACCGCTGCCCGACGCGTTCGTTCGATGGATGCGCAGCAATGTGAACAAGCAGCGGCAGCAGGGCTACTTCCACGTGACTGTTCGACTGCCGCTGGGCGACTTCACCGCAGGCCAGATGCGCGTGCTAGCCGACCTGTCGGAAGCTTATGGCGACGGGTCGATGAGGCTGACCGTCGAACAGAACGTTCTGTATCGATGGGTGACCCGCGAGTCGATCGAGCCCTTCTATCAGCGGCTTGCCGCGGCCGGGCTCGC
>JALDXQ010000268.1:0-8360 GCA_032156805.1 Acidobacteriota bacterium
CCTGCCCTACGTCGCCTCGATTGACGTGTACGCGACCCTCGTCGACGTAACTCCGGTGACCGTCACCGTTCCAGTCGGAGACGAGACCGTGGCGTGGCGCACGACCTCGGACGATCTTCGCAGGAACGGGAGTCTCTGGCGCTGGATGCATCTGGCTCACTGGAATGGCGTCGATGCATCACTGCGAGCAGAGAGTCTGGACAATATGTTCGCCACGTATCGTGCGGTCCTCTGGCAGCCTGGCACCTGGGACGCCATGGACGCGCGCGACTGGGATCGGATTCCGCAGCCGATGCGAACCGTGGCATTCCGCCAGATGGTGTCCTACTGGTCCGGCTATTACGACGTGGGTCAACGCTACGGCCTGCAGCCTGGACTGATCGCTGACACCATGGCGGCCGTGGTCATGTCGGAGTCGTGGTTCAATCACCGCGCCGATTTCAGTAACCGAGACGGCAGCCGGGACGTTGGTCTCGCGCAGGCGTCCGATTTCGCCAGGAAGCGCATGCGGCAGTTGTACCGCCTCGGCGTCGTTGACGTCGAGCTATCGGACGCCGACTACTACAACCCCTGGATGGCGACGCGATTCCTCGCGATCTGGATGTCCCTGATGCTCGAGGAGGCGGCCGGGGACCTCGATCTGGCAGTGCGGGCGTACAACGCGGGCATCCGTGACGCACGTGACGGCCTCGCTATCGACTATCTCGAGACCGTCAGGCGGCGCCTCTCTCGCTTCATCCGGAACCACGACGCGCCGCCGGCCTGGGACTACGTCTGGCGCACAGCGCGCGGGCTCGAGCGGCACGAGTGGTCCTGGATGCGGCAACCTCACGCGGCGCCCGCGACGCGGCCGGGCGCAACGTCGGACGGCGATTCCCGATAGGCCATCGTCCGGATCGGGAACGGAATGACGATCTGTTCCTGGTTGAAACGGGCGTGCAGGCGCTTGACGAACTCGTGCTTGATCAAATACTGGTCCACGAATTCTTTCGCGCGCAGGATCACGGTGAAGTTGATGCTCGAATCGCCGAACGTGTGGTACCTGATGAACGGCTCGAACTCCGGCACGCCTCCCGGGACCTGTGTCATGACGTCGGCACCGACCTCCATCACCACGCGCTCGACGTGCCGGAGATCGCTCGCGTAGTCAACCCCCACGTCGACGAGCACAGCGAGGTCCTGCGCCGGCAGGTGATGGTTGACGACAATAGCCTGGGCGAGCTTGGCGTTCGGCACGACGATCAGGTTGTTGGCCAGCATGCGGAGGCGCGTCGACCGCCAGCTGAAATCGGACACGTACCCTTCCTGTCCTGAATCCAGCTTCACGTAGTCGCCCACCCGAATCTGGCCGGCGAGCGTAATGAAGAGCCCGGCGAAGAAGTTCGCCAATGGTTCCTGGAGTGCGAGCGCGACAGCGAGGCCGCCGACCCCCAGCGCCGTGAGCATCGGAGTAATCGAGAGGCCGAGGCCGTTGAGAATGACCAGCAAGCCGATCGTGACGATCAGCGCCCACGCGACATTGCGAGTGAGACTGCTCACTGGAAGCACTGGGCTGATGAGCGAGCCATAGCTGTCGACCGACTGGCTCGCAAGAGCGGCCAGTGCGAACGTCACGGAGAATGCACCAAGCACAAACGCCACGCGGCCGATGACGAGGTGTGCCTCCGCCGTCAGGGGCCAATACCCCGCAGAGAGCCAGACGCCAATCAGGAGCGACCAGAGCGGCAAACGTCGTCGCACGATCGCGACCGCCGATTCGGTCAACGGTCGACTTCTCGTCCATTTCGGCAATCGTGACGTGAGCGCCGCGCCAAGGACGTGACCAATCGCCCAACTCACCGTCAACGTGCCGACAGTCCATGCGAGCGGCGGTCCCCATGCGGACCAGTTGACGAAGTCAGTCATGTTCAACTCCTTTCCTTTCGCCGTCGCAACCCGTTGGGTGACTGGAGTGGCGACTCACGCGACACCGAACGTTCCAATTGCGCTGCCAACCGCTCGAGTACACGCTTCGTCGCCATCCGGTCTCGATCGTTGATGCCTTCGAGGGCCTCGGCGATGGCTTCCTCGACGGTGCCACGCTTAACGCCATTGGCCCGTGCGCCGCGCGCCGTCAGATTGAGGATCGCCCGTCGTCGATCGCGTGGATCGTCGGCGCGAATCAGCAGTCGCTGTGCAACCAATCGCTGGAGCACGCCCGTGAGCGTGCTGGGATGCACGTGCAGCACCGATGCCAGGTCGCCTGCCGACAATCCCGGAAAGAGCCCGACGACACGCAGCACGAGGCGCTGCGGCCCGGTGACGCCGATTTCGCCAGTCATCCGCTTCGACGTGCGCTCGAGGCCGTGGACAACGGCCCACAGTAGCTGCATGAACTGCAGGACATCCGGCAACTCCGCTGACCCAGTGGATACGTCACCTTCTGTATGCGTTGCCATATTATTTTGAGCTCCAACTATTTGATGTTACCATGGAACACATGAGTGGTCACCGACTGTTGATCGTGTCCAACCGCCTGCCGGTCACGGCGGGCATCGTCGACGGGCACGTCGCCCTCACTCCCTCGGGCGGAGGCCTGGCCAATGGGCTGCGGCCCTACCACGAGGGAGCGGACGCCGTGTGGGTTGGCTGGCCGGGAGACCTGTCGCGGTTCACGAAACTCCAGCGCGATGCGGTCGAGCAGGAACTCCGTGCCCGGGCGATTGCGCCCGTCACACTCTCGCGCGATCTCATCGAGCGTTACTATCACGGATTCGCCAATCGTGTGCTCTGGCCGGCCTTTCACTATTTGATCGACCGCGTGCCCGTGGATGCGGCCGGGTGGGACGCGTACGTCCAGGTGAACGAGGCATTCGCCGACGTCGTCACTGGCGAATACCGCTCGGGAGACACGGTCTGGATTCACGACTATCAGCTCATGTTGCTGCCAGGGATTCTGCGCCAGCGGCTGCCGGAGGCACGCATCGGCTTCTTTCTGCATATTCCCTTCCCGTCCTCCGAGGTCTTCCGGATTCTTCCTTGGCGGCGACCGCTGTTGACGGGGCTGCTCGGCGCCGACCTGATCGGATTCCATACCTTTGCCTATCTGCGACATTTCCTTGCCTCGCTCCTGCACGTCGAGGGTGTCGAGCCTGACATCGACCGCGTGCGTCTGGCCGACCGCGAGGTACATCTCGGTGTGTTCCCGATGGGGGTTGACGCCAGGCAGTTCTCGGAACTCGCCCGCGATGCGGACGTGAAGGCGCGCGTCGAAGCGATTCGCCGCGACGCCGGCGGACGCCAGATCGTGCTTGGCGTCGATCGCCTCGACTACACCAAAGGCATCCCCCGCCGTCTCCAGGCGGTAGAGCGACTGTTGACACGGGCTCCTGACCTGCGAGATCGGCTTCGGTACATCCAGATTGCGGTGCCATCGCGAGGTGAAGTCGATTCGTATCAGCGCTTCAAGCGACAGGTCGAGGAGAGCGTCGGCCGGATCAACGGGACGTGCGGCACCCTGTCGTCGAGCCCGATTCATTACGCACACCAGTCGATCTCCCAGGGGGAGCTCGTCGCTCTCTACCAGGCGGCCGACGTCATGCTCGTGACTCCCCTGCGAGACGGCATGAATCTCGTCGCGAAGGAGTTCGTCGCGTCGCGGGTCGACGAGGACGGCGTGCTCGTGTTGAGCGAGTTCGCCGGCGCGTCGGCCGAGCTCGACGGCGCCGTCATGGTGAATCCTTACGACGTGGATGCGGTGTCCGCCAGTCTCGAGCGGGCGCTTTCCATGGCGAGACCCGAACGTCAGGCTCGGATGAAGACGATGCGACGCCGTGTCGTCGAGCACGACGTTCATGAATGGGCCCGCGGGTTCCTCGAGCGGCTCGCCGGAACGCGACCTGATCCCGCGCCTATCGCACGGAGACGGCCTGAACCCTGCCTCACCACATTGGTCACGGAGGCGCAGGGTGCCGGACCTGTGCGACTGCTCGTCGACTACGACGGGACGCTCGTGCCAATCGCGCGGGCACCCGAACTGGCCGCGCCGGATGAGGAAGTTCTCGCCCTGCTTGGCGATTTGACGAGGACACCGGGAGTGCAGCTGGATCTCGTGAGCGGGCGACCTCACACGACGCTGGAAGCATGGTTTGCCCATCTCCCACTGGCCCTCTGGGCTGAACACGGATTCTGGCATCGTCCTGCCATTGGGGAGCCATGGCAGGCGGCGGCCGACATCGCATCGAACTGGATCGAGAGGATTAGACCCATCCTCGAACAGTTCGCGGCCAGCACGCCCGGGTCTCACGTTGAGACGAAGAGCGCATCGCTTGCCTGGCATTTCCGCCGAGCCCAACGGGAGTTTGGCGCCCGGCAGGCACATGAGCTCCGTATGCTGCTCGGCGACACTCTGAGCAATCAGCCGCTCGAAGTGATCGAAGGGAGCAAGGTGATCGAAGTGAGACTGCGGGGAGTCAGCAAGGCGCTCGTCGCTCGACGCCTGCACGCCGAGGTTGCCGATGACTGCTTCGTCATGGCCATTGGCGACGATTGCACTGATGAAGATCTGTTCCGCGCCCTGCCGCAATCGTGCGTGACGGTCGCCGTAGGCCACCGTCCATCGTGCGCGAAGTTTCGCGTGTCCGACCATCGTGAGGTCAGGCGGCTTCTGCGCACGCTCGTCGCCGGCGCACAAGCGTGCAGTCCCTCTCTCTCCGCAGACGACCAGATAGGAGGTACACACAACACCGGGGCGTGTTTCGTTGGACTCGATGACTCATAGCGATGCAGGAGAACGATGACAGACCCCAACCGTTCACGGAGGCTGGCTCCGCCAGACGAACAGGCGCCGGATCGCACGGCCCGTGGCTGGGTGCGCGCTTGTCTCGACTGGCTGGTGCCTCCACTGCCGAGTCATTCGTCCCCGGCACCCAACCTATCTCACACGGAAGTACGCGAGCGGCTCGGGCACTTCGTTGTCTCGCACAAGATCGGACAGGGCGGCATGGGAGTCGTCTACGCGGCACGCGACGAGCGCCTGGAGCGACCGGTGGCGCTCAAGATGATGTCGCTCCAGTACGACGACGTCGCACGCGCACGATTCTGGCGGGAAGCGCGCGCCGCCGCGGCCGTCAATCACCCGCACGTCTGTCAGATCTACGAGATCGGTGAGGACCGCGGCGATCTCTTCATCGCGATGGAACTCCTCGATGGCGAGCCGCTTGCGGAGCGTCTGCGCAGGGGATCGCTGGACGTGTCGGAGGCAGTCGCGATCGGCCGCGACATCCTCGCGGCGCTATCCGCGCTGCACGCTCGTGGCATCATCCATCGCGACCTGAAACCGTCCAATGTTTTCCTGACCACGCATGGTGTGAAACTGCTCGACTTTGGCCTGGCTCAAATCGAAGGCAAAGCGGACGAGGTCACCGGAGATAGGCTGACGATCACCGGGTTTGTCGCAGGCACACCACACTACATGGCTCCCGAACGTCTCGCAGGGGGGCCGGCTGACGTCCGCAGCGACCTGTTCGCCGTGGGCGCTCTCTTGTTCGAGATGCTTGCGCGCCGGACCGCGTTCACGGGCTCCAGCCTTTCTGAGCTTCTCCATGCCGTCATGTACGAACAGCCGCCGGCACTGACCGGCTCGCCTGTCGTCAACGCGGTCGATCGCCTGATTCGAAGGGCCATCGCCAAGCAACCTGTCGACCGCCCTACGTCGGCCGCGGAAATGGCCGCCGAGCTGGACAGGATTTCTAGCGATGACGGTCACGAAAAGCCGGTGCTCGCCCACGCACTCACGCGTGTTGTCGCGCTGCCCTTTCAGTTGCTGCGGCCAGATCCGGATTCGGACTTTCTCGCCCACAGCCTGCCGGAGGCGATCGCCACGTCATTGGCGAATATCGAGTCCCTGATCGTCCGTTCGAGCGCCGTGGCCGCACGGTTTGCAGGCAGCTCGCCCGACCTGAAGGCACTGGGACGAGAGGCTGGGGTCGATCGTGTGATCCTCGGAACGCTGCTGCGATCCGGTGACCAGGTCCGAGCCTCGGCGCAACTCGTCGAGGTCCCGGGCGGCACGCTGCTGGCGTCCCACACCATCGAATCGTCGACGAAGGACCTACTCGAGCTCCACGATGAGCTTTCACGTCGCGTCGTGGAGGCACTTTCGTCTCCCCTCCTGAAGGCGGCCGCACCTGATATCGACACACCTCGTGACCCGCACGCATTCGAGTTCTATCTTCGAGCGAATGATCTGGCGCGGAGTCATGAGTCACTCGCGCGTGCGCGGCTCTTGTACGAGCGGTGCCTGGAACTCGATCCACGTTTCGCCCCGGCCTGGGCCCGTCTCGGCCGCTGCCATCACCTGGCTGGCAAATACGTCGACGGCAACCGAGATGGCGACACGCACGCGGAAGCTGCCTTCAAGCGAGCCCTCGAGCTCAATCCACGGCTGGCGATTGCCCACAAGTACTACGCGAGTCTGGAAGCTGACACCGGGCAGGCATCACGAGCACTGATCCGCTTGCTCGATGAGGCTCGGCGCCACGGCAACGACGCAGAGCTGTTCGCTGGTCTCGTCCACGCCTGCCGCTATTGCGGGCTCAACGAGGCATCTCTGGCCGCCCACACAGAGGCACGTCGGCTGGATCCGAACGTCCCCACGAGCGTCGAAGAAACGCTCCTCGTGAGCGGCGACATCGAACGGCTGCTGGCAATCGAGTGCGGAGGATCTCCGACAGGCACACAGGACGCGAACCGGGTGATTGGCCTTGGTCTGACGGGACGGCGCGATGATGCCCGCGAAGTCCTGAGGAGCATGCGCAGCAGGTCGCACTCCGGAGTGCTCCAGACGTGGGCCGATTACCTTGGGGCGTGGCTGGATCGCCGGCCCGCCGCCATGGTGTTTGATTCGTCTGTCTACAGCACGCTGACGGTCAGCGAGGATCCCGAGGCCGTCTTCCAGGAGGGATGGCTGCTGTGTGACGCTGGGGACTACGAGCGAGGGTTGGATTGTTTGCAGCGCGCGGTCGGCAAAGGCTATTTCCCCACTCAAGCGCTCGGCCGTTCACATTTTGATTCGATCCGATCGACCTTCGAGTTTCAGGAGGTTCTGTCCCAGGCGCTCGATGGACGCGACCGTGCTCTCGATGCGTTTCGGGAGAGCGGTGGCGACACGATACTGGGCCTGTGGGTCGATACGGCGAAAGAGCAAGAAACAGATGGCTGAACCCTTGCAAAATGAAAGTGACATGTCGATTCACTTCGCTGCACCGATTTCGTGGTCGCAGGTGTTGCGGCGCACAGTGAAGGAGATTGGAGAGGACAATTGCCTCGGTCTGGCGGCACAGCTCTCTTTCTATTTCCTGCTGTCGCTTTTTCCGGCACTGCTCTTCCTGGTTGCGCTCATCGGCTACGTTCCGCTGGACACGACGTTCAGCGCGCTTCTTGCGGCTCTCGACAGGATCGCTCCGCAAGAATTGGTGGAACTGCTCCGCGTCCAACTGGAAGAGATCGCCGATGGAAGTCAAGCCAGCTTGCTGACGATTGGTGTCGCCGGCGCCATCTGGAGCAGCTCCGCGGCGATGGTTGCGATCATCGACGCACTGAACCGCGCGTTCGATGTCGCCGAGCGGCGACCGTGGTGGAAGCGCCGATTAGTCGCGGTTGTACTGACCGTGGCTCTCGCGCTGTTCATCGTGGTGTCGTTCACGCTGGTGTTGATAGGACCGTCCGTTGCGTTCCGAATTGCCGACTGGTTGCGGCTGGGACCAGTTGCGGCCGTGCTGTGGACGGTGCTCCGATGGCCAGTCATGATTGCCTGCGTCGTATTCGGTGTGGACCTCGTGTACCACTTCGCGCCAAACCGCCGCGCACGCTGGGTCTGGATCACACCGGGCTCGGTCCTGGCCACCGGTCTCTGGCTGGGGTCGTCCTTCGCGTTCAAGCTGTACGTCGCGAACTTCGCCGACTACACCGCCACCTACGGGGCAATCGGAGGCGCGATTGTCACGATGCTGTGGTTCTATGTCTCGAGCATCGCCATTCTGATTGGAGCGGAACTGAACAGCGTCATCGAAGCGGCATGGCGTTCAGCGAAGGCATGATTCAGGAAGGCTTCACCGAACCTGCTCGATGGGCGTGACAAGAGCGAGCGTATACTCGACAAAGCGAGAACACTAGAAAGGGTGCAGCGGATCCGCTGCAGGTATCGGATGGTCGGGCCGCCATCCCCATGGTCTTCAGGAGACCAGGAGGACGGAGTGACACGCTCGATCAGACGTTTTCCGTGCATTCGCTCGTCGTTCTTCGCCACACCTCCTCAATTTCCGCACGCGAGTCCTCCCGCGGTCAGCGGCCAGCTTGACGAGCCATGATGCACCAGCGTT
>JALDXQ010000269.1:0-8348 GCA_032156805.1 Acidobacteriota bacterium
ATCGCGTCCGCGAATCCCGTTACGGCGACCGGACCGCGCTGCGATGGCGTCGTCGGCCGCGTGACGCTCGGGTCGCGCCAGTACGATCCGAGCCACGAGCTGCGAGGCCGACGCGCTCAACCTCGCGGATGCCCAGGGCCTTCTCGCGCGGTCAGGCGCCGTCTGTCGGTCGCCTCCACAGGGATTCGCTCCCTCAATGCAAGCGATCGCCCGCCGCAGCGACAAGCAACAGTGTGAGCGCACCGACGACAATCGAGCTCGCACCGACGATCGAAGGGCGCTCGCACCGACCAGCGTCAGAAGAGCATCCTCGTCTTCACATAGAACGTCCGCCCCGGCTGCGGATAGCCCCAGGCCAGCTCGAAGTTGTCGTCGAGCAGGTTCTTGAACCCGACGCTCACGTCGAGCCCGCGCGGGAGCTCGTAGGTCGCGTCGAGATCGAGCAGGGCGTACGCACCGGTCTTCACATACGGGAACGCCGGTGCGGGATTCACGTCGCTCCAGCGGTCATCAGCGAGCTCGAGGCTTGGTGTGATCCGCAGCGGAATCGTGGGCCGCCAGGTCGTGTACAGGAAAGCCTTGTTGGTCGGTACGCCTGTGGGACGCAGGTTGGGCTGCAAGGCATCGGTGATCTCGCGGTGCGTGTAGGTGTAGTTCCCGCCAGCGCGAACCTCGGTTCCGAGCGGAAGGTCCACCGACAACTCGACGCCTCCGAAGTTCCCATTACCGACGTTCTGCGTCTGCGTCGTGGTGTCGGGCAACACGACGGTTTGAATCAGATCCCGCACGTCGCTGTAGAAGACGGCGGCGGCAACTTGCGCGCGGCCGGCAAGATTACCGCTCCACCCAACGTCGAGATTGGTGGCCCGTTCGGGGCCGAGGTCAGGGTTTGGCGTGGCGAAGCCGAAGCGCGTGCTGTACAACTCGAAGATCACCGGGAAGCGCGATCGGTCGGATACACTGGCGTGCCACTCTCCGCTCGGCGCGTGACGCCACAGAACGGCCGCTTGCCAGTTCACGGCGTCGGCGCCGCCCTTCGGGTACTCGAAGCTGCCGGCGGCGGCCGTGAATTCCTCGGCCTTCGTGATCTGGTACTGGTCGAAACTGAGACCGCCGACGATGTCCACCGTCGGCGTGATGCGGAACGTGTCCTCGAGCGCCAGCGACCAGGTGTATTGCGACTGCTCCTGCAATGGTTCCGTCGTGCTCAGCGTGGGATGCGTCGGGCGGCTGGTCTGCTGCTCGGTGTGCACGTCGTTCCGGTAGTGAAAGGCGGCCTTGAGCGTGTATCTCTCCACCGGTGTCGTGCCGAACTCCAGCGACGTTCCGTACGCGTGATCATCGTACGGGCTGTGAAAGCGTCCGGCCGCAGATTGTGTCGTGTAGGTGCTGTCATCGAATGCATCGAGCCCGTTCGAGAACGTGTTGTAGTACGCCTTCACTTTCAGGTAGGACGTGGGCGAGAGCTGCGTTGTGGTCAGCACGGACGTGTTCTGCACGTCCCACCATGGCCAACGCCAGTAGCTGTTCGGCGGCACAGGAGGATTGTTGTAGACGTTCAGCGGTGCGCCCTTCTCGCCGGCCTGCTTCGTGTAGTTGAACGTGTACTCGTTGGTCGTGTTCGGCGTGTAGCCGAACTTGAAGTTCAACCGCCAGTCTTCGGTATCGGAACTGAGCCGCTCGCCGCCTGGCTGCAGTGAATTGCTCGTCGGCTCATAGTTGCCAGACAGCGACCACGAGTCGCGATCCGAGAGCGCGAAGCTGCTCTGCACGTAGTAATACGGCTGCCGTGTCCCGACGATGCCATGGGCCGTCCAGCCCTCGACGTCGCGGCCACCGACGGACAATCCACCCTCGGCTGCGAACTCCTGCGTGGGCTCGATCGTGACGAGGTTGATCGCGCCGCCCATCGCGCCGGGACCGTCGAGCACCGACGCGTAGCCTTTCTGGATCTGGATCGCCGCGACATCGGCCGTGAGGAAGCGACCGAAGTCGAGCCGGTTGTCAGCCGGGAGGTAGATGCGGACGCCATCGATCATCAACGGAACCTGCTGCCGCCCGAAGCCGCGCACGAAGATGTCCGATTCGTTGCGGCGGCCGTTCGCATCGAAGGTGCTGACCACGCCGGGTACCATGTTCACCGCCTGGTCAAGGCGGGTCCGCTCGAACGTCTGGAGCTGCTCGCGCGTGACGACTGAGCCACCGACACCGGGAGCGCCCGGATCCTGGCCCAGCACGTAGACGATCTCACCCAGCTTGAACACGCTTTCGTCGGTGGGAGTGGACGCCGGAGGATCCGCCGGTGGCGTCTGTTGATTCTGTGCCTGCGCCCACACCGGCGAGGACATCAGGGCAACCGTCAGGACAATCGCGCTGCGGGACGCACTGAGGACGTCTCGGAGTCGAACAATCAACAGCATGTGAAGAGCTCGCTTTCGAGGAAGTCCACAGTATCCGCCGAGCTGAACGGGTTCGACCATCGGGCCTGTCTATCAGATCATCGACAGAGCCTATTTGAACCACGCTCTGAATGTGTGGTTCCGTTGACCGCCGAAGCGAGATGGACATCCGACAACTTCAATACCTGGTCGCGCTCGCGCGCGAAAAACACTTCACGCGCGCGGCCCAGGCCTGCCACGTCACGCAGCCGACCCTGTCTGGCCGTATTCGCCAGCTCGAGCAGGAGCTCGGAGTCCCCATCGTCGAGCGCGGTCACCGGTTTCACGGGCTGACGCCCGACGGCGAACGGGTCCTGAAATGGGCGAACGCGATCCTCGACAACTGGACCTCCCTGCAGCAGGACATCGCCACGCTCCGCGATACGTCCGGAGCGCTGTCCGGTCACCTGTCGGTTGGGGTGATCCCATCCGCCCTGCCGATGGCCGCCCTGATGACGAAGGCCATCCAGGCGCGCCACCCACAGATCGAGCTGACGATCCTCTCGCAGAGTTCCATTGAGATCCTGCGCCATCTCGAGGACTTTTCGATCGACGTGGGCCTGACGTATCTCGACAACGAACCGATTGAAGGCATGCGTTCCGAGGGCATTTACATGGAGCGCTACTGCCTGCTCGTGCGCACCGATCACGAACTGGCGGACGCACATTCGGTGAGCTGGAGCGACGCAGCGAAGCAGCCTCTGTGTCTGCTCACACCGGACATGCAGAACCGACGCATCATCGATCGCGCCTTCCGCGACGCGAACAGCACCCCCATCCCGCGGCTGGAAACGAATTCGGTGATCAATCTCTGCGCGACCGTGCGGCTCATGGGCCTCACCTGCATCATCCCCGAGTATTTCCTCGACGTCCTGGGCCCCATCTCAGACGTGCGTGCGGTCCCATTGACCGACCCGCTGGTGGAACACAGCGTCGGGCTCGTGGCCGTCGACCGCGACCCGATTTCGCCCCTCGTTGTCGCGGCGTTCGAATGCGCCAAGGAGATCGAGCCGCCGGTGAAATCCCGGCGCAAATAGGGCAAACCCGGCCGTCTACCCGGCGGCCTTTCTTCATCGGCTTCCTCGATAGCTTCATCAGATCAACCAATTGGACCGCCACCGCAACGGTCGGCGATCCTTCGTGGACCGTCGATGAATCCTGGCGTGCAGGAAGTGGACGTCGTGCGCGTTGCCGCAAACGATGGCCTTGCGGTCAGCGACGTTGCTGCAGCCGAGGAGCCGCTCGAACTGCGTCTCGGCGGCGAGGCCTTCGTCGTCATCATGCGGACGCCGGGCGCCGACCGCCATCTCGCCGCAGGGTTTCTCCTCTCAGAGCAGATTGTGCAGTCGCGCAGCGATGTGTCAGCGATGCGCTACTGCACCGACGAGGACGGACGGGGCTCGGCCAACGTGCTGTCAGTGTGGCTGCAGGGTGAAGCAGCCGTCCGCGCTCAGGGCGCCATGCAGGGGCGAAGGCATGTTGCCGCCAACTCTTCGTGCGGCGTCTGTGGCAGGCGGTCAATCGACGACCTCATGGCAGGTGTTCGCCGCATCAATGGCCACGTCATGATTGCGCGCACAATCATCGACTCGTTGCCGCACTCGCTGCGCTCCGCGCAAGAGACGTTCGAACGGACCGGGGGGCTCCATGCCGCCGGCCTGTTCGATTGTGACGGGCGCGTGCTCCACACGGCTGAAGATGTCGGCCGTCACAACGCCGTGGACAAGGTGATCGGTGCAGCGCTGATGAAGGATGAAGTGCCTTTGAGCAATCGCGTCCTGTTCGTCAGCGGGCGAACGTCTTTCGAGATCGTGCAGAAGGCGGTCGTCGCCGGCATCCCGGTCGTCGCCGCTGTGTCCGCACCATCGAGCCTGGCCGTCGAGCTCGCACGCGAATCCGGGGTGACGCTGCTTGGCTTCGTCCGCGACGGCAGCTTCAACATCTATGCGGGCAAGGAACGGATCGCGCTGTGACGACCGACGCTCCATCCGCCGCTACCGACGTCGTGTACGCGATCGTGGCGCGGTTCAGACAGCAGGAAGGTCCGCTGCTGCCCATTCTTCACGCCGTGCAGGATGCCCTCGGGTGTGTACCGCCCGAGGCCGTTCGCGTGATCGCCAGCGAATTGAACCTGACGCGTGCAGAGGTGCACGGGGTCGTGACCTTCTATCACGACTTCCGGCAGGAACTGCCGGGCCGCCACGTGATCAAGCTATGCCGCGCCGAGGCGTGTCAGGCAGTGAAAGGTGAATTGCTGGTCTCTCGCGCCGAAGGTCGCCTTGGCATCGCGTGCGGCGAGACCACCGCAGACCGCAACGTCACGCTCGAATCCATCTACTGCCTTGGTCTCTGCGCCACGGCCCCATCGGCAATGGTCGATGGCCGCGTCGTCGGCCGCCTGACGGCAGCAAAGCTCGATGCGCTGTTGCAGGAAATCCAGTCATGACGCGGCGCTTTTTCATCCCGCGCGATGCCGCAGCGCTTGCCGTTGGCGCCGACGAGATGGCCGCTGCGGTTCGGCAGTCCGCTGCCCGCGCGGGTCAGCCGATCGAGATGGTGCGAACAGGCAGCCGGGGCCTGCTGTGGCTCGAACCGCTGGTCGAGATCGAGATCGACGGCGTCCGGCACGGGTTTGGGCCGCTCGACATCGAAGACGTCGGCGATCTCGTGAGCCTTGGTCTCGATCAACTCCACACGCACCCCAGGTCGCTTGGCCCAGTCGAGCAGATCGACTACTTCGCCCGCCAGACTCGTTTGACGTTTGCCCGCTGCGGCGTGATCGACCCGATCTCCGTCGAGGCATACCTCGCGACTGGCGGCTACAAGGGACTGGCGCGTGCGCTGTCGCTGACGCCGGCCGCCATTGTCGATGAAGTGACGAAGTCGGGGCTGCGCGGACGCGGCGGCGCCGGCTTCCCCACCGGCATCAAGTGGAAGACGGTGCTCGACACCTCGTCCGACCAGAAGTACATCGTCTGCAACGCCGACGAAGGCGACAGCGGGACGTTTGCCGATCGCATGCTGATGGAGGGCGATCCCTTCACGCTCATCGAGGGGATGACGATCGCCGGCCTCGCCGTCGGGGCGACCACAGGCTACATCTACGTGCGGTCGGAGTACCCGCACGCGATCGCCACCCTTCGCACGGCGATCGCGATCGCACGGCACGCCGGCCTGCTCGGGACCGCCGTCGCCGGCTCCAGGCACGCGTTCGATCTCGACGTGCGAATGGGCGCGGGCTCGTACGTCTGCGGTGAAGAGACGGCGCTGCTCGAGAGCCTCGAGGGCAAGCGTGGCATCGTGCGCGCGAAGCCGCCGCTTCCGGCGCATCACGGACTGTTCGATCGCCCGACCGTCATCAACAACGTCCTCAGCCTGGCGGCGGTGCCCTTCATCCTCAGCGAAGGCGCGCAAGCCTACGGGGACTTCGGCATGGGTCGTTCGCGCGGGACGACGCCGTTTCAGCTCGCGGGCAACATCAGGCGCGGGGGGCTATTCGAAACGGCGTTCGGCATCACGCTCGGCGAGCTGGTCGATGACATCGGCGGCGGAACCGCATCGGGCCGCCCGGTCAAGGCGGTGCAGATCGGCGGGCCGCTTGGCGCGTACTTCCCGCGGGCGCTCTTCGACACCCCAATGGACTACGAAGCCTTTGCCGCGAAAGAAGGCCTGGTCGGCCACGGTGGCCTCGTGGTGTTCGACGACACCGTCGACATGGCGCGCCAGGCACAGTTTGCCTTCGAGTTCTGCGCGATCGAAAGCTGCGGCAAGTGCACGCCCTGCCGCATCGGCTCGACGCGCGGCGCGGAAACGATCGCCAAGGTCATCACCGGTGAGGATCGCGCGGACAATCTCGCGCTCGTCGCCGACTTGTGCCAGACGATGACGTTCGGATCGGCGTGCGCGTTGGGCGGACTGACGCCGTATCCGGTCATGAGCGCGATGAAGCACTTTCCGGCGGACTTTCGGTGATGGGTTTTTCAACGCAGGGATCGCAGGGATCGCGAAGACGGCCGCAGGTCGCACCGGCCTTCGGCCGGTCATGGAGCGAGCGCAATCGCGCTCGCCCCATGCCGCACGCAGTGCGGGCGACCCGCGCCCTGCGATCCCCGCGATCTCCGCGTTAAGAATTTTCCACAGGCGGCCACATGCTGATCAAAGAGATCGACTACGGAACACCCGCATCGACATCGACGAAGACCGTCACGCTGACGATCGACGGCAACAAGGTGACGGTGCCCGCCGGCACGTCGATCATGCGCGCGGCGACGGAGCTGGGAACGCAGATTCCGAAGCTCTGCGCCACCGACAGCATCGAGGCGTTCGGCTCGTGCCGCCTGTGCCTCGTCGAGATCGACGGCCGCAACGGCACGCCGGCATCGTGCACCACGCCGGCGGCCGAAGGGCTCGTCGTCCACACGCAGACCGATCGGCTGCAGCGTCTGCGACGCGGAGTGATGGAGCTCTACATCTCCGACCATCCTCTCGACTGCCTGACGTGCGCGGCCAACGGCGACTGCGAGCTGCAGGACATGGCAGGAGCAGTCGGCCTGCGCGACGTTCGTTACGGCTACGACGGCGCCAACCACGTCTTCAAGAAGCAGAACGGCGTCGCCAACCCAGGCTGGATGCCGAAGGACGAGAGCAATCCCTACTTCGCCTACGACGCCTCCAAGTGCATCGTCTGCAACCGGTGCGTGCGCGCGTGTGAAGAGACACAGGGCACGTTCGCGTTGACGATCGCCGGCCGCGGCTTCGACAGCCGGGTCTCGCCCGGGATGTCCGAGAGCTTCCTCGACAGCGAGTGCGTCTCGTGCGGCGCCTGCGTGCAGGCGTGCCCCACAGCCACGCTCAGCGAGAAGTCGCTGATTCAGATCGGTCAGCCCGAGCACTCGGTCGTCACCACGTGCGCGTATTGCGGCGTCGGCTGCTCGTTCAAAGCGGAGATGCGCGGCGAGACCGTCGTGCGCATGGTGCCGTACAAGGACGGCAAGGCGAATCGCGGCCACTCGTGTGTAAAGGGGCGCTTCGCATGGGGCTACGCGACGCACCAGGAGCGTCAGCTCAAGCCGATGGTGCGCGAGAAGATCACCGACCCGTGGCGCGAGACCACGTGGGAGGAAGCGATTGGCCGAGTGGCGTCGGAGTTCGCACGCATCCAGGAGCACTTCGGCCGCGACTCTGTGGGCGGCATCACGTCATCGCGCTGCACGAACGAAGAGACGTTCCTGGTCCAGAAGCTGATTCGCGCCGGGTTCGGCGTCAACAACGTCGACACCTGCGCGCGCGTCTGCCACTCGCCGACCGGCTACGGGCTCAAGACGGCATTCGGCACGTCCGCCGGCACGCAGGACTTCGACTCGGTCGAGGACTGCGATGTGATGATGGTGATCGGCGCCAACCCGACCGACGGGCATCCGGTCTTCGCGAGCCGCATGAAGAAACGGCTCCGTCAGGGCGCGAAGCTGATCGTCATCGATCCGCGACGGATCGACCTGGTGCGCACGCCGCACATCGATGCCAGCGTCCATCTGCCGCTCACGCCGGGCACCAACGTAGCGGTCCTGACCGCGATGGCTCACGTCATCGTGACCGAAGGACTGGTCAACGAGACCTTCGTCAGGGCGCGCTGCGACATGGACGCGTTCCAGGAATGGGCCGCGTTCGTTTCTGATCCGAGCCGCTCGCCAGAAGCCGTGAGTGAGTACACCGGCGTCGAGCCCGAAGACATCCGCGGCGCCGCGCGCCTCTATGCGACCGGCGGCAATGCCGCGATCTACTACGGCCTCGGCGTGACCGAACACAGCCAGGGATCGACCACCGTGCTCGCGATTGCCAACCTCGCGATGGTCACAGGCAATCTGGGACGGCCCGGCGTCGGCGTCAACCCGCTGCGTGGCCAGAACAACG
>JALDXQ010000270.1:0-8348 GCA_032156805.1 Acidobacteriota bacterium
GCGCAACAGACCGAGAACCAGGCGTAACAACACGAACACCTGGGCCCCTGAGACCCAGGTGCCTCACATCGCGACCTCGAGATGAGAGTCTAGTAGTGTAGCGGGCATCGTCCGCGGCTGCTGGCGTACGGCCTCGAGGTCGCTCGCGCGCGTCGCTCCGCGCGTCGGCGGTCGGTGCGCGTCGTCCTGCTGTGCGCGCTGGTCGGCGCCGTCCTCGGCTGGCTGCTGTCGCTCATCTAGGGAAATCTCCCGCTCGGTGTGCCGCTATGGCCATCCGCTCGATCAGGTTACCGGCAGCGCGATCGCGGCGGCGACGTCCCACTTGGCGGCGCTGCGCGCGTTGCCGCCGGGCGAGCTACCGTGCGCGGAAGGCGCGGGCCGCCGACCACGTAGCCATCAAGGACCTTGGTCGTCGGACTTGGGTCCGTGTTTTGCCAGGCTTCACCAAAGCCTCATCACCGTTGGCGGTCCACGCCTATTAGCTCGGAATCACCTCCCGGCAGGAGCCCGTTAGCTCATAATCCCTAAAGAGAGGGTGGGCATGATTCGCACGAGAGAGCAATGTGGTTCCTGGCGATCCTAGGTTCACCGTTGCCGTGGTGCAGCTTCTGTCAGTGCGGAGTGAACTGTGGCCCCAGTTGCGGCTGATTGATTGGGTCGTCCTCAGCCTGCTGCTCGTCGGACCTCTGGTCGCGCTGTGGCAGCAATTCCGCGAGATTCGAGATACAACTGAAGCTGCCTGGAAACCGGAGTTCGGCTCGCGCTCGGTGGCTACATTCCGGCATATCTGGAACGTTCGGTAGAGGCGGCGTGGCGTTGGTTCATTTAGGGCGCCGTCCGTTGCAGCTGCCGGAATAGAGGTCGAGGTGAAGGTTCGGGTTGTCGCCTTCGTCGCGTTAGCCGTTATCTCCACCATTGGGTGCCGACGCGTTGAAGACCTTCGGGTGCTCTGGATGCAGGGGGATCCTAGGAATCGCCTACGTGGGGGAAGGCTCGGTCGTAGAGCGGGCGTCGGCTGACCAGGGCACCCGGGTGATTGCGACTGCGAGGCGGTTGAGTGGCCGCGCCACTAACGATCCCGCAGTGACTCAGATCGAGATCGACGAGACGCACTTCGTCAAAAGCACCACCGACGTCATTTACATGGGTCGCGTCACGTTCCAGTGCAAGGCGGGCGAGCGGTTCTGCCAGCCAATCAAGGTGACGCCGGAATCTGGTGCACGCCCGCGGGTTGTGTTTTGGCGCTGGCCGTCCCGAATGGATGCCCGGCCCTTCTCTCCGTGAGGTAGCGTTCCTGAGAGTTACGAGGGCGGAGAAATTCTGGAAAAGACAGAGCACGCACACGTAAACCGGCAAAGCAGGATTTTGTTTGGGGTGGGTGACGGGTCTCGAACCCGCGACTTCCTGAGCCACAGTCAGGCGCTCTACCCCTGAGCTACACCCACCATTCGACGCGCGCGATGGCGCGAACACTCAAGCTTAGCACGGCCGCAGAGATCGCGGTCGCAGGTGAGGCTAGTTGCTCTCGGAAGTCCGCGTCGTCGGCCGACGTCCCATCGACATCTCGATGCCGACGTACAGTGTGCGGCCGCGTCGTGCTGGGATCGTGTCGCCCGTGTTGGCGCCCCAGTCGGGGAGCCACACGCTCTGGTTGGTCAGGTTGTCGCCGTTGACGACAAGCGCGATGCCGGCGGTCTGTCGCGCTTTCAGGAGCGACGCGAGTTCGAGCCTGGCATGCGCGCTGAGCAGATGCCGTGGTGAGGGGCTGGGATTGAGCACCGACGAGAATCCATCGATCGATCCCTGGTAGTTGTCGAAGACACTGACCGTGATGCCGCGCTCGTTCTGAAAGCTGACGCCGCCCTTGGCGCTCGTGTTCGGCACGGGCGTCACGTCGGTGTTCCCGTTGCTGTCGCTGTTTGCCTGATGCAGGAATGAGCCGAGCACGAACACGTGCCGGTTCACGTAGTACTTTCCATCCAGCTCGACGCCGCGGAACGTGGCTTCTCCAAAGTTCACGTACCGCCACACCTGCTCGCTCGGGTCGATGACGATGCTGTCGGTGTGCCGGCTGTGGAAGAAATTCGCGCTGCCCTGGGCACGCTCGCCGTGATAGCTCAACTCGAGGTCGAATGTGGCAACGTTCTCCGGCCGTATCGAGGGGTTGCCCTGAAGCCCGGGATGATTCAGAGACGTCTCGTTGATGCTCGGCGCGCGGAACGCCTGGCCATACAGCGCCTTGACGTTCCAGCGCGGCGCCGGGCTCCAGATGACGCCGCCGCGCGGCACGACGTCGAGCGCGAGGCCGGCGATCTTGTTTGCCTGGAATCCACCAATCAGCTTGACCCGGTCCACGAGACGATGGTCGATCTGGGCGTATGCGGCAGACGCCGATCGGCGCCCCTCTGAAATCGTGAGCGGGAAGCCGAGGCCGAAGTAGTTCTCATGGCCGCGCACCTGGCTGTGCAGCACGCCGAAGGTGACCTGATCGCGCGCAGTCGGGCTGACGAAGTTCGCCCACTCGAACAGCGTCTCGTGCGAGTCCCGTCCTATGAACGGAAACTCGTCGATGTCGAAGAGATTTTTCGTGTAGGTCGCGTTCAGGTTCATCCGCCACTGCTCGGTCGGCTTGAGCGCGTAACCGACGTCAGCGAATCCACGCTTCCAGTGGCTTTCACCGACGGTGCCTCGCACGAACGCGGCGGTTCGCCACTCGGTGAACGACGACATCACGCTCAGATTCTTGTAGGTCACCCCGGCGAAGCCGCCACCGCTGTGATCGCGAATCGTCGCGCTCTGCACGCTCGGAACGCCTGCAGCCAGCGGGTCATCGGGTATGGGGTTGTTGAACCAGTAGGTCGTGTTCCAGTCCGGACCTTGATGGATCTGCGCGCCACCGACCACGCGCAGGTCGCCGCACGTGTAGGTCCCTTCACCGGACACCTGCCGCGCGCCTCCAGCGCCAGGAGCGCCTCCGAAGGAGAGGCCGTTGTTCTCTGCCTCGCGTGTGATCAGGTTGACCACCGCCGAGAACGCGTTCGATCCATACAGGACCGACCCTGGTCCCTTGATCACCTCGATGCGCTCGAGGACGTTCACGGGAAAGGATTCGAGCAGATCGCTGACCAGCCCGCCTTCGAGCACTTCGCGCGTCGGCCGTCCGTTGATCAGGAACAGCACGTGACCGCCATTGATCTTGGTCTGGTCTCCGCGGGCCGCCACCATGCTGCGATCGGTGAAATACGCGGTGCTCGACGACAGGCCTGGCACACGCTCAAGCACTTCTCTCAGGGTGGTCCCGCCGAAACGGCGCAGTTCGTCCTGTGTAACGACCGAGATGATGCCGGGTGCATCCGATTGACTCTCGGAGAACTTCGATGCGGTGACGACCTTGATGTCCAGCAGCGATTCGAGATCGAGGGCAAGCAGCTCGGACCGGCTGATTTGTCGCGGAGCGCAGCGCGATGCATCCTGGGCGAACGCCGGACCAGCGGTCGCGCACACGACCACGAGAGCGATCACGAGGAGGAGAGCGCCGTGGGCGATCGTCTTCATACGCTGATGAACAATTGGGTCCCTGAGGAGCGCGCAAGGCCGATGCCGAGGTTGGCAGACGCAGGCAAAGGCGGCAAACTGGCGTGTATCTGGGCAGTTGCGGCAGCCTCATCCGTGTCGGGCGACTGGACTCCCGTGTCGGCTCCTCGACACCGGTCTGTGCGTCAGATCCCCTGGTTTCCGGGCGATCTCGGGGATCTCTGAATTTGGTGGGGTGGCTGACGAATTGCAATCCTGTGTTGTTATGAGTAATTCGCAATCGCTTGTTTGTCTCCTCGTCGTCGCTTCGCTCGCTATCGGCTGCGCCGAGTCCGCATCGATCCCGACGTCACCTTCGTCGGCGGGCGGCTCGTTGACCCTCACGACCGAGCAGCTCGCCGGAACCTGGAAACTCGTGTTCCTCCAGTCCGCCGGTCAAGTGGAAGAAGCCACTCCATCCGGCGCGACCTACACGCTGACGTTCGACAACGGTCGTTTGTCGACACGTGCGGACTGCAACATGTGCAGCGGCGCATTCGAGTTGTCCGGGTCGACGCTCAAGGCAGGTCCAGCTCTGGCGTGCACGCGAGCGGCCTGTCCCACGATGGCATTCGAGAGTGTTTATACCCGTCTGCTCAGCGGCGAGAGCACCGTCACGATGACGGACGGCACGCTGGTATTGTCGTCAGCGCGCGGAGTCCTGAAGTTCGTTCGCTAGCCGCTGGCGCGCCAACGGACGCCGGAATCCCGATATCGAACAGACGACGAGAAACGCACTCTGTAACTCGTTGTCGTACCGTCGCTTCCTACACCATGATGTGGCATGCTCGCTGCGATGCGTGGCGACATGCTCGTCGACCTGCTGCATCTCTTCAGAAATCTGCGGCGTTCACCAGCCAGCGTGACCGCCGCGATCCTGACGCTATCGCTGACGCTCGGCGCGGGTGCATCGATCGTCGCCGTCGTCGACGCGGTACTGTTCACGCCGCCACCATTTGCGAATCCCGACGCCCTCGTCATCGTTGGTGTCACACCAGTCGACGAGCCTGCCGCATCGCCACGCAGGGTGAACTATCCGATCTTCGAGGTGTGGCGCGAGCGTGCGGGATTACTGGCGACACTTGAAGCCTACGAAGGAACGAACCTCACATTGACTGGGCTCGGCGCCGCCGAGCGACTGAGTGTCACGGACGTGACGACCGGATTCTTCAACCTGCTCGGCGTGGCTCCGTCGATGGGTCGCCCGTTCGAGGCCGACGATGTCGGGCGCCCGGTGGCCATGCTCAGCCACGGCTTCTGGCGCGCGCAGCTGGCAAGCGATCCGAACGTCATCGGACGTCAGATCGTTCTCGGCAGTCAGCCGCACACGATCGTCGGCGTGCTCCCTGCGCGGTTCCTCTTCGAGCTCAATCCGTCGGATGTGTGGAGGCCGATCTCCATCACCCCGGACCAGGCCCGCGCGGGATACCCCGTGAGCGTAGTCGCCCGCCTCGCTCCAGATGTTCCTTCCACGTCACTTGAAGCTGCGCTTGGCGAGGTGAGTCGTCCGGCTGGGCCACCCGCGCGCGTCGCGACGATCCCGGTTGTCACAGCGATAACAGGAAGCGCGTCGAGCATGCTGAGTCTGCTCGCGGCCGCCGTTGCACTGGCGATGCTCATTGCCTTCACGAACTTTGCAGGTCTCTTGATCGTGCGGTCGATCGATCGTCGCCGCGAGCTGGCTGTCAGAAGTGCGCTTGGCGCACGGCGCTCCGAGATCGTGAGGCAATTACTGCTGGAGGCGCTGGCACTCGTTGCGATGGGGACTGCCAGTGGTGTGCTGCTCGCGCTGTGGATGACGCCAGTGGCGGCAACACTGGCGCTCGAGCAGTTCGGCGGCGTCGCGCAGCGTGAGGTCGCCGTCAACTGGCAGGTCCTTGCGTTCGTCGCTGCGGTCGCGTTGATGTGTGCGTGTCTTTGTGCGCTGCTGCCGGCGCGGGCTGCGTCGCGACGGAGCGTCGTCGATGCATTGCGACGCGGCGCTACGGCGGCGCCGGCCGAACTCCGATCACGCCGCGTGCTCGTCGCCGGTGAAGTGGCTGTCGCGTTTGTGCTGCTCACGTGCGTCACGCTTGTGGGGCAGAGTCTTTTTCGACTGCTCGCGATGAGCCCGGGGTTCGATGCCCGCGGAGTGCTGGCGTTGCAAGTGTCGCTGCCAGGCGCGAGCTATTCCGACGAACGTGCCGTGTCTTTCTACTCAACCCTCCAAAGTGCTTTGGACGGACGCTTCAGGCCCGGCTCGATGGCCATCGTCAATGAGATCCCGTTGACCGGGGACACGGGACGCAGCCTGGTCAGTCTTGGGCCGGGAGAGATCGGACGCGAGGCCGTGGTGCGCGAAGCAGGTCCCGGCTATCTCGACGTGATGCGAATTCCGCTGGTGTCCGGGCGATTCTTCACCGCGAGCGACAACTCAGCAGGTCCACCACGTGTGGTGATCAGCGAGTCGCTCGCAGCGAGGTTGTTCGCGAACGAGCGGCCGGTCGGCCGTCAGATCTGGTTGGCCGCCAGGTCACAACTCGCCGAAGTCATTGGCGTCGTTGGCGAGGTCAAGCACCGCGCACTCGACGAACTTCCGATGCCGACCGCATATCTGTCAGCACTGCAGTCACCGTCGCGCAGCAGCATCATCGTGTCGCGAAGTAGTCGCCCGGAAGGGGACGTGATCGCCACTATTCGCGAAGAGGTCGCGCGCCTCGATAGCAGTCTTCCCGTATATCGTGTGCGGTCGTTGCAGGATGTGATCTCGGCTTCGCCTGGTGTGCCCGTACGACGAGTGCTGACGGCGACGTTCATGGGATTCGCGCTACTGGCGCTCGTCCTTGGCACGATTGGACTCTTTGGCATTTTCGCCCACGATGTCGCGTCGCGTCGCGTGGAGCTTGCGCTTCGCATCGCATTGGGTGCGGACTCGGCTCGCATCGTGAGCAGCATGCTCAAACAAGGCGCGATGATGGTCGGCTCGGGTGTGGCGGTGGGAGGCGTGTTGTCACTCTGGATCGCCCGCGTGTTCAGCGAGCTGGGGCTCGCAACAGATCGCGTCGATGGGTTGAGCGTCACGGTGGCAGCCACGACGCTCGTCATCGCGGGTGCCGCCGCGGTGCTGCCTGCCGCTCGCCGCGCAGTGCGTACCGATCCGCTGATCGCCCTGCGAAGCGAATGAACGTCGTCGAACTCAATCGCGGCCTGAACTACTGGCAGAGATCGGAAACAGCACGAGGAACTGCCGCCCGTCTGGCATGAGGTCAAACTGCCGTCGATACTCTGCCTGAGCGAACCCTTTGATCGACAGGGGCGTGGGCTCGCCGATGGTCGCCATGTCCTGCGTGTTCAACGTGAGGCGGAACATCTGATGGTCGCGATCGAAGTAAAGGGATCGGCCATCCGGCGCCCATAGCGGATGCGATCCTCCCTCGCGGGTGACCTGCAGGCGTGCACCGCTGCGTGGCAATGGCTCGATCCACACCTCGTAGCGCCCGGTTTCATTGGACGCATACGCCATCCACTTCCCGTCGGGTGATGTGCTGCTGCTGTGTTGGGCCGACGCGGGGAAGTCGACGAGCCGTGTGACTGTTCGTGACGTCATGTCGAAGAGAGAGATCCCGTAGTCCCCATTGCCGGTCAACGTGAGGAAGCGCATCTGCGCTCCACCACCATTCCAGCCTTCTGCCGCCCGCGTATCGATCAGGTGCTCGGCGTCGCCGGTGCCGTCGGCGCGACGCCAGTAGACGGCGTCTGGTCGATCCTTGCTCGATACGATGAACACGAGACGTTGGCCATCCGGTGTCCACATCGGCGCCCAGTTGATCTGGCCGACGACGAGCGGGAGCGCCTTGCGGCCAGCGATGTTCGACATCTCCGCCGTCCAGAGCCGCGGTCCATCGGGACCCGACAGATCGCGCGTCTCGAACGCAATACGCTTTCCATCCGGTGCGATACGCGGCGCATAGACGGTCGGCGGAAGCTGCCCCAGCACTTTCTTCGTCCCATCGACGTCGACCAGCGCGAGCTCGAAGCCAGCCGGCCCCTGTTGCGCGCGCAGGAGATTGGCACCCAGCAGCGCCGTGAGCCCGAACGTCACGATCATCGTTGTGCGAATCATGCGAGTTACTCCGCTGTCAGCGTTTCAACCGGATCGATGGCTGCGGCCCTGCGGGCCGGGAGGTAGCTGGCCAGTGCGGCGGCCATGCCGAGTACGCCCAGCACCGCGGCATAGGTCGGCGGGTCGAGGCGCTCGACGCCAAACAGCAGCGACGACATCCACTGCGTCAGGGCGACGGCTGTCACCAGACCCACGGCGGCGCCGATCGTCGTCAGCACCAGCCCCTGGCGGACGAACATCCGCATCAACCCGGCCGGCGCTGCGCCGAGCGCCAGACGAATGCCGATCTCCCGCGAGCGCTGCGCGACCACGTACGCGATCACGCCATAGATGCCGATGACGCCGAGAACGAGTGCCATCGCGGCGGCGATGCCCAGCATGACGAGCGCGAATGATGTTCGAGCCAGCGACTCGTCATAGAGGTCCTTCATCGTTCGAACGAGGAACACCGGCATGCTCGAGTTGACCGACGACACCGCGCTCCGGACACCGGCAAGCAGGTTCTCTCGCCCGCCCTGGTCGTTGCGGATCACCAGGTTCACCGCCCGCATGCTCCACAGCGGTGTGCCGGTGTAGTTCTCCATCATGGTCGGCCAATAGACCATCGCCGGCGCGGCCTGGTGCACGGCATCCTCGTGAACGGCCTCGACGACGCCGACGATCTCGCGCCAGA
>JALDXQ010000271.1:0-8323 GCA_032156805.1 Acidobacteriota bacterium
GGGCCAGTCCCAGTCGTAGTTCAGTTTCGCGTAGGCGAGCGAACTGTGAGCCTCGCCCAATGAAGCATCGAGTTCCAGTGCCTTCAATGCTGCGGCCTTCGCTTTCGGGATGGCCTCGTGAGGCGGCACCGATCCGACATCGAACGAGAATCCGAGCGAGAGGTAGCAGTCGGCCAGGCCGCTGTAGGCGGCGGCGTAGTTCGGATCGCGCTCGATGGCTTGCGTGAGATAGGCAATCGCTCGCCTGATCGATCCTTCGGTGCGCTCGTTCCACGCGACTCGCGCTTTGAGATACAGCTCGTAGGCCACCGGATCGACCGGGCGCGCCCGTGCGAAACCGGCGCGTTCCTGTGGCGTGAGCGTGACTCGCACCTCCCTGGCTACCGATTGCGCGACCTCGTTCTGAAGCATCAGCACGTCCCGGGCGTCGCGATCGTAGACTTCCGCCCAGAGATGCTCGTCCGTGGCCGTGCGTATCAATTGCGCGCTGATCCGAACACGGTTTCCCACGCGCTCGATCGATCCTTCCACGACAGCGTCCACGTCCAGCTCGCGGCCAATCTGCGGGACGCTCTTCGGAGTGTTCTTGTACTGCATCACCGACGTGCGCGACACCACACGGAGCGCCTGAATCTTGGCAAGATTGCTGATCAGCGCGCCCGTCATTCCGTCGGCAAAGAGATCGTCGTCGGGGTTGCGCGAAAGACTGGAGAGCGGCAGGACCGCGACCGACTGAATCTGCCCCACATCACCAGGGCGCGGCTGCGACGTCCAGACCACGAGTGCGGCGATTGCGGTGACGAGCGCAAGCGCCGCCACAAGAACTGGAGGACGTAGATGCGCGCGCCACGCGCCATCGTCTCGAGGCATCCGCGCGGCTGAGAGGGCCGCCGCCAGCTCGCGACACGATGCGAATCGTGTGTCGGGAGCCTTGGCGAGGCAGCGTAGCGCGATGGTGAGCACGCTCTTGGTGGCCGATGAATCAGCGAGCGGCCTCCTGTCATGCTGACTCTGCGCCGCAAGCCCGGTATCGACCGAGGTCTCGCTGTCGAAGGCGCGGTGGCCGGTGACCATCTCGTACAGCACTGCACCAAGGCTGTAGATGTCAGTCCGTGCGTCAACCGACTCGCCACGCAACTGTTCCGGAGACATGTATCCGACCGTGCCAACCAGCGTCCCGTGAATCGCGCCGCCCGCAGGCATCACGGGAGCGGGAGCACTCTCGACCAGCTTCGCGACGCCGAAGTCGAGGAGCTTGAGGCGGCCGTCGCTGGTGACGAACACGTTCTCAGGCTTCACGTCGCGGTGGATGATCCCGCGCTCGTGCGCGGCTGCCAGCCCGGTGGCGATCTGCATGCCGTAGTCAACGGCCTCGCTGAGAGTCAGCACTCCTCGCCGAAGCCGCTCGCGGAGCGTCTCGCCTTCGAGGAGCTCGGACACGTAGTAAGGCGCGCCATCGTGAGCGCCTACGTCGAACACCGCCAGGATGTTCGGGTGATTCAGAGCGGCGGTGGCGCGCGACTCCTGCTCGAATCGTCGCAATCGATCGGCGTGGGTATTGAACGCCTCGTGCAGAACCTTCACCGCGACCTTTCGGCCCAGTCGCGTATCGATGGCTTCGTACACCTCGCCCATGCCACCGGCACCGATGAGTGCCGTCACGTGATAGGGGCCAACGTCCTGACCTATCCACGAACGACCGGCAGCGTGGGTGCGCGCATCAGGCGACGGTGAGGACGGTTCGAGAAAGCCTTCCGCCTGCTCGGCTACCGACAACAGCGTCTCGACTTCCTGCCGGAGCGACGCGTCGTGTCCACAGGCCTCCTGCAGAAACCCCGCACGGCGTGATGGAGGCAGGTCCAGTGCCGCGTGATACAGCGTCTCGACCCGACGCCAGCGTTCATCGTGCAGGCGTTCGTCCATCTCGCAGCTCGCGAAACAGCCAGGTCCTGGCGAATTTCCAGTCACGCGACACGGTATCGGTCGACACTCCGAGCACTGAGGCGATCTCCTCCACGCTCAAGCCGGCGAAGAAGCGCAGCTCGACGACCTGGCATTTCCGCGGGTCGGCTTTCTCGAGCGCCGTCAGCGCATCGTCCAGGGCGATGACGTCAAGAAGGTTCGTCACCGCAGGCACGAGTGCGTCGTCGAGCGTCACTCGCAGCACGCCACCACCGCGCTTGGCCACGCGCCGGCCGCGCGCCGCGTCGATGAGAATCTGCCGCATCAACCGGCTGCACATCGCGAAGAAATGTGCGCGGTCCTGCCAGGTGACACGCGTGATACGCACCAGACGCAAATAGACTTCGTTGACGAGCGCAGTCGGCTGCAGCGTTTGCCCTGGTGATTCGCGGCGCAGGTGGTTGTGAGCCACCGCACGGAGTTCCGCGTAGACGATCGGCAACAGGCGATCGAGCGCCTGCTGGTCACCCGTGTTCCACGCCCGCAGCAACTGTGTGACGTCAGAGGACGGTTCGGTCACACGAGACCTCGTTGGCTGAACGGGTCGCCATTCTACTCTCGAATAACGGCGGTGCGGTTTTTCTCCGAACAATCTCGCTTCTACCAGTGAACGGTCCGGTTGAAGCCGAACTCCACGATGAGCGTCACTGAAGGAGAGACCATGGCACCCACGCCGATCGTGCAGGGAGTGATTGTGCTCGGGCTGTTGAGCCAAATCGTCGTTGCGCCGGCATCCAGCGCGCACCTGTCTTTCCGTGCCGCGGATGTGGTCCGGCAGTGGAACGAGATCGCCACCGACGCAATCGTGGTCACCGGTGCGAATGCGCCGGCGTCGAGTGGCGTCCTGATCGCCATCGTCCAGCTCGCTGTCTACAACGCGACCGTGGCGATCACCGGCCATTACAAGCCCTATGGCGAGCCGGTGTGGGCTCCCGAGGGCGCATCGCTCGAGGCGGCGGTGGCGCAGAGCGCACATGACGTGCTCGTCGATCTGCTTCCAGCGCAGAGCACGGCTCTCGACGCTCAACTCGCGGCAACGCTGGCGGCCATTCCTGGAGGGCCGGCCAAGATGAAAGGCTTGTTCGTGGGCCGTCATGCAGCGCTCGCGACTCTTGCAGAGCGCACTGGTGATGGCCGCTTCGACCCGGTGCCCTATACGTTCGGCGCTCCTGGTCCCGGTGTCTACCAACCCACTCCGCCAGCTTTTTCGGCCAGCCCGCTCGTCCCGTGGGTCGCCCACGTTCGGCCGTTCACGATGTCGGGCCCGTCGCAGTTCCGCCCGGGACCACCGCCGTCGCTCGCATCACGTCGATGGGCGAACGCGTACCGTCTGACCCAGGCCTACGGCGACATCAACAGCGCGATCCGCACTGCCGAGCAGAGTGAGATCGCAGTGTTCTGGACCGACCATACCGCGCGGCAATGGAATCGCAACATCAGAGCACAGGCGGCACGTCTCGAGCTCAGTGCGCTCGCGACGGCGCGGCTCCTCGCCGTCACCAACACCGCAATGGCCGACGCCTGGATCGCGTGCTGGGACGCGAAGTATCACTACAACTTCTGGCGCCCGGTGACGGCGATTCAACAGGGAGACACCGACGGCCGCTCTGATACGACCGCCGACCCTGGCTGGCAGCCCTTTCGCGCCACTCCGAACCATCCCGAGTACCCGGGCGCGCATGCTTGTGTGTCGACGGCCGCCTCACACGCGCTGCGGCGGTTCTTTCGCAGCAACGAGACGACGTTTCCGATGGACGGCGTCGTCAATGGCGTGACCTACGTGCGCACGTTTTCGCGCTACACCGATGCCGGAGCCGAGGCGCGTGCCGCGCGAATTTACGGTGGCATGCACTACGAGTTTTCGAATGCGGCTGGGGCACGAATCGGCCGGCGGATTGTGGAACAGATGTTCGAGCGAGGATTCTTCAGCCGCGTGCACGACTGACACACGGCGCGGTGAGTACCCGTGGCGCCGATGAAGCGCCACGGGTGTCCGAACACGAGTTACGACTTGACCTGGTTCCAGGGATGGAACGCGCTCTCTTTGTCCTTGAGGGCGGATGCCAGGCTCGGAAAGTGCCGCTTGATCACGTCGATCATCGTGGTCTCTTCAACCCAGTCGATCCCTTCCTTGGTGTACACCTCGGGCCGGAAGTCCTTGGACAGAAAGCGGTCGCTCTTGAGACGACGCGAGGCCATCAGCAGGAAGATCCTGAAGGCGGTGTCGCTGAAACCCATGCCTTCCGGCAGCGGCTCGCACATCAGGCCGACCATCAGATCGACCTTCTCGATGTCGTTGTTGTAGACGTTCTTGATCTCCTGCGCCCACTGCGGGTTGTCCGTCATCTCCTCGAACGTTTCATACGCCGGCTTGTGGACCATGCGACGGAACGCGTTGTAGCGAGGCACGCCACGCTCGCGATCGCGCAGGATGTCGACGGTCGCGAGGTCGAAGCGCTCTCCGGAGTCCTTGACGAACATCTGCAGGTGCCGCGGATAGTTGTGCAACCGGATGGCGCCGGGATTGGCAATGCCGAGCGAGTAGAAGAGGTCAGTCAACTCGAACCGCTTCAGGATCTGACGCCCGCGCGGTCCCGACATGTCTGGAAGCTCGTAGCGCCCGAGCTCGGCGCCGTTGGTCGACGAACGGAGGACATAGTCGTCCGGCATCAGCGGGTGCATGCGGTAGACCGACGCAAACTCCTCGGTCAATGCATAAGGCGCCGCGTGATGGTCGGTCGGCGAGCCGGGGATGCCGGCGAGCAGATCGTTCGACTGGAGATTGCCGAACACCTTCTGGGTGTCGCCGAGCAGCCCGCGCCAATTGACGCGAAGTCCGGCGGTGATCACCGGATTCGGCAGGATCGCGCAGGACCAGTCGACGGTGTGGATCTTGGCGAGCAGTGCCGACACGACCAGGCGTGCCTGCTGAAACACCTTCTCGTCGTCCCAACTCGGATATTTCTGCTTGAACCGGTCGCACACGGCGTTGTGCTCCCGCGCGAAGAGCAGGTGGAGGAGGCTCAGCCCCACCCAGCCGTTGTCGGTGAAGCCCGTGTGCTCGAGACCGGTGAGTGGATCGATCGGCAGCCGGCCGTCGTCGGACACCTTGACCTTGCCGTCCTTCCCGGTCCGGATGTTGGCGTGCGCGGTTGGGGTTGTCCCGTAGACCTGCGATCCGTCCCACCAATGCGAGTTCTCGTTGATGTAGGCAGGCGGGCGCGTCGATCCCGACTGCTTCGGTGAGTCGGCGGGTGTGATCGGCACGCGCATCGGCCGTTCGTGCCAGTTGTCACCTGCCGGCACCGGCACCTGATGGGCGTTGTCCCAGGAACCCTTCGGGTGAACGAACCAGTCGTGCACCATGAACTGGATCCATGCGGCAGCGAGCACGTTGAGAAACGGCACCGGCTGGAACGTCGTCCGCGTGAACAGCTCGAGGCTGACCGTTCGCGGACTCGGGTTCATGAGATTGGCGGTGTCCGGGAACGTCTGGGGAATCGGCGTGTTCCTGCCGAACCGCGCTCCCGCCTTGCCCATGAACGGGCACGACAGATCGTTCCATGACCCGTCGACCGTGCGCGCGGTCAGCGCCTCGGCCGGCGGCGGGCCGTCCGCCTTCGCAAGCGGCGGCTCCTCGGTGTCGTGCAGATTCTTCTCGCGGAGCTCCGCGCGATTCTCGACAAGTTTCGCTCCGGCAGCCACGGGGGAAAGATCGAACCACTCGCGATCGCGAACCTTGTCGACAGCCATGGCTTCACTCCTGCGGTTGAAATGTCAGTGAATATCTTCGTGATCAAACGCACGCGACGACAAAGACGAACGCCTGTGCGGCGACAGCTATACGCGCGCGCCGACGAGCTGTCAACCACAGCCATTGGTGTCAGTCCGTGTAGAATCGCTATTTCATGAACCCATTCGGGAAGAGGCGCAAGGTGGCGCCGTCGGGCGACCAGAACGCCATGGCTGCCATCCGCGATCTCTCGGAGCGCCTGGAGCGGATCGAACGCGCGCTCCGGGATATGAAGCAGAACGTCGACCTGGTCCCATCGCTCGTCCGCAAGATGTACCTCGCCGACGTCAAGTTGTCACCACCGTACGACTTGCAGGCGGAGCGGTTCAGTTTCTCCTCACAGAACGACGAGGACGGGCTCGTCCTGGCGCTGTTCAAGCGCATCGGCATGACCAATTGCCGTTTCGTCGAGCTGGGCTGCGGCATGAACGGCGGCAACTCTGGCTTCCTTGCGAGCGAAATGGGCTGGCACGGGCTCATGGTGGACGCGCGCGACGACGCGATCAGGAAGATTGTGATCCGCTTCACCGGCCACAACGTCACGGCCAGGCACCTGGCGCTGACCCGCGATAACGTCAACCCCTTGATCGAGGAATGCGGCTTCACCGGCGACATCGATCTGCTCAGCATCGATATCGACGGAATGGACTACTGGATCTGGCAGGCCCTCACCGCCTGCAATCCCCGGATGGTGGCCATCGAATACAACTGGTTGTTCGGGCCCGAGATGGCGGTCACCGTCCCGTACACCGCGACGTTCGACCTCGGCGCCATCGGGTTGCGCAGCTACCATGGCGCTTCGCTCTCGGCGCTCGTGCATCTCGGCCGCACGAAGGGGTACCGGCTGGTGGCCACCGAGCGAGTCAACGCTTTCTTTCTCCGCCAGGACGTGGCGCCGGAGGTTCAGGAAATCGACGCCAGACACGGCTATCGTGCGCCGCTCAACTTCGCCAACGCGCGAAAGGTGTTCTCCGATCTGGAACGGTCCGGTCTTGCACTCACGACGGTGTCAGGCAGTGAATCGTGAAATTCACCTTTCACTGCCTGACACCGACCGGCTCCTGCTCGTATCGGTCCAGGGTCTTTCGCAGCTGGTCGGCCTGCCAGCCTTCGGGAAACCGCCGCAACCCTTCTTCGATCGCGGCCTTTGCCGCGGCGACGTCCTCGAGCTCCCAGTAGGCGCGCGACAGCGTCTCGAACGTGAGCGCCAGATTGTAGGCACTCACATCGGCCTCTCGCTCTGTGACCAGCCGCTGAATCAGCTCAATGGCCTCAGTCATGCGACCGCGGGAGATATACGCTGACGCGAGATCGCGAACCATCTCGCCCGTGCTGTCGCCACCCTTGCAATTGACGCAGTTATCCAATCGGCGGTCGTAGGTGAAGAACCGTTCGATCGCTAACTCGAGCAGCGCGACGCCATCATCGCCCTCGGCGACAAACGCCATCAGCTTGATACCTTCAGCCGCCAGATCGCGATCGCCGGGCCGGGCGACAACACCTTCGTACACCAGTTTGTAGAAGCGGCGACGACTGGCCTCGTCGTTGATCTGCGACTGCCACACGGCCATGAGATCGCCAAGCGATCGGATCTTGATCGGCGTGTCCGGCACGTCATCCCACCACATCGGCCGCGGGACGCGCCGCTTCCACTCGTCCGCGAACGCTCGATCCAGACGGGAATTGCCAGCCGCTGCTGCCCGGCCACGGGCCCCTCCTGCCGAGCCCGACGACGCGGCGGCATCGCGGACGATGAAGGTGTACGCCCACGACTGAACGCCGGAGTCGTGCGTTATGAAGTCGCCGACAGGACGGCCATCCTTTTCCGCCGATACGCCGAATCGGTAGTAATGCTCGGGTGGTGACGGTGGCAGCTGCAGTGTCACCTTGTTCCGCCCCGTGGTCGCCCTCTCGATCTCCGGCCCTTCGAGATACGGGTCGTTGCGTGCGGTGGTCAGGTGGTAGCGGTACTCCGCGCCCGGCACGACCTCGTCCCACTCGAAGGTCACTGTCGCCAGTCGCGACCGCGGGTTGATCGTCACCGCGGGCTTCTCGGCCCACGGCCGCGCGAGCATGCCGTTCAGATCGCGATTGTTGTCCCACGGCGCAGTCACGCGCATCAGCCGCGGCACGTTGACGAGCAGTTCAGTGGGCACACCGTCACCGACCTCGAAAGGGTGAAACACATCGTAGTCGCCAGGAAAACGCGCGGGGTTCTTGCTGTTCTCGTCGATCTTCACGTGCAGCGTGTACTCACCTGGCGCCGGTATCGGCATCCGGTAACGCTGGCCGTCATCGTCGCGCCTGACCGGGCAAGCGATCCATTGGCCGCGACTCCGATCCAGACACGCAAACTCGGGCGGCGTGGTGACGCGAAGCGGTTCGCCGTCGAAAAGCAATTGGATGGTGAGGTCCTGACCATGCACGGGCGATGGCAACATCAGCACCGTCAGGAGGAGCAGTTGCCGGATGTGCGAGAGATGCATGATGGCCTGGTTATCGACGTCTCACATCAACAGAACCAGATCGGAGCGCGATGAATCCCCGCGCAATCCTGTGTTGTGGTCA
>JALDXQ010000272.1:0-8229 GCA_032156805.1 Acidobacteriota bacterium
CCGAACCTGGCGTATCGAGCGGCGTTCTGGTCGCGTCCGCGAGGACTCACTCGCGTCGCCCAGGGATCGCTGTCGTATGTGACCGGCTCGCACAACGCGAAGTTCGGCGGGCGATACCACTACAACGACTCGCTGGGGGTGAACTTCTACAACGACAGCCAGCTGTCCTACACGTTCTTGAACGGGTCGCCCACACAGTTGACGATGTTCGGCAACCATGACGTGCGGCAGCTGGTGACGCAAGGCATGGCCTCCTTGTACGCCCAGGATCAGTGGACGCGTGGGCGGCTCACTCTGCAGGGCGGTGTGCGTTTCGAACATCTGAGTGCCGAGTTCCCCGATCAACAGATCGGTCCGAACCTGTACATACCCGCCGCCATCCAGTTTCCCGCCCGGGACAGCGGAGTCGGGGTCAAGGACATCATGCCGCGCGTGGGCGCTACGTACGATCTGTTTGGCAACGGAAGGACGGCCATCAAAGTGTCTCTGGGCCGCTACGTGACGCCCACGAACTCGACCGAAGCGTACGCCGGCGGCCAGAATCCAATTAGCCGCGTGGCAACGATGACGAACCGGTCGTGGAACGATAGCAACCGTAACTTCGTGCCCGACTGCGATCTCCTGAATCCGGCGCTGAATGCCGAGTGTGGACCCTGGTCGAACCAGAATTTCGGGAAGGAGGTATTCACCACCACGTATGATCCCGATCTTCTCACCGGCTGGAACAAGCGCGAGTACAGCTGGGACTGGACCACGACCGTCAGCCAACAACTGGCGCCACGAGTCTCAGTCGAGCTGAGTTATGCGCGCCGCGTGTGGGGCAACTTCCAGGTGACGGACAACCGCGCCGTCGGGCCGGCCGACTTCGACCCGTTCACGATCGTCGCTCCCCAGGATCAGCGATTGCCGGACGGCGGCGGCTATTCGCTTCAGTTCTACGACATCAACCCGGCGAAGTTCGGACAGTTCGACAACTTCATCACGTTCTCGGACAACTACGGCAAGCAGATCTATCACTTCAATGGCATCGACCTGAACGTGAATGCGCGGTTCCCGTTCGCGCTGACGCTACAGGGCGGCTTCAGCACCGGCAACATGACGGAAGACGATTGTGAGGTCGGCGAAACAGTGCCGGAGATCTACATTCTTCCTGGCAGCGGCGGTACGCTCTCAGCCGTCCAATCGATCGCCCAATGGTCCCGGAGCTATTGCCATCGTGAGTCGGGGTATCTCACGAACGTGAAGGCATTGGCGACGTACACAATCCCAAAGGTCGACGTGCTGATCAGCGGGACGATTCAGAGTAAGCCGTACGTCGGGTCGAACTTTCCGAGCGTCGCGTCCCAGAGCATCCCCGCAAACTCGGTCACGCCGAACGGCCTGATTGCGCCAAGTCTCGGGCGGCCGCTTGCCGGGGGAGCACCGGTCACGTTGTTGGGCCTCGTGCAACCAGGAGACAAGTACGGCGACCGGCTCAATCAGGTCGATCTCCGGTTCGGCAAACTCCTGCGCTTCAGCGGCACGCGGACACTGGTGGCTTTGGATCTCTTCAACGCATTCAACACGAACACCACCGATGTCTACCAGACGTTCTACGGTCCCACGTACTTGAATCCGTCGTCGATCATGGCGGCGCGGCTCGCAAAGATTAGCGCGCAGTTCGATTTTTGACGTCGCTTCGTCAACCGAGCCTTCGGCCGGCACGCTGATGAGGCGTTTCGGCTTCATGCGTCACGAATGGCCGACGCCCCGTTCCTGGGGGACTGCTCAGCGACACGCGAAGTTCTTCTCCACCCAGTTCGCGCGATCGTTCTGGCCACCGGCCGGGCCGACATACACCGCCTTCCGTGGCCAGGCGCAGACACGCCGCTCGTTGTCGACGATGCCATTCGTTCGGTGGTGCGCGACCAGGTAATCCGGCGCCACGCCTTTCTCCACCCACGCGACCAGCGCTTCGAGCGGATCAGCCTCGTTGCATCCGGGGCCGTCGCCACAATGGCCCATTCCAGGAAACATGAACAACCGGACCTTCTCCCGCGCTCCGTCGACATCGCTCCGGAACGTGGTCTCAATCACCTTCCGGTAGTAGTCGAGCGTCGGCTCCGCCTGCCCCTCCGGGTCGGCCCATCCGTGAAACAGGAGCAGCTTGCCGTTCTTGCGAAGCAGGTAGCGTGAGAGATCAGGATCGGTCGCGTCGGTGATCGCCATCATCGCCGCGCCGCGACCGGAGGTCACGTCGTCGATGTTGAACTCCCACCACCCGAACTCGGGCGGGTTCGCGCGCTTGTCGGGGATCTGGCGCGGGTTGAAGGGATTGGGCAGCGGGACGCCCGGTGACTTCTCGTAAAACAGAAAGTTCACATGGTCCACGCCGTATACGAGCTTGGCCGGCACCATCCCGTTGGCGCGATGCGGGAACATCGTCCGCTGCCATTCCCACTCGGACCCGAAGTCCATTCCTTTGTAGACACGCACGCCGCGACTGTCGTGCGGTCCGCGATAGATCTCCTGCAGTGTCTGCAACTGGCGTTGCGTGAAGCATTCGTCGCCGTTTTGTCCGCCCGGGCACATCCGCGGCCTGAGATCGACAAACGGATCGAAGCGGCAGCTCGGTGGATCGTCGATGACGCCGTCGTGAATCCCGTCGTTGGCGTCGCACTTGGCGAGCACCGCCTGCTGCAGGATCCGCAGCTTCGTGAGGCTTTCGGGTGCGCCGTCGCCGTCTTTGTCGAAAGCCAGGTTGCCGGCGAGGTCGTCCGCGAAGATGCGCTGAGCCATCCACACGTGCGTGATGTTCAGCCGCTGGTAGTCGAACACCGGGGCACCGGACACGATACCGTCGAAATCGTCCGGGTAGCGCTGCGCTTCCATGAGTCCCTGTCGCCCACCGGTGGAGCATCCCTCGAAGTAGGTGAACGACGCGGGGCGGCCATAGAACGCCCGGACAACGGCCTTCGAGACGTTCGCGGTGAGGTGCACCGCGCGATGGCCGAAATCGATCACGGCGTCGAGGTCATCTTGTGCGAACGTCGCGCGCGGTTCCGCGGCGGCGTCGTGACCAGTATTGGAGTTCGCCACCGCGTACCCCTGGGCCAGGCGGTGATCCGCGAAATTGAGCACACCGTCCTTGCCGCCGTCGCCGATGTTGAGGAGCCGGCCGTTCCAGTTTTCAGGCAGTGGTAACTGCATGTGAAAGCGGATGCGCGAGTCGATCGTGCCCTGGATGTAGCAATGTGCGGGTGCTGCGGCAGTGGCCGGTCTCGCGACGGCGCGAATGACGGTCAGGTTAGGCAGATCGAGCAGCGACTCACACGCGATCGGGAGCGCGACACTCGCAGGCGGAGCGTTCTGCGCTGTCAACCGCGGCGCGACAAGGATGGCGACGGCCATCGACAGAATGGCGGCGGACTTGACCATGTCGCAGGCATTCTATCGATCTCCAGATCCTGGTGCGAAGAGCCCGAGGCCGGTAGACGCTACAACAGATCATTGCTGACCTTTCAAAGTCAACATTGCAACCTTGCGTCCACATGTCGCCACCAGTCCAGATCAGTTTGGCCATGCTCTTGCACTCCGCCACGTGACGACTAGCAGCTCGACTGGGCTGCCGGGTCGAACTTCGTGAAGGAGAACGACTATGCGAATTCGCGTGTTCGTCGTAGTTCTTCCGATGCTCATCGCTCTCCTCGCGGGCTGTGGCGCGCCGCCCACGTCCGAGGTGGATGCGGCGCGTCAGTCGATGGCCAGTGCGTCGAGCGCGGGCGCAGACAAGTACGCCGCTGCATCGCTAAAGGAGGCGCAGGCGGCCCAGGAGGCTCTCGACGCCGAGCTGAAGGCGCAGGAGGGGAAATTCATCAAGTCGTACGACCGCAGCCGCGAACTGGCCGTCGCCGCGAAGACTGCCGCGGATAACGCCGCCGCCGAGGCCACGAGCGCACGCGAGCGAGTGGAGGCGGAAGAGGCGAGAAAGGCGAAGGCCGCCGCCGCCCGACGCGAGAAGCTCGCGAAGGCGATTCGCGTCGGCGGTCAGATTCGTCCGCCGATCAGGATCAAGGAGGTCGCCCCGCTCTACCCGGCGATCGCTCAGTCCGCTCGGGTACAAGGCGACGTCGTGATCGAAGCGACGATCGATGAGGAGGGCAAAGTCGCCGACGCACGCGTGGTGAAGTCGGTACCGCTGCTGGATGACGCGGCACTCGATGCCGTCCGGCAGTGGGAGTATCAACCGTCTCTGCTGAACGGTGTCCCGACACCAGTCGTCACGATGGTGACTGTCAAGTTCACACGGCCGTAGGCTTAAAGGCGGCGCCGCCTCTATCTGGCCGCGCTTCGCGCGGCCAGGACCGCTATGCGGGGCACAGCGATTACAAAATTCTCGCAACGAACCGCATAGCGGTCCAAACGGACGCCACATCTACCGCGCGGCGGCAACGCGCTCGACTTGCTCCATGACGCGCAGCACATTGCCGCCAAGGATCTTTCGCACGTCGTCTTCTGAGTACCCCTTCTTCAACAGCGCATCGGTGATCGCCGGCAGCTTCGAGGCATCTTCCAGGCCGAGCGGCATGATCGCGCCGTCGAAGTCGGACCCGAGCCCGACATGGTCGATGCCCGCCACCTTCACCGCCCGCTCGATGTGCTCGAGAATCTTCTCCCATTCGACCCGTGGTAATCGGCCCGCTCGCATGGCCTCGTGATCGATACGCTGCCGCTCGAGAATCGCACAGGCCTCGTCGCGCCCGCAGGCCGTATTGACCGCCTTGACCTGCGCCCGCCACTCGGGGCTTTCCACAGCGGCGCGATACTCCTCGCTGAGGAACGGCGCGTGGTAGTTGATCATCACCACGCCACCGTTTGTCGCGAGCGCCCGCAGCATGTCATCCGTCATGTTGCGCGGATGGTTTGAAATCGCGCGCAGCGACGAATGTGACGCCAGCACGGGCGCTCGAGTGACCTCGAGTATGTCGAAGAACGTTTTGTCGGAGACGTGCGAGACGTCGACCATCACGCCGAGACGATTGAGCTCGTGAACTACTTCGCGGCCGAACGCCGTCAGGCCGTTGTGGACCGACGTGTCGCCCGACGAGTCGGCCCACGTGGTATTCAGCGAGTGCGTGAGCGTCAGATATCGCACGCCAAGCGCGGCGAAGCTGCGCAGCACGCCCAGGTCCTCGTCGATCATGTGGCCCCCCTCGACGCCCATGAGCGCTGCGATCTTGCCGTCGCGGCTCGCCCGACGGATGTCGGCCACCGACGTGGCGAGCACCAGGTCGCGCGGATGCGTCCGCACTGTCTCCCGGACAGCGTCAATCTGCTGGAGCGCCCGCTTGACCGCGAGAGGGCCGGTCACGTCTCCAGTGGTCCAAATCGAGAAGAAGATGGCGTCGAGGCCACCCTGGCGCATCCGCGGGATGTCGATCGAACCGCTCGCCTGGCGCGCGCCGATGTCGAACGCCTTGTCGAAGATCAGGCGCTGGGTGGTGTCGTCGTGGGTATCCACGACGATCGCTCGATCGTGCAGCTGACGCGCGCGCGGTGCGATGTCGGCCTGGCCGTTCAGCCGTGCCTCCGGCAACCAGACGACCAGCACGACCACGAGCAGGCCGCGAACGCGCACAGCGCGATTCTACGCTGATGCACGCCACGCCCGCTCCGCGTTTGTGCTACCCTCGCCTCGTCTTCCGTGAAGCGGGTCCTCCTCGTCTTGCTCGCGGGCATCACGGCATCTGCTCAAGGCCAGAATGCGAGCGAACAGTTCTATCAGGCCGTTCGCAACGACGATCTGACGGCGCTCCGCACGCTACTGAAGACGTCTGAACCGAACACAAAAGACTCGCTTGGTCACACGCCGTTGATGATGGCTGCCGCATTCGGCAGCGTAGATTCTGTTCAACTCCTGATCGCGGCTGGCGCGAACGTCACGGCTGCGAGCAACTCCGGGGTTACGGCCCTGCATTGGGCGACCGGCGATGCCCAGAAAGTACGCCTGTTGCTCGAGCGCGGCGCCGATGTACATGCCAGATCGTCGTTAGGCAGGACGCCGCTCATCGTTGCGGGCTCGAGCAGCGGGACGGCGGAGGTCGTTGCGCTGCTGTTGGAGAACGGCGCCGACGTCAACACTGGTGACGTGATCGGTGTGACACCGCTCATTGCGGCGTCGAGCGTCGATGACATCGCTGTCGCGAAGATGCTTCTCAGCAAAGGTGCGGCGGTCAATGCAAAGGCCAACGTCGGTCAAGCAGCGACGCCGCTCATGGGGGCGGCCTATAACGGGAACGTCGAGCTCACGCGTCTTCTGCTCGACCAGAAAGCCGATCTCGAGGCCATCTCCGCGGACCGTGCCGGCACCGTGAAGAACGGCTCGGTCCAGTTCGGCCACGTGACGGCGCTGCACATGGCAACGGCGAGCGGCAACGTCAACGTGGTCAAGCTCCTGCTCGACGCGGGCGCGCGGGCCGATCGGTTGGATGTGCGCGGGATGACGCCGCTCATGTGGTCCGTTTCAACGGACCGTCCGGAGCCGCGCATCGTTCGCATGTTGCTCGACAAGGGCGCCGATGTCTCGCTCCGATCGACGCTGGGCGAGAACGTGCTGGACTGGGCACGAAAGTTCAACAACCCCCCGGTGCTTGCCGAGCTGAAGCTCGAGGCCGCCGATAGTGCGAGCGTGCCGACGACAACGCGGGTCGGCGAGCGCCTGCTGACGCCACGTGAGGCGGTCGAGCGGAGCATCCCCCTTCTTCGCGGCGCGTCGGCGAAGATGATGACGGCGGGAGGGTGCGTCGCGTGCCACGCGCAGCCGGTGACGGTCATGGCGGCTGACCTGGCGAGCACTCGAGGATGGGGTATCGAGCAGGATGCTGCCGATGCGTCGCTCATATCGGCGAGCCTCTCCGCTGCGAGTCAGATTCTGATGCAGGCACGCGAAGGAGGCGGAGTTCCGGATACGCATCTCTACAACGCGATGGCGCTGGCGACGCAACACGCGGCGCCGAGTTTCGCGACAGACGCGTTGGTTCGTTACCTGTCCGCAAAGCAGCGGCCTGAGGGGAACTGGCACGGCATTGGTGCGACGCGAGCGCCTATCCAGGACGGCGACTTCAGTCGAACCGCGATGAGCATTCGGATACTTTCGGTCTATGGAACTCCAGCGCTCGAGACGCAGAACAGGCAGCGGATCGAACGCGCCGCCGCGTGGCTGAGCAGGCAGACGCCGCTCAGTACTGAAGATCGAGTGATGCAACTACTCGGACTGAAGTGGGCGAACGCCAATTCGAAGTTGAGGGACACGCGCACGCGTGAGCTCGTCGCGCTGCAACGTGCAGATGGCGGATGGTCGCAAACGCCGAATCTGGCGAGTGACGCCTACGCGACAGGGCAAGTGCTCTTCACGTTGCGCGAGCTCGAGGCGGCCGCCTCAGGCCAGGCCCTTCAACTCGGCGCCGCGTTTCTCCTTCGCACGCAACGCGAAGACGGCTCCTGGTACGTGAGGAGCCGCGCGATGAAAATCCAACCGTACTTCGAGAGCGGATTCCCGTACAGCCACGATCAGTGGATTTCCCAGACGGGGACCGCCTGGGCGGTCATGGCATTGAGCCAGACTCCAGAACAGCCTGCCTTACGGGCGACGTCTTCTGCGAGATAGCTCCCGCACGCTGTCACGGCGCGCCGTTGCGGAGGATCACATATGAGAACCAGTTCATTGGTCATCGCGGTGCTGCTGATGGCGACGTCCGCCCTCGCGCATCACAGCAATTCGGCGTTCGACGGCGACAAGGTGATGGTGCTCACGGGCACGGTCAGCGAGTGGAAGTGGACGAACCCGCACGTGTGGATCATCCTGTCGGTCGACGAGGGCAACGGCAGCAAGGTGCAGTGGGCGATCGAGGGCCGTACACCCGGCCAGTTGGTCCGCACCGGCTGGTCGAGGACCACCCTCCAAGCTGGCGAGACGATTACCGTAGATTTCAGCCCGGCGAAGGACGGCACCCGCACCGGCCTCCTCACGCGCGTCAGGCGCGCTGATGGCACCGTGGTCGGGCAGCAGGCGCCGCCGGCGGCTCAGTAACGACAAGGTCAAAGGGCAAAGGTCAAGGGTCAAAGGTCGAAGGAGAACATCATGTCGAAGACCGTTGCCGTGTTTTCTTCGGCGCTCCTGTGCCTGCTGTTGGTATCGACCGCATCGCTTCGCACGCAGGGAACGCCCCCGCCGGACTTCACCGGCGTCTA
>JALDXQ010000273.1:0-8044 GCA_032156805.1 Acidobacteriota bacterium
GGCTCACAGGACGTGGGCCCCGTCGAGTGTGTGCCGTCAGTTGGAGAGGCAGCGAAGGACGTCGGCGTGTGATCCGTCAGCCGCGACGTTCCCGTCCTCACCCGCGGCGAATCCCTTCAACTCCGAACGCTGCGTTACTTCGCACCCACGAGTCGCTTCTGATCCTCGGCCTCCATCTCAATCTGGACGCGCCGCGGCTTGACGCTGTCCTTGAGCGGGATGGTCAGTCGCAGCATGCCGTGGCGGTGAGACGCGGTGAGCTTCTCGAGATTGAGGAACTGCGGAACCGTGAACGTCTGCTCGTAGCGCGTGGAGTTCCTGTCCTTCTCGTCGCCTGTCGTCTCGGCGCGGATGCTGAGCGTGTTGCCGGCGACTTCCAGGTTGACGTCCTTCGGATCGATGCCAGGCATGGGAATGTCGATCCGCCAGACATCATCAGTCGTGTTCACCTGGAACGACGGTGACGAACCGGCGGCGGGGGCAGCGGTGCGCGTCGGTAGATCGCTCCAGAACTGATTGAAGAGGCGATCGACTTCGCGCTGGAAATTGAACACATCGTCAAACGAATTCCAACGAGTCAGACCAAACATGGCGTAAACCTCCTTCTGAAGACCTCCTAGGCACGTATATACGATATGCGTACAGTACTGTCAAGTATCTTTAGTGACAGCACATCACATCACTAGGGCCGTCGGTAGGTTGGGTCATACTGCTGAGCCGTTGCTGCAGCTTGTTAAGCCATTAGCTTTCAGTCTTTTTGAGAACGTCCGAAACTTCTGCACCTCCGCGTAGAGCGGAACCAACGGCCTGCCATGGACTCCAGCAGGTCGGCAAACAAGTCGTCGTCAAGGGGGCGGACCCCGTGACCGTGACCCGCTTGTTGGGGAGGTCGAATGAAACCGTGCGGGATCTGAACACGAGACCGTGGATCGCGTCTCTTGCGATATCGCGGTGCATCCGATCGTCACGCTGGCGGAGTCCGCACCGATGCCTCCGCGACATTGGCGGCGGTTGTCGCTTCCTCGCTCAGACGCGCGATCTCCTCCACGATCCCCTTGGTGTAGAGGACGTCCGTCAGACTACTGAGTCTGGCTTCCAGGTTCAGTCGTGCGCCGGAGAACCCGGCACGCAGCAGCGTCACTCCAAGTTCCACTTCCGCTGCCGCAGCACGAGAGCAGTGCTCGGCCACGCTTCGCGCTTGTTGTAAGCCGAGCGCGCATAGTCGTATGACTTCGAGGGGAACGTCTGCCGCAGCACGCAGTGCGAGCTGCACTGCTGCTTCCCTTTCGGTCCGCTGGGCGGCACTGGCCTGTGGGAGTTTCCGTGCAGCGTAGATCTTGACGACCGTTTCCGTCTCGATCGTCTCGAGCAACTGTTCTTGGACGCTGCTCAAACTCGTGCTCGCGGCGATCAGCGCCGTTCGATCCCCCGCGGAATCTGACCGCGTCTTGGGAAGCACAGCGACCATCAGCAGCAGCGACGTGCCCAGCCCGCCCGCAACGGCTGCCGCAGACACAGCGCCATGCGGTGACTCTGCAGAGGACAGGGCAACAAGGAACTCGCGGAGCGGGACGTCAATCGATTCTCGCGGCTTCGCCATCGTCGATACCTCACCGATCGAAGTGTATTGTGTTAGCTCGATCTGGCTGGCATTCCGGAGCGTCACCCAGTTCATGGTGTAGAACTGGTTGAGATTCGACCACTTGAAGCAGCCAATCAATGCAGCTGAGGGAGTTGCGTTACCTATGGACGTCTTCCTAGGATGGAACGGCTTGACGACGGTGGCGCAACCTTCATCGTCACCTTGCCAACGGCTACGCCTCGACTGCGTAGTCGGTCGTGCTGGACGCGGTGAGGGAGGAATCATTCGCGCCCGCCATGGTCTGCGCTTTGCGCCGTTCGCCCCGCTCGCTATACCGGCTCATGAGTGGTGTCACGGAGACCCCGTGCAGGACGATCGAGGTTGCGACAACGAGCAGCGCGGCATCGGCGACCGCGCGCCCATCCGAACCGTCCAGTCCGTGTGTCAGTGCAAAGGCGAGGTAATAGAGAGAGCCCACGCCGCGCACTCCGAACCATGCGATAAAGGCGCGCTGCGGGCGAGACAAGGTCTCGCCGGCCAGAGTCAGCAGTGTCGCGAGCGGACGGACGATTACGAAGAGCGCCGCCGCGATCCAGGCGCCGGGCGCCAGCGATTCGATCCCCGCGAGCAACGCACCAATCACGAGCACCACAGCGAACTCGCCGAGACGTTCGAGTTGCTCGTTGAAGGCCAAAACGGCCTTCGCCATATACGCCGGCGCCGCGTCGGGATCCGTCGCCTGATCCGTCGATGGCGCTGCAGCGTCCACCTTTGAGAGTGCTGCGCTGCGGCTCTCCTGCCGTTCGATTCGCCGAACCGATAATCCGGCGGCAAACACCGCCAGAAAACCGTAGGAGTGGAGTAGGACCGCGAGGCCGTAGCTCAGGGCTATCAACCCGAGGGCGAGGAACTCGTCGAGGCCAAGCGCCTCGCGGTGCACGCGCCGCAGGTAGAGCACCAGCTTGCCAATGGCGGCGCCGCACAGGGTTCCCACCGCGAGGCCGGCGGACACTGCCCAGACGACGTCCACGGTCAGCCAGCGCCACCCGTTGGCTCCGAGCGGATGCGCGCCAATGAGCCCGAGTCCCAGCATCACGAACGGAAAAGCGGAGCCGTCGTTCAGCCCCGCTTCACCAGTGAGGCTGAACCGCACCGGTTCGGCGTCGCGTTCGTGCTCGACCTGCACGTCCGAGGCGAGCACGGGATCGGTGGGCGCGAGCACGGCACCCAGCAGGACCGCGGCACCGACCCCAAGACCGCAAATGAGGCCTGCAGCCGCCACTCCGGCAACGGTCAGGGCCATCGCGGCAGTCGCAAGCAGGAGGGGAGCGCGCCAGCGACGGTCGAGCATGGGCAGGCGCAACTTCAGGCCGGCGGTGAACAGAGAGACAATCACCGCGATCTCCGTCAGTCGCTCCAGCAGCCGTGCGTCCTCGATCACGTCGACGCGCAACAGATCGGCGCCCCACGGCCCGAGCAACGCCCCGGCACTCAGATAGAACATGGACGCGGTGAGCGGCAGTCGCTTGAGGACCGACCCGGCGAGCGCCATCCCGATCAGCAGCGTGCCCGTGATCACGAACCAGAGGGTGACATGCGTCATGTGGCCGAGACCGAGCATACAGGCACGGGGCGAGTGGTCCGATTCGGAGACGGCCGGGCAATGCGTAGACCGTCGATGGTTCCTCTCAGGCCCTGCCGGCTCCGACTCTCATCGATTTGTCGGCTGGTCACGATGGGTCGCCACCTTATCGCGAGTATCGCATCGCACAGTGGAGCGCTTGCGCATCGCCAGTATTCCCCCGTCGTGCGATCACCAACGCAGACGCCCAATCCGAATAGGCGACGCTGCATTTCGTTGAGGTGTCCCAATGAGGCAAGCCTGGCCGCGAGACCGCCCATGTGTCTCCGGAGACTGCTCGGCCACGCGCCTGGCCACGATCAGCTATCGCGTGTCGGCGGAGGATCGGGTGGGCCTTCTTTACCGCTCGGCACACTCCACATGCGTCGGCAGTCCTTGCACTGGAAGAAGTCCGCATCGGTGGAGATGCGCAGGGCGTGCCTCAGCGCTTCGACAAGGTAGCTGTAGCAATACGGACACTGGCTTCGCGGTGTCGGCGGCACGGATGATCGACTGTAGCCTGCAACTGACGTAGTGGTCTGTCGGAAGCCGACACAGCGATCGTCAAGCTCCATTGGTGCCGTTCGGTCCGGAATCGTAACTTAAGGAGTGGACCTTGGTTGCCTGTGGCTATCGCAAAGTCGATGCGCCCGAGAACTCACGGGTATTGAGTGAACTCGGAGGTCCGGGGTCGCTGCCCCGATCCGGCGAGATCACCCACGAGACTGTAGACGTTCACGGTCAGAAGCCATGAGAAAGCGCCTGTGGGCGTCGCCGTACAGGGCGATACTGCCAGGCTTGTCGTGGAGCTCGACCTCGACCAACGGCTAGGCTGCTACGCGATCGTAGCGATGGTGAAGTCCGCCGACGTGCGGCGTCACGACGATCCGCCCGACCGACGACGACATGACTGGGCGCGAGATCGGTGCGTCCTTCCCCAGCGCCAGGTGCGTTCGTGACTGCATGTAGTAGGTCACATACGCGGTGAGTACTCGGTGCAGCCCCGCGGCGTTGACCACGATGACATGATCGAGACACTCGCGTCGGATCGAGTCGATGAGGCGTTCCGCGTAGGCGTTCTGCCACGGCGACTGCGGCGCGGTTCGAACCGTCTGCGTGTTCATCCCGGCGATAGTCGTCGCCACGTCGGCAAAGACCGAATCGCGATCGTGGAGGAGATATCGCGGCGCGTCAGTGTCCGAAAAGGCATTGCGCAGCTGCTGCGCGGTCCTGGCAGCCGTGGGATGATCAGTTACCGCCACGTGGACGAGTCGTCGACGGTCGTGCGCGAGGATGATGAGTACGAAGAGCAGCCGGAACGTGACCGTCGGCACGACGAAGAGGTCGGCAGCCATGATCTGGCACGTGTGATTCGTCAGAAACGTGCGCCAGGTTTGCGACGGTGGACGCGGATGCCGCTGCATGTACTTCGCGACCGTCGATTGACTCACCGAGATTCCCAACTTCTGAAGCTCCCCGTGAATCCGCGGTGCACCCCATAGGGGATTCGCGGTGGACATTTCGCGAATCAGCGTGCGCACGTCATGTGGCACCGCTGGGCGGCCGGGGGCGGTGTCGGCTTTTCCAGGTCCAGAACAGGCGAAACCCGCGGCGATGCCACGCGATGACCGTCTCCGGTTTGACGACATGAACGGCCGACCGCCAGTCGCGCCAGGCGTGCGCGAGCCACACCCAGAGGAGACGGTCCGCCGCCGTGAGGTGAAGACGTGGGCGGCGGGATCGATTCACGACCGCGAGCTGGTGCCGGAGCGCGATGATTTCCAGGTGCAACGAGGTGCGCGACTGGATGACAAATCGGAGCGAGTGCAGCAGTGAAACGACGACGGACGACATAACGGCAGGTTATCGGAGAACCCCCGCAACCCCAATCGACGCAACATGTACGGAGTTCTCGGTAACCACAGGTTTAAGCGGCCGGGCTCGGAGGTTTGACGTCAGCAGTGGACCAACTCTTCTCGAACTGCGCCTTCGTTTGGTCGGCGTCGGCGGTTCGCCCTTGCGCACGCAGCGCCAGCTCGAGGCCACGAAGCGACCACCCATTCTCCGGAAACCGCGCGAGATCGTCGCGGAATGACTGCTCAGCCTCGCGGGCGCGGCCGGCTCTCAACAGCATCATGCCGAGCTCCTGACGGACGGGAACCGACCACTCGGGCGGCTCGCCGTAGGTAAGCCTGTCCTCGCGCCGCGCGGCTTCGCGAAGATGGGTCACTGCCGTCGCGAAGTCATCCTTTGCTGCTGCGATGTAACCCGCCAGTACTTCGGCAGCGATGCCGAGAATGTCGGCGGAGGTGTTGAACTCGAGCCGCTGCGGCGCGACTTTGGCATCGCGTGCTCTGGTCAGCTGTTCCAGAGCCCCTTCCGCTTCCTTGATGTTGCGGCGCGCCGCAAGCGCCCGGCCGCGCGCGTACTGCCACATGGCCCGCGCGTGCGGCAGGTCGTCGGCGGGAGCCTGCGCCGCGAGAATGTCGTCCCATCGCGAGAACCGCACTTTCATTTGGAGATGCCGCGTGAGGTGATGTTGCAGGACCGTCATGCCGGGCTGCCGCAGCAACTCCTGCGGCGCGATCGTCGTCATCTTCTCGCTGGCGTCAATCGTCTGCTGGCTGCGGCCGATCATGCTCGCCGCGAACGCCAGGAAGTCATAGTTGTGTGGGTAATATCCGACCGTGTAGATCCCGGCAGCCGGACGATGATCACGGATATAGCTCTCGTCGGCATGCACCGCGTGCTCGTTGGCGGCGATGGCATCCAGATAGCGGCCCACGCGGATGTAGATATGTCCGGGCATGTGCACGATGTGTCCCGCACCCGGCATCAGCTTCGCGAGGCGCTCGGCGGCGTCGACCGCTCGCTTGGGCTGCACGGCCTCGACTGCGTGGATGTAAAAATGATTCGCGCCAGGGTGATTCGGGTTGGCGGCCATCACGCGCTCGAGCTGCGCCAGGATCTCTGGTGTGTCGGGCCGTGGCTTGCCCTCAGCCGTCCAGTAGTTCCACGGACTCAGGTCCATCAGCGCTTCCGCGTAAAGTGTTGCGACCTCCAGATCGTCCGGATAGCGGCGGACCACTTGGCCGAGTTCGCGCGCGTACGCGGCGTCGAGCGCTGATCGATCTTCGGGCGGATCGGACGCGTAGCGCGCCGCCAGCGCGCGAATCAGCGCGTGCTCCTTCGAAGTGCCGTTAGCCTCCCGCGCGACCGCCTGCTGAATTGCGTGATACGCGGACAGAGCGGCCTCGCGTTCCATCGGTGCGTTGATGTTCGGACCGTGAGCCAGTGCGATACCCCAATAGCACATGGCACAGCCGGGATCTTGCCGCGTCGCCTCCTGAAACGAACGGATTGCCTCGGCGTGGTTGAACCCGTAGTAGAGCCTCAGGCCCTGATCGAAGTATCGCTGTGCCAGTGGTACCGGGGTCGTGATTGCGAACTGATGCGTGCCCAGGTTGTCGAACAGCGGAACCGTCGGGGAACCCGACTGCGCCCGCGCGGCCGGCGCCAGGACCAATGTCACGCACAACGTCAGGCCAAGCGAACGCGTGCGTTTCATGGCTGCCCTTTTGCGCAATCCATGCGCGAGGGCGGCCGTCGACGCGACGTGTCTCGCGATGAACGAGATGATCTGTTCGTATGGCCCCACTGGCGCCAGCGACGTGCAATTTCGCTGCGACCACCGTGTCAGTCTGTTCATGATCGCCTCCAGGCAGCGCTCTCGTATGCAGTTGTTCGTGCAAGGCGAATGCCCCGCTCATCAGGCGTCGCATGATCGCGACAAGCGCTATTCGACCACAAGCGTCAACAATAGGAGGGATTCGATTTGGGCACCCCATCCGTCCGCGACCGGAAGGGGCTGGACCGACGATGAAACGTTGCTCCAGAGCGGAAAAGCACCACCCAATCGTCACGCATAGCGCTACGTCTCGCGATCCACGTCACGCCACCTTGCGCCTCCCTGTACCAGCGCGACACGTGTTTCCGAATCCAGGTGCACCGCCCTCATCGCGGACATATGCCGTTCAAGCTGAGCCCGTGCGTTCCCAACCAGGTGTGGCGGTGCGCCCTTCTAGGTTGGACGGCCGTTGCGGCCGGACGGTTGCCGGTGCAACCTGTGTATAGTTTGTACTCAAAACGTGCGTCACTCCGACGAGCTCGGGAAAGACGGGTTACCTGAGCTCGAATGAGCCGTCGTCGCAGTCAGATCTGTTCGCGCGAGATCAGGTTGCTTTGCTTGAGTTCGTACTTCGAACGCGTCTCTCGACGTGTCGGGCGAAGTCGAGCGAATCGAAAGCTCTATACGTGGAGTCGCGTCTGCACGGTGCCGTCGAGCAGAGTGGCTTGCGGCTGCGGATTGTCTTCGCCCGGCTCGTCGTTGGGTTCGAGGCGGAGGAGCTCTCCGGCGTCTTCGTCGGTCACGACGTACAGGAACTCGTCGGGGCCTTGACGCACGTCGCGGATGCGAACGCGCAGATCAGTGAGGAGCGCCTCGCGCCCGAACGAGGCTGTGTCTACCAACATCACGCGCTGAAGGCTGCGACCGGCAAGCCCGCCGACAAGCAGGTCACCCGTCCACGAGCCGAAACGCCGGCCCGTGTAGAAAGCCATGCCCGATATGCCGATGGACGGTGACCAGAACACCAGTGGGCGCTCCACTCCCGGGAGATCCCACGACTCGGAGACGGGATTCCCGTTGTATTCGCGGCCGAGGGACACCAGCGGCCACCCATAGTTCTTCCCAGGCATCACGAGATTCACTTCGTCGCCACCTTGTGGGCCGTGTTCGTTCGCCCAGAGCGCCCCCGTGTGCGGATGAATTGCCAGTCCCT
>JALDXQ010000274.1:0-8038 GCA_032156805.1 Acidobacteriota bacterium
CCCGTGCGATGGGCTCGCATGGCCCTGGTTGCGCCTGGGTTGCAGCGATCTGCCGTGACATGCCTCCGTCTGCAGTGTCAATCGTCAGAATCGCGCAATTTCTTCGAGGATCTGATCGGGCTTCGACGACTGAAGTCACCGAGCGCAACGGTGTCACTGGTCAGTCCTGCAGCACTACCGCTCCCCGTCAACGGTTTGCGACTCCTCAGTGATGATGCGCAGCAGGGCGACGGCCGTTCGGTCAATCACGGTTTGCCGTCGCGATGGCAAAAGTGCCATTGACGGGTGGGTGGCGAGCTTCGCCAGAAGATCGTCAACGCAAGCGGCTGCGCTCGCGTGCACGATCCGGACAACGCCGATGTCGAGCCGTCCCGTAGTGTCATCGCTCATGCTGGTGACCTCCGGACCGCTGTTTGGCCCCTGTCCACTCATGCAGTGAAACAGCCGCCAAACCGAAGCGTCCTCCAAGTCATCTCAGCAAGATCGCCGCACCGCCTTGTCGCACGGCATTGCACATTGTTGCGGGCGAGTATCCGGTGCGGGGCAGACGGTTTTCTGCCTGCTGCTGGGTCTTCGCTTGTGCGGTGACTCAGGCTTACGGGGGCCAGCGATAACAACGTTCAGAAGTGCGCTACGTCGCCGCACAAGCCATCCTGTTCGTCAAACAGCCCAGACGTGTCGGCAACGTCGGCATTCGCACCAGAATCCGGCGGCACCACGCCCAAGCACACGCACACCTTGCCCAATGCAGCGCGGACACACCACAGCGTAAGGCAGGTCGAATCGTCGCCGCCCTCCACGCGCAATACGGCGTCGATCTCCGTCCACGACAGCACGACGCTCTACCTGCGGCCACTCAAGTGTCACGCTGATTCGTTCGCCTCACAGGAGGTCTCGACAGGTGGTGCGATTTCAACTTCGTTCAGTGTGTGTCGGGCCGTGGAACGACTTCACCATCATCGTCCGCGACGACGAGTTCGATAGCATCACTCGGTGTGCCCCTCAGAGCCGTCTCAGTGGCGTAGCGTCAACAGCAGCGAACGCTTCCGCGACTGTCGCATGCACACGTTGCCCTGGGGCTTGTCGCCTTGTCAGGCCGCCACGGTTGCATCACGCGAAAGGTGCGAGGCAAGGGTCGTGCTAAATGGGGACTGTGACGACAACGGGCAGGGATAGAGCGACCAAATCAAGAGTCGGCTCTCTGGCTGACTTTACTGCGCCGAGCGGACCAACGAGCGAGGCTTTCGAACACATCAAAGCTGCTCGCGCCGTCAGCCGGTCCACCACCGTCGAGGGGGAAAGCGCGGCATCTGCCATGCCCACATCCTTCGACCCTCGAAAGGTTTGTGCCGATCGGGCGGCAGCAGCGCGTTGCGGGTGATCGGCTCATCTGACTCATGCGTGCGAGTGGTTGACGGGCATGGGAGTTCCGCATGTGAAGCCGTTCGTCCCAGGGAGGAGGGTCGTTATTCCCAGACAGGAGGACGGCATGGCTCTCACGAACGGAATCAGCGTCGACCGCCGGTCATTTCTTGCGCGCGCCGGCATGGCTGCCGGCGCGACCGCACTCGCGGCAACCACCCAATCGTCGGCGCAGTCCGCTCAGGACATCGAGCAGTTGGGGCGTTTCCTCGAAGATACCGAGCAGGCCGCGATAGCAGAGCTGAGACACATCCTCGGCGCGGCGGCCGAGGAAGAAGGCTTGCGTCTCAATCTCGCTCAGATGGCTGTCGCATCCAAAGGCGACGATCTTTTGATTGGCGCGCCCGCGTTGGGCCTCGAGCGCATCGGCCTTCTCGAGCTGAGGAACGGCATCACACAAGGGATGATCTACGTGCGATCCTCGACGTCCAACCTGCGCGGGTTCTACGTCGTGCGCGCGATCGCCCTACAGGACCTGCAGCTGGGTGATCAACCCGTGCGTGTGCAGATGATTCGCGGAGGCACAGTTCTCGCCGAGGCGCGCGGCACGGCGCGCATCTCGTCGTTCAACGTGGCGCCAACGGCGCGAGGCCTGCAGGCACAGGTCGGGGTCGGGTTCGTCGGCTTCGATCCGTCGGGGGCCTTGCGGTTCCTGGCCTCTCTTTGCTTCGTCGTCCCTGACGAAGGGGGTGGCGGGGTCATCTGTCTGTTTGGCTGCGGGGCCAACTCGCTTCTCCCCTGCGAGTGATGTGCGGACAGGTTTCAGCGCCGACGGGGTCGGGTGCGACGAGCGACACAGGTGGTGCGTCTCCTGGAGGATCTGGCGATCGAGCGTCACGTCGGCGACGAGCTGTTTCAGATTTCGTCGACGGGGCCGTGTCTTCGTCGGTGATCGCTACGCCGTTTTCGGAAGGGTTTCTGAGACAGCCACCAATGTGCGGTTGCTCGGGACACTCCGAGCTGAGACGCCACGTGAGCAGATTACCCCACCCGGATCAAGCGATTCGCTGGCGGGCCTCAGCCTGAATTCACGCTGGATACCCAGCGCAATCCGGACGCCGGGTTCCTTTCGAGCGATCAATCACATTCGCATCCGGCCGCGTGCGTTAGTCGCGGTCACGGTCGAAGGTGTCTCGACGCCTGAGACACCCAAGGCCCCGAGCCAAAGGTCACTAGCGTCCGGTCTGCTCACGGGAATCTGTAGACTCGGATCATTGCTCGCTCGCCGTCGGGAAATAGGCGATCCACGTGAATGCCGTAGCGTCCACGCTGAGTGCTTTGTCCTTCTCGCAACGTCAATCGAACAGTCGCGCCTTCAACGGTAAAGTCGAGTGTCAGATACCTGTATTGGCCGAGTCCGTGAAAGGTCACAGTAGCTTCGTCATCGAGAAAACGCAGCGTTTGACCGATCGTTATTGACTGAGCTTCGTTAGGCCCGACCGAGACGGGGTCCGGAGGAGGCCTCTGTATTGAAGAAGACGTGTCAACGTCTTCCCTCGCACCCCCGCCGAAGTCAGCAACAACGGCAACGATGACGCCGATGATCGCGACAACCAGACCGCCCCATCCGATCACGCGTTGCTCGATGTTCATGTGGTGTCTCGGAAGTGTTCACGCGCCTTGACGATATACGCCACCTCGCGACCGGGAGCGGACATCTCGGCCTTCATCAGGTCAATCTGCTTGTAGCGCACCTCGAACAGTTTCTTGGCGACCTTCGACCACTTGAACTTGACGAGGCATTCAGCGATCTCAGCGCTGGTCGTGACCAACGTTTCGACCACGCCAGTATCGCGCTTCATCTTTTCGAGCTTCAGGGTCCGCTCGTAACGGCTGATCAAGTCTTCGAGCTTGTCCGACACCTCAATAGGCGTGAGCTTGCCCGACGCCATTTCGTTCATCCACACGCGGAGACCTTGGGTCAGTCCTTCGAAGCGGGCTTCGTTGCGGAACGCGACGTCACGCGCGGCACAACAGTTCACCCCAGAAGGTTTAGGTATGAGTTTTGGTCGGAGCTGGCAACGGTTGCCGGCATTGGGTTGGCGCCGTTCACCGGGGGCGGTTTCCGCTAAGGCCGCCCACATCCTCGAAACGAGCACGCTCCTGTGGGCGCCTGAGCGGCTCTCGGCGAAAGCGCGTCGTCTCGTCGAGGCGAGCGAGAACGTCGTCAGTGTTGCATCCTACTGGGAGGTGGTGATCAAGACGCAGAAAAGCGTGCTCTCGATCTACTGCCAACGTCACATAAGATCTGATTTCAGTTAACCCGAGGCCCCGCGGGCAGTGGTGACAGCGGCACGCGGCGAGCGTTGTTGGGAGGGAACGGTATGGTCCGTCAGATGCCGATTGCAGTCTTCGTCGTAGCCTTTCTCGCGGTTGCCGACGTCCGGGCACAGCAGCCTGCGCCGGGAAGCACTTTCAAAGAATGTCGCAACTGTCCCGAGATGGTGGTCATCCCGCCGGGTTCGTTCATGATGGGTTCGCCTGCCGATGAACCTGAGCGTCGCGAGAACGAGCGTCAGCATCAAGTCACGCTTGCTCGTGGCTATGCGATCGGCAAGACGGAAGTGACCTGGGCACAGTGGGAGGCGTGTGTCCGCGACCGCTGGTGTGATGGACCCGGCGTCGATCTCGCGCTGCGCACGAACGAGGACGGCACGCCCAACAAGACGTATGAGGACTGGGGCCGCGGACCGCGTCCCGTCGTCGGCGTGAGCTGGTTCGACGCGCAGAACTTCGTGGGGTGGTTGAACTGGAAAACCAAGGGAGACGACGTCTATCGTCTGCCCTCCGAGGCCGAGTGGGAATACGCGGCGCGGGCCGGGACCACGACGCCCTATCCGTGGGGCACCAAGCTCGATCACAATCATGGAAACTTTGGAAATGCCGGCCCAGGACTCGGAGGCAAGGCCGAAGGCCGGGATGCCTGGGTCGATCGCACGGCACCTGTCGCCTCCTTCCCACCAAACGCGTTTGGTCTCCATGACATGAACGGCAACGTCTTCGAATGGGTCGAGGACTGCTACGAAGCGGACTTCGCGCACGCCCCCGTCGACGGCTCCGCGAACACCGAGGGCAACTGCGCCAATCGAGTCTTTCGCGATGGAACGTTCCTCAGCAACCCATACATGCAGCGATCGGCGCGGCGCGGGGCGCCGTATCCATCGACGCGAAGAGGGCGGAACTACCTCGGGTTCCGCGTGGCAAAGACGTTGAACTGATCGCAGGGAGCATCCTTTCAAAGCCTGAACCGTCCTACTGAAACGTCCGGCTAAAGCCGGCACTACGCACCGCCGCCGACCTCACGCTCAGACAAGCGGCCACAGCGGCGCTCGACGATGATTTCTTCGCTGAGAACTGTCGCTGATATGTCGGCACTGATGCTGACATGCCGGCATCTCTTCCAGACACCTTCGTAATTTTTCCCAGCGAATCATCAACCTCGTCGTTGGCATCAGTCCCGCTCCGCTGCCCGCCGCGAGCAACGCAGACGAGCCCGCGAATCCGGACGCGCAACAAGGTTGATCAAGCAGGTAAGGAGGCAGTGATGAGATTCACTTTCGCGAACTTCGTGCGCTCATTGCCTATGAAAGGAAACAAGAGCTGGGTGGTGCCTCGCACCGCCCTGGCGCTGACGGTGATCCTGATCGTCACAGTGATCGGTCAGGCAGGTGACCAGGTCGCCGCTCAGGGGTCAACCACGGCGGCGGCACCAAGTCACTCGACCACCATCGCCCTGACCTCGGACGAGCAGCGGCTGGTTGTGGTCAATCGCGAAGCGAACAGCATCTCGATCATCAGAGTCAAGAACCGCCAGGGGAACGATGTCGCCAACAAGATTGCCGAAATCGTCGTCGGCGAAGAGCCGCGCTGTGTCGCTGTCAGCCCGGACAATCGCTTTGCCTACGTGACCAATGGCATCAGCGGCACCGTCTCGGTCGTGAATCTCGCGCAGCGGCGGGTCGCGCGCACGATCGACGTCGGCGCCGAGCCGCGCGGCTGCGCCTTGACCCCGAGCGGAAAGCTCCTCTATGTCGCGAACCACACGGAGGGCACCGTTGCCGTCATCGACACTGCGTCGCGAACACTCCTGGGGAAGATCGATGTCGGCCGCAATCCGACGGCCATCGCAATTTCCAATAACGGTGATGATTCAGACGCCGACGAGACCGTCTTCGTCACACAGATCTTCGCAGAACTCGATCCTGACTTTGACGATCCGCTTGGCGGTGGTGGAGAGATGCGCGATCTCGGGAAACGCGGCGTCGTCCATGCCTTCGCGGCGGGCAATGCCAATCCGAGCATCAGCAAGATCACGTTGTCCGCCATAGCCGATTCCGGCTTCAGCGCCAGCCGCGTGAACTTCTGTCCGAGTGCACATCCCGCCCACCAGGCGAGCCCAATCTTCTGCCCGAACCCGGCCGACGTGACCGATCCAGCAAACGTGAACAACCCGCAAGGGATGTTCCCGAACCAACTCCTGTCGGCGTTGATTCGCGGCAACCGCCTGTATCTACCCAATATCGCTGCCCAACCCGAGCCGCCGGAAAGATTCAACGTGAACGTCCAGGCTCTCGTCAGCGCCGTGGACACCAATGCGCTCACTGAGGTCGTGGCAGAAGCGGTCAACTTGAACCAGCAGATCGATGTGGAGACCGCCGCGCCTCCACCGAGCCTGGACAGGACGTTTGCCAACGACATCGTGGCCATCGATGCGAATCTTGCCGGCGACACCTTCGTGATCGTCAGCCGGGGCGGCAACCAGGTGTTTCGCGCCACACTCGATGCCGACGGCAGGCTCGACATCCTCAACGCGTCGCAGAGCAGAGTCGACTGCCGCATCCAGACGGGCAACCTGCCGAGCGGTATCGCCATGCGCCAGGACGGCACCCGCGCCTACGCCAACAACGAGGCCAACTTCTCGGTCACTTCCATGAACATCGAGGATGGTTTGTGCCTCACGCTCCGGCGCGACATCGACTCGTCCGAGCCCCCTTCTCCGGGGACCTTCGAGCACGCTGTCCTGGTCGGCAAGCTCGCCTTCTTCACCGCATTCGGGATTCCGGACAACGATATCTTCGGCACACCAATCCGCGCCTTCGTTCCGCGGAACTTCAAGGGCAAGATGTCGAAGGACGGCTGGAGCACCTGCGGGTCGTGTCATCCCGACGGCCTCGCTGACGGCGTCACGTGGTCCTTCGGTACCGGCCCGCGGCAGACGATCCCGCTCGAGGGGATGTTCTCGAAACAGAACCCGGACGATCAGCGGGTCCTCAACTGGAGTGCAGTGCGCGGCAGCAACACCGACTTCAACGCCAACTCGCGCGTCACCCAGGGGGGCTGCGGCTTCGCCAGCGACGATGTGGCCCCTGGGCAATGCTTCGCGCTGGGCTCCGCCACTCCAGCGAATCCCGCGATTTATGACCATGGAATCACGCAGGGAGCCAGCGATGCGCTCGATGCGCAAACGTTGTGGATCTTCGCTGCGGTGCGCGTGCTGCGTCAGCCGCAGCCTGATGCAACCGCGCTGGCGGCTGGACGCAGTGTCTTCACGACCAACTGCGCTTCCTGCCACGGCGGAGCCAAGTGGACGAAGAGCGAGATCTTCCACCGCGACAACCCGGCGGCCCAGTCACAGAACGCAGTGCCGATGGATCCGGGCGTGACGAGGCTCCCGGTAACGCTGAACATCCCTGGGTTGGTGGCCAATGAGTTCAAATCGTTCACGTGCAACAACGCCACCTTCAACTATCTCGAGGACGTCGGGACGTTCAACGCCAACAACCCGCTGGAGATCCGGGACAACGCCAACGGCAGCACGGCGTTTGGCGTGAACGGGCTGCAACCCCCGTCCTTGTTCAGTATCAACTACCACGCGCCGTACCTGCACCGCGGGCAGGCCCAGACACTCGAGGATGTCTTCCCGCGGCACGCGCTGGGAGCGTCGACGATCGAAGCGGCGCTGAGCGCGCTGGAGCGTACGAACCTGCTCGTGTTCCTGCGCTCCATCGATGGCACGACGGCCAGTGTTCCCTCCGAAGGCGACACTTTCAGAGACACATTGAGGCTGCAAGGCCCCTGTCCGCCGCCGACATCGTCGTCGCCGTAACGACTCAGCGTGTCGATAAGGTTGATTACCGTCGAGAACGACATCGAACGTCTCAGGAAGCGAGAACGGGTGAATGGCATGAGGATCAGGACGATTGTTTCGACAGCGGCTTTCGTCGGCCTGGCTTTCTGCAGTGTCTCCGCCGCGCAATCCCGGCCGGAACCGGTCAAGGCTCAGGCGACGGTTCTTACCGGCACGGTGACATCGGTGGATGCGAAGGCTGGGACGCTGACCGTCAAGACGAACGACAAGGAAGTCAAGCTGACCACCGCTTCTGCGAGCACGAAGAGTGCGCTGGCAAAGTTGAAAGTCGGTGACACTGCGAGAGTCTTCGAGAGGGGTGGAGAGGTGATCGCCGCAAGCCCGGCGGAGACTGAGTCCACCAGCAAGGTCCCGAAGTGATCCGGGTGTTCGCAGGGTCGGCCTGATGGCCGACTCTGCGATTCGCTAGCCCGTTTCTATATCGCTGTAGCGGCGGTTCACCGGGCGAGCCTGGCGTCGGCTCCCGGT
>JALDXQ010000275.1:0-7992 GCA_032156805.1 Acidobacteriota bacterium
TCGTTCACCAGTTCGTCGGTCGTCTGTGAAGATCCCGGTGTGGAGCCGAGAACCACAAGGATCACCACCAGAGGCAACTTCTTCATGACGGGCCTCCATCCTTGCGAATAATCGCGCGCGTGTGAGCGGCGTCAGTATACGGGAGGCGGTGTCGACCGGATCGGGAAAGGTCAAATCCCTCGCACAAGATGGCCCGCCGAGACGGTGAGGCACAGAGTCAGACCGGTAACGGTACGGTCACTCACGCGTAGCGCTGGCGCGCGCGTTCCTGGGCCTTCTGGGCCTCGACCTCTCGATTACGCGGCGGTGCATTCGTCGTCAGCGACTTGATCAGCCGCTGCGCGGCTTCCGTGACGTCCTCGACCGCCTGATTGAAGACCTCTTCGTTCGCCCTGGACGGACGAGTGGCGCCACTCAGCTTGCGCACGAACTGAAGCGCCGACGCACGGATCTCCTCGTCGGTGGCCGGAGGCTCGAAGTTCGCGAGCGTCTTGATGTTCCGACACATGAACCGATTGTACCTATACCGGGTTCGATTCCGAGTCGGGGCGTGCTCAGCTCTTCGGCTAGAGAGCCGAACACGTCAACGGAGTTGACGTGATCAACGACCTGCCATTCGCGTGGCGTATGCGACCAGGTCGTCAACCGTCTGGGCGAAGTAGTCAGGGCCTGAGTCCTGCAACTCCGCCGGCGCACCGTATCCCCACGCCACGGCCACGGCACCGATGCCGTGCGCGCGCGCCGCCCGGATGTCCTCGGCGCGGTCCCCGATCATGATGGCGTCTTCGGACCCGGCGCCGGCGCGGTCCAGTGCGGCGCGAACGAGCGCGGCTTTGTCGCCGGTCCGTTCTGTCGGAACCGGTCCATGCACGGCGTCGAAGTAGCGATCGAGGCCGAAGTGACGGACGACCAGCTTTGCGGACTCGAGCGAGCGGACGGTGACGACCTGGAGCGAGTGCCCGGCATCGCGGAATGTCGTCAGCGCCTCGGGTATTCCGGGAAAGACGCGGCTCTCGAGAATGCCGACCTCATCGAACAGCGGCCGGTAGATGTCGACGGCACGATCGATCAGCGCCTCGTCTTCCGATTGCAGCAGGCTGCCGAAGATCGTGGCGAGCCGCGCGCCGACGAACGGACGGAGCTGTTCGAGTGGAACCATCTCGCGCCCGAGCGTCGTCAGCGTCTGGTTGATTGAGCTGCCGATCCCGGGAAAAGAGTCAGCGAGCGTCCCGTCGAGATCGAAGAGGAGATGCATCAGCAGCCGTAGTGTCCGGCTTAGCCGGACCGATGCTCAGTTCTCGATGCGGATCAACTCGATGTCGAACACCAGCATGCCGCGCGGTCCGTCGCCCTTGCCGCCATAGGCAAGGTTCTCAGGAACCCAGAAGCGTGTACGCTCGCCTTCGACCATCAGCGGCACACCCTCCGTCCACCCCTTGATGACATCGTCGAGGCGGAATGTCGCTGGCTGGCCCTTTGTGACCGAGCTGTCGAACATGCGCCCGTCGGTCGTCCACCCGGTGTAGTGCACGGTGACGCGGCCAAATCGACTCGGATTGCGTGCTCCCTTCCCGGGTCGGAGAACCTTGTAGGCCAGTCCGTTGGGGGTCCGCTTGGCATCGTCGGGCGGGCCCTTGACGTCAGGCGGAGCGATGAGAGGATTCCCGCGCGCGTCCAGGAGCTCGATGTCGAAGACGACGGTGCCCTTCGGCCGTCCTGCCTGACCCTTGTACGCGAGGGCCTCGGGAACCCAGCAGCGTCGCTTCTCGCCGAGCGTCATCAGTTGCACGCACTCGCGCCACCCTGCCATCACCCTGTCGAGAGGAAACGTGGATGCGGGCCCGCGTACGACCGAACTATCGAACAGACGCCCATCGCTTGCCCAGCCTGTGTAGTGCACGGTAACCACGTCAGTGGCTGCCGGCTTCTCGGTGCTGGTTCCGCGGCGGATCAGTTTCGAGACGAGTCCGCTGGCGGTCTTCTCGCCATCGGCCGGCACTGCCACGTCGGTGGCCGGCAGAATGTCGGGCGGTGGCGGCGTCGCCGGGGTCTGAGCCCGCGCGGATGCAGTGATGAGAACGAGAAGAATAGCGGCGAGAAGGCTGCGCATGTCGTCAGAAATAGACCAGGCCTTACCCTTCAAGCAAGAGCCGGCCCGGATCCTCCACGTAATCCTTGATTTTCGCCAGGAACTGGACCGCCTCCCGGCCGTCGACGATCCGGTGGTCGTAGGAAAGGGCAATGTACATCATCGCGCGAATGACGACCTGCCCGTTCAGCGGAACGGCGCGGTCCTGGATCTTGTGGAGACCAAGAATGCCGACCTGCGGGGGATTGAGGATCGGCGTGCTCATCAGCGATCCATAGACGCCGCCGTTCGTGATGGTGAACGTTCCGCCGCGCAGGTCGTCGAGGGTGAGCGTACCGTCGTTGGCCCGCTTGGCGAAGTCACGGATCGCCATCTCGATCGGCGCGAACGCCAGCCGATCCGCGTCGCGAATGACCGGCACGACGAGTCCGCCCTCGGCGCCGACGGCGACACCGATGTCGTAGTAGTGCTTGTAGACGATCTCGTCACCCTGGATTTCCGCGTTGAGTGCCGGAAACGCGCGCAGTGCGGCGATCGACGCCTTCACGAAGAACGACGCGATGCCGAGGTTGACGCCGAACTCTTTCTTGAAGGCTTCCTTCTGGCGCTCGCGCAGCGTCATCACTGCCGACATGTCGACCTCGTTGAAGGGCGTGAGCATGGCGGCGGTCTGCTGCGCCTCGACCAGCCGGCGGGCAATGGTCTGACGCCGCTTGCTCATGCGGACGCGTTCTTCTGAACGGGAAGTCGGTGCGGGCTTGTTGCTGGTCGGTGCGGCCTTGCTGCTTGTCGGTGCGACCTCGCTGACGCTTGTCGGTGCGATCTTGTCACTTGTCGGTGCGGCCGTGGCTGGCGGCATCGCCTTCTGCACGTCCTGCTTCGTCACGCGGCCCGCGGCGCCAGAGCCTCGAACCGCGCCGAGGTCGACGTCGTGGTCCTGCGCCATTCGTCGCGCCGTGGGGGTCGCGCGTCCCTCGGCCGCTCCACCCGAGCCGTTGCCGCCTGTCGTCGCGGTCGCCGTCGCGGGGCTCGCTGCCGGTGCCGTGCCGGTTGGCGCCGCACCGGCCGCCGCGCCGCTTTCGTCGATCACGGCGAGCAGTTCGCCGATCTTGACGTCCTCACCCTCCTGACGCGCGATGCTGGCAATGACGCCGCTCTTCTCCGCGCTCACTTCGAGGTCGATCTTTTCGGTTTCGAGCTCGACCACCGGCTCGCCAACTTCAACGCGGTCTCCGGCTTTCTTCAACCACCGCGCGACGCGCGCCTCGACGACCGATTCACCCAGTTGTGGAACGACGATATTCGACATACGTCACCGCTTCGACGCGGTCAGGCTGCGAACGGACTTGGAGAGGACGCTCGACTCCACGACGCCGCGGCCATCGAGCGTGAATGCCTCTTCGACAATCTTGCGCTGGTTGATCTGGTGCCACGCGGCCGAGCCCTCGGACGGGCTCGCACTGCGTACGCGGCCGATGAAGCGCAGCGAACAGCGGTCCTCGATCGTTTCCTCGAGTTGGCCCCGGACCCAGTCCCACGCGCCCATGTTCTCGGGCTCTTCCTGCAGCCAGACCACTTCGGTCAACGACGGATAGCTGACGAGCACCTCACGCAACGCCACGCGCGGGAAAGGAGCGATCTGCTCAACTCGACAGATGGCGACCTGGTTGCTCGATTGGCGTCTCTCGCTCGTGACGAGGTCCACGTAGACCTTGCCACTGCACAGCACCAGCCGCCGGATGCTCGACGCGCGCTGGCGTGCCTCCACGTCGTCGATGACCGATCGAAATCGCCCTTCGACCAGTTCCATCGGTGTCGATGCCACCAGCGGATGCCGGAGCAGACTCTTGGGCGTCAGCACGATGAGCGGAAGCGGATCACGTCGAAGCAGTGCCGCCTGCCGACGCAGCAGATGGAAGTACTGTGCGGCCGTCGTACAGTTGACGACCCTCATATTGATGTCGGCGGCCGCCTGCACGAAGCGCTCAGGTCGCGCGCTCGAATGCTCGGGACCCTGGCCTTCATGACCGTGCGGCAGCAGGAACACGAGCGATGGCTTCAGTGCCCACTTGGCGCGGCCGGAGGTGACGAACTGGTCGATGATCACCTGCGCGCCGTTGACGAAGTCGCCGTACTGCGCCTCCCAGATCACGAGGCGATCCGGCTCCTGGATGTTGTACCCGAACTCGAAGCCGACGACGCCCGCTTCGCTGAGCGGGCTGTTGTGGATCTCGAACGCGGCCGTGGCCTGCGGGAACGTCTGCAGTGGGATGAACGCGTCGCCGTTCTCCGCATCGTGAAAGACGGCGTGACGATGGCTGAACGTCCCGCGCTCGACGTCCTCACCGGTCAGCCTGATCGCCGTGCCGTCGGCCAGGATGCTGGCGAGCGCGAGCTCCTCGGCTGCTGCCCAGTCGATCGAGCGTTCCCTCGGGTCGTTGAGAATCGACTTGCGGCGTTCGCGGGCCCGCTCGAGCTTCTTGTGAAAGGTGAATCCTGCGGGCGCCTGCTGCAGCCCCTCGTTGATCTGTCGCAACCGCTCGAGCGGGACGGCGGTTTCGGCTCGTGCGGCGGCGCCAGGTGGCGCGGGCTGTGGCACCGGAGGCACGATGTCCTCCTCGGGCTTGAGCGAGGCGAACGCCTGCTCCAGCACCGCGTGGTGCTCCTTGACCATGCGCTCCACTGATTCGGGCGTCTGCGTCCCCTGTGCGATCAGAGTCTTGGCAAACTGATCGCGCACCGTCGGGTGCGACGCGATCTTCTTGTACATCAGTGGCTGGGTGAACGCCGGCTCGTCGCCCTCGTTGTGCCCGTGCCGCCGGTAGCCGATCAGATCAATCAGGAAGTCGCGCTGGAAGCGGGCGCGATATTCCCATGCCAGACGCGCCGCCTCGAGACACGCCGCCGGGTCGTCGGCGTTGACGTGGACGATCGGGATCTTGAACCCGCGTGCGAGCCCGCTCGCGTAGCTCGTGCTGTAGGACTCACCCGGTGTTGCCGTGAATCCGAGCTGGTTGTTGGCGATGATGTGAATCGTTCCGCCCGTGTCGTAGCCGTCGAGTCGCGACAGGTTGAGCGTTTCGGCGACGATTCCCTGCCCTGGAAATGCCGCGTCGCCGTGAATCAACACCGGCAGCGTTGCCGCACTGCTGAAACGTGCCGGGCCGGCCTCGTCAGCAAAGGTTCCTGCAGCACGGGCCATCCCGACCACCACTGGATTCACCGCCTCCAGATGACTCGGGTTCGGGGGCATCGTCACGAACGTGTGACCGCGCGGGCTCGAGGTTCGTGCGCCGGCGTGGTACTTCACATCGCCCATCCAGCCGAGGTCGACGCGCAGCCGCTCGGCGAGCACCGGGTCTTTGAACTCGGCAAGGATCTGCGAGTACGGCTTCTCGAGAATGTGAGCGAGGACGTTCAAGCGGCCGCGGTGCGCCATCCCGATCACGGTATGACGTGCTCCAGTATCGGCGGCGCCCGAGATGATCTCGTCGAGCACCGGGACGAGCATGTCCAGCCCCTCGAGCGAGAAGCGCGTCTTTCCTGGAAAGGTACGCTGCAGGAACCGCTCGAACACCTCGACCTGCGTCACGCGATCGAGCAGCGCCTCGGTGCTGGCCGGATCGAGCGGCGGCAGGAACCGCCCGGACTCGGCGGCATGACGCAGCCAGTCGCGCTCCTCGGGCACGAAGATGTGCGAGTAGTCGAAGCCGGTCGACGAGCAATAGACGCGGCGGAGCTTGTCGATCGCCTCGAGCGCCGTCGACGACGCCTCTGCTACCGGACCGCCAACCAATGACGCGGGCAGCTGCTGCAAAGCCGCATCGGTGACACCGTAGGTTTCGGGAGATAACGAGGGATCGCCCGGTGGTGTCGATCCCAGCGGATCGATTTGCGCCGCGAGATGCCCATAGCGCCGGATCGAATCGGCGAGTAACGTTGCAGCGACGACCGCATCAACGTTGGCGACGACGCCCGCGCCGGCTGGTTGGCTACCGCCGGGTTCGAGTTCGGCTGGGTTCCAGCCCTCGAACGCGGCGCGCGTCGATGGATCTACTGATTCGGGGTCTTGCTTGAAGCGTTCATAAAGTTCCAACACGTAACCGGCATTCACGCCCCCGAACCGCCCGAGTGTCATAACCTATCTATCCTATCGCAGCTTCCTCAATGATCCGGTTGATTGGCATCGACATCGACGGCACGCTACTCGACACCAACGGGCACATGCCGGAGGCCAACCGGGTTGCCATTCACGATGCCGTTGCCGCGGGTGTGCACGTGGCGCTCGTCACTGGGCGCAGCTACCCGTTTGCCAGACCGGTCGCCGATCGACTTCCCGTGTCGATCTCGCTCATCGTGAGCAACGGCGCGGTCGAACGTGCAATGGATGGTGCAACGCTGGCCAGGCGCCTGCTCGACCGCCACACAGCCCGGCACGTCCTCGACGCCACGCGACCCCATCGTCACGCCGCCGCGCTCATCTTCGATCGCGACTTCGATCGCCAGGTCGTCTACGAGACGATGGATTGGGAACATCCGGGGCGACAGCGGTACTGGTCGCGCAATCACTCGCACATCGCGCAGTCGGTGCCGCTCGAGGATGCGCTCATCGAGGATCCGATTCAGGTCATGTACAACGGCGGCGTCGAGGACATGCGCGCGCTCTTCGAGTGGCTGCGCTCCGAAGTCAATGGCTGCACGATCTCGATGACCGAGTACATGCATCGCGACTTCTCGCTTGTCGACGTGACGTCGGTCGAGGCCACAAAGGGTCGCGCGCTGGCGTGGCGCGCCGAACAGCTGGGCCTGCGACGCGACGAAGTGATGGCCGTCGGTGACAACTTCAACGACGTCGAGATGCTGGAGTTCGCCGGGCATCCCGTGTTGATGGGAAATGCGGTCGAGAACCTGAGGTCACGAGGTTGGCACGTGACCGGCCATCAGGACGAGGCCGGCCTGGCGCAGGCGATCGAGCGATTCGTGCTGAATCGTTGAGTCCGAACACCAATCGTGATCACGACACACGTCCCTCGACGTTGCTCGGGACGCCGCATCTTCTCAACGTACCGCGCGGAATCCTCGAGCCTCGAGTAGATCGAAGAACACCCTGACGTCGTCATCCCACAGCGTCCAGGTATGGCCAACGCCTGGCGCCTCGCGATACTCGTGGGGCAGGTCGCGCTCCATCAGCCAACCGACGAACTCGCGGTTGATGGCAAGCAGAGAGTCCTGGGTGCCGCAAGAGATGTAGATGAATGGAGCAGCAGCCGGTGCGTCCTGCACGGCTTTCTGTGCGTCTGGGCGCAGGGCAGGGCTGAACGCCCCGACAGTGCCGAATCGATCGGCATGCGTCAGCGCGGTCATCGTCGCAATGCGGCCACCCATGGAGAGGCCGCCGATGGCGCGCTGCTCCCTGCTCGGAAGCGTGCGGTAGTGCGAGTCGACGTAGTCGACGAGCTCGCGGGCCACGTAATCGTGGTAGCGCGCCTGCGCCTCGGGGCCGAGGGCGCTGTAGCTGCGATCGGCGGCCGGCATCACAACAATGAACTCGTGCTTGCGCGCCATGGGCGCAAACGCGGTACGGGCCATGAAGGCGGTGTGATCCTGCCCGCCGCCGTGGAACAGGTAAACGACCGGGTAGCGGCTTTGCGAGGTGTCGTAGGACTGAGGCAACAGGATCGCGAAGATGCGCTCGGAGCCATACGAGCTCGGCATGCGGACGGTGCGTGCCTGGGCGTGAGCGTCAGAGACCATAGTCAACAACGCCACGCTAACGGCCAGGAGAATGGGGACTGTTCTCATTCGCAGTCTCTGTAAAGCCTACACCGGCGACTTCTAATCACGAACCGCGGAGTCGCGGAAACGCGGACGTGTCTTGCGCCACACAGAGACTCGCGGGGCCC
>JALDXQ010000276.1:0-7951 GCA_032156805.1 Acidobacteriota bacterium
TTGCGGAAGGCATTCAAGCGAGCCGGCGCATCATGGGCTGGGTCGCGATGCCGCAATTCAGCGCAATGATGGCGGAGGTGCTGCTCCTTCGCGAGGAAGCCGAGGCCGCGGCAACGTGGCTCGGTGAAGCACGCGATTTCATGGACTCACATCGCGATCTGTATTTCGCAGCTGAAGTGCACCGCTTGATGGCAAGGTGCATGATCGTGCAGAAGCAGGAGCAGGCCGCGGTCGAGTACCTGCACCGCGCCCTTCACATTGCGCAATCGCAGGGCGCTCATACGTTCGAAGTGCGCGCCGCTCACGCGCTCGCGGAGTTACAGCCTGACGAGGGGCGGCCGCTCTTGCGCGTAGCGCTTTCGGCATTCCCGGATCCCCAGCCATGGCCCGACATCAGTGCGGCGGTCGCATTCACCGCGATGACGTTTCCGGTTCAGGGATCAAACATATTCTAAGGCGCCTATTTGTCGGGCTCCGTGTTATGGGACAGGTAGTCTCGGTGCCTCTGTGCCTCGGCCTGCGCGCCGTAGCCATGTCGACGGCGCGTGTGTTCTGATCGTCCAAGTCGGGTGGATCCCTGGCGACCTCACAAGCACGTCACTTGAGGCCGCCCGGCAGGGCGCACATCATGCAGAAGGGCGCACTTTGTGAGGATGGCAACGCGCGCGGGTGTGGCAACGGCCGTCATGGTCATGACGCTCGGCGTCGGCGCGCGCAGCTTCGCGAGCGAGACGGACAACTTCACGTGCCGCAGCCGTCCACTCCAGGACGCGCTCGTTCAGCTCGATGCGTTGATCAACGCCGAAATCGGAAGGGCGATCGAGCGCGCCAACGACAACAGGAACTGCGATGCGGCGTGTCTCGGCCGCGAACTGCGGAATAGCGTCGGCGCGAATGTGCGCAATCCCTGGACCGGGATCGGCTCCGCCCGGATCGCCAGGCGCATCGAGCGCGAACCGGGGATCGAGAAGTGCCATCTGAGGTTCAAGGAGTCGGTTTACGGCGCCCGGCCCTACAACCGGCCGTGGATGGTCGTCTTCACCGGACGGATCATGTTCCTGGCCGACACGATCCGCTTGGACGGACGCATCGTCGGCATCGACAAGATCAATCACTTCGTCCGCGAAGGCCTCGCGCACTGGCGCGATATCCACGAAAAAGGCCAGGGCATCGAGCGCGTGCTGGCCCGCGAGCTCGGGGTGAAGGGCTGGCAGCTCCGCATGAACGAGAACGGACTCAAGGGCATGACGCTGACCGGTGTGCTCTCGTACGCGGATCTTGCCGCGAGCTATTCGGGATTCAACTTCTGGAACGAGCTCCTCGCGCTCGGCTCGCCGGAATCGTTCGTCATCTACGATGGCGCCACCGGACGCTTCCGGCAGCGCCGCGCCTTCACGTTCGCCGATTACGTCAACGACGCCTGGGACGAAGGTATTAACCGCTCCGTCTTTCATCCTGATTTGGCGAAGGAGGTAGCCGCGGCGCTACGCACCAGATCCATGGACCATCCGATCGCGGATTGCGAGTCTCTGTCTTATCTTCCGCAGGCGCGTCTCTACGTGAATCCCGCGTGCCTGCGCCATCCCCATTTCACTTCGACGTCTCCGGAGGGCGAACACCACGACGCGAGCCCTCTTGCTCACACTATTCGACCGCCGTCGCTTCGATCTCGACCATCAGGCCCGGAAACGCGAGGCTGGTGATGTGGAGAAGCGTCCCTGCGGGCTTACAACCTCCCCTGGCCAGACGCTCGCTCAGAGCGGGTGAGGCTTCGAAGAACGCGGTGATGTCGGTGACGTAGTAGTTCAGGCGGACAACGTTCGAGAGCGAGAGGCCTGCGTGCGTGAGCACCGTTTCGAGGTTGGTGAGCGCCTGCTCGAGCTGCGCGCGCATGTTGCCTTTGTGCATCGGGTTCCCATCAGCGTCGACTGCCGTCTGACCCGCGCAGTAGAGCACCCGGCTGCCACCGCGCACCTCGATCGCCTGTGAGAATTGCAGCTTGTCTTGCCACGTCCAGGGGTTGACCTCTTTCATTTGAGCCATCGACTCCTCCGCGTGTAATGGCCAGTAGCGCCGAGCAGCGTCCGTATGTTCGGTATTCTCGCCGCATGACCAGAGACGACCAACTGGTGCCGCAGCGCGACGATTTCGAGGTGCAGCGCCGCGCGTGAACGAATGATATCGACGAGCGGCGCGGCACCAATATCGCGCCCGGGGAAACCTAGGTCGAATGCGCGCTCCAGTCCGCTTCGGCGTCGTCCTCTCGGCAACAGCGCAAGGCCGAATCGGGCTTCGAACACCGTGATGCTCGTGAGCCACACCGAGTCAGCAGGCTGGCGGTCCGAGCCGGCCACTGGCCTCAGGTGGAACAACCGGAGATTGTGAGCCAGCAGCTGATCGGCTTCCTGAAATCTACGTGAGCGATCGAGCGCACGGACGGCTCCGCGTACGCGTTGCACGTCGCGTCCACCTCGCTTCGCATCAGCTCACGCCTCCGTGGTCAGTTGGTCAGCCTCTCCGTGGTCGGGCGGCGACCAAGTCCGAGCACGCGCATCTTCGACAGCCACGCGCTGAGGCGCTGGTTCGCGAGCGAGTGTTCCAGCGCATCGAGCTTGACGTAGGCAGCGGGCACGAGCAACAAGGTGAGGAACAGGCAGAGTGACTGCGCTCCGATGATCGTGACCGCGATCGCCGAGCGTTGGGCGCCGCCGATGCCAACGCCGAGCGCCGTGGGGAGCAGGCCGAAGATGATCGCGAGCGTCGTCATCAGAATCGGGCGCAGCCGCGTGCGACAGGCGTCGACAATCGCCTGGTCACGCGGCACGCCCTGCGCTCGCAGGACGTTGGTGTAGTCCACCTGGAGGATCGAGTTCTTCTTCACGATCCCGAACAGCAGCAGAATCCCGAGCGCACTCCACAGGTTCAGCGTCCGGCCAGTCGCCCAGATCGTGAACAGCGCGAATGGGATCGACAGCGGGAGCACGGTCATGATGACCAGCGGCTGCACGAAGCTCTCGAACTGCGCGGCGAGCACCATGTAGACGAAGATGCTTGCCAGCACGAGCGCCAATATCAGGTTGTCGGTGGTCTCGTCGAGATTCTGCGTCTGCCCCCGCATCTGAAAGGTGTAGCCCGGCGGCAGCCTGGCCTCGTTGATGAGGCGACGGAGATCGTTCGACGATTCGTCGAGCGCGTGGCCGGGGGCGGTGTCGGCGTTCAGGTTGATCGAATACTGCCGGTTCGAGCGGGTGATGCGGGTGGGGCCGAATCCGCGTTCCAGCCGCGCGATGTTGTCGATCCGGACTGGCTGGCCCGACGTCGAGGTGACCGTGAGCTTGCCCACCATATCGATGTCGTTGCGCTGGCTTTCTAGCACGCGAACCGTGACCGGGTACTGCTCGCCGGCTTCGCGGTAGGTCGTGATCTCGTCATCACCTGCCACCATCAACCGGAGCGTGTTGCCGATCGTGGCCATGCGTACACCCAGGTCCGCCGCGCGCGACCGATCCACGGCCACCTGCACCTCGGGGCTGGCATCGCTGTAATCGGACTTCGCGTCGACGAGGCTCGGCGTCTGCTTGGCCTTTTCGACAATCCGCTGCGAGTACTCGTAGAGCGTGGCGAGATCGGGGCCGAGCAGCGACGCCTGGAGCCCGAAGTTGCCGCCGCCGCCAAGCGGATTCCGGCCCACGATGCTTGCCGCGTAGGCAGGATGGCGTGCCAGCACACGGCGAACCTCCGTCATGATCTCGGCCTGCGTCACCTTCCGCTCGTTCGAGGGCTCGAGGTAGAAGAGCAGGTGAAAGTGCGTGTAGCGATCGGCGCCTGCGATGTAGGCCAGCTGCGAGACGCCTTCGAGCGCGCCGATTTCCTTGACCAGGTTGCGGGCGATCTCGGCCGTGCCTTCGATTGACGTGCCCTGCGGCGTGTCGGCATGCACAGTGAACTCGTTCATATCCTCGGCCGGCACGAACGTCCGTCCCACCATCTGATTCAGCGGCACCGTGAGCGCGACCAACGCCGCCGACAGGCCGATGATCCGCATCGGATGGGCGAGCGACCATCGCAGCGACGCGCTGTACCAGCGGTCCAACGCACGGAACAGCCGATGGTGCTTCGTGTCCTCGGCGTCGCCCCCGGTGTGCACCTTGGTCAGCCAGCGTGAGCTGAGCATCGGCGTCAGGGTGAAGCTGACAATCATCGACACCAGAATCGCGAACGCCATCGTCCACCCGAAGGGATAGATGAAGCGCCGCGCATAGCCGGTCATGAAAGCGACCGGCATGAAGATGACGATGAGCGACAGCGTGGTGGCCATCACCGGCAGCGCCACTTCACGCGTCCCCTGGATGGCGGCATCGAAGGGTGAGCGCCCCTTCTCTTCGATGTAGCGGAAGATGTTCTCCAGCACCACGATCGCGTCGTCGATGACGATGCCGACGGCGAGGGTGAGCGCGAGGAGCGTCATGTTGTTGAGCGTGAAATCCATGGCACGCATCAACGTGAACGTCGCGATGATCGAGGCAGGAATGGCGACCGACGCAATGATGACGGCACGCAGGTTCCGGATGAAAAAGAGCACGACCAGCGAGGCGAGCAGGCTGCCCCAGACGAGATGCTCCTCGAGCGACGCAATAGAGGCGTAGATGAACTCGGAATCGTCCGTGGTGATGGCGACCGTGACATCCGGCGGCAGCGTCTTGCGAACGGCCTCGAGCCTCTGCTTGACGCCCTCAATCACCTTGATCGTGTTCTCGCCGGACGCGCGGCGGATGTCGAGCTGCACGCCCGGGCGTCCGTCGGACATGAACAGCGAGGTCGCCACCTTCTTGACCGAGTCCTCGGCATATCCGATGTCGGACACGCGGAGCGGGACGCCATTCACCGTGGCGATGATGACGTCGTTGAACTGGTCGGTGGCCTCGACGCGTCCCAGCGTTCGCAGGCCGACCTCCCATTTACCCTGCTCGAGCGTTCCTCCGGGAATCTCGACGTTCTCCTGTTGAATGGCGTTGACCACCTGGTCGATCGACAGTCCGTGTGCATTCAGCTTCTCGACGTCGACGACGATGTGGATTTCGCGGGAGCGATCGCCGTTCATCGTGACGGCACCGACGCCGTCCACCGCTTCGAGCGCGCGCTTCAGCTGCTTGTCGGCGATCTCGGTGAGCGTGCGGAGGCTCGCGCTCGTGCTCGAGATCACGAGGCTCATGATCGGATCGGCGTCGGGATCCTGCTTCTGCACGACTGGTGGCAGCGTCTCGGGTGGAACTGCCCGCATCGCGCCGGCGACCTTTTCGCGGACGGCGTTGGTCGCGTCCTCGAGATCGCGCTCCAGGACGAACCGGATGGAGATGTTGGCGGTGCCGCCGGCGTTGACGTTCGCCGTCATCTGATCGATGCCGGCGATGCCGCTGAGGGCGTTCTCCATCGGCATGATGACTGCCGACGTCATCTCGTCGGGTGAGGCGCCCGGCAGCCGCAGCGACACGTTGACCTGTGCGGGATCGGCCTTCGGGAAGAGATCGACGCCAAGGTCGCGGAACGAGAACAGGCCGAGCACGACCAGCGACATCACCAGCATCGTCGCGAATACCGGTCGGCGAACACAGAGCTCTGAGAGCATCGTTTATTCTCCCTGGACCGCGATCTTCATCCCGTCGGTCAGCGTATCGACGTCCGTGAGCGCCACGCGATCCGCCGTGTTCAATCCGGAGAGGATCTCCATGCGGTCGCCGATGCGGTCCCCGGTCTTGAGCTCGCGCGCCTCCAGCCGATCGTCCGCGACGGCAAACGCCCGGTAGACGCCGTAGCGGTACTGCATCGCGGAGTACGGGATGGTCATCACCTGTTCGACCAGGGAGGTCTCGAGCCGCACACGGGCGAACGTGCCCGGCTTCAACAGCGCCTCGGCATTCGGCGCGAGCGCTTCGAAGGCAAATGTGCGCGTCTCCGTCGTGACCGCAGGACTGATGCGCGACACGGTGGCGGCGAAACTCTTGTCCGGGAAGGCATCGACACGCAGCGTCAACGGCTGTCCGACCTTCACCCATGGCGTCATGCGTTCGGGAATCTCGGAGCGGAGCTTCAGCGGATCCACCCGCACGACGGTCATGACCGGCATTTGCGCTTTCACCAGCTCCCCGAGCGACACCATCCGCTGCTGGACATAGCCGTCGAACGGCGCGCGGATGGAGGTGTCGCGCAGCGACCGCTCGGCGAGCTTCATCGCGGCCCCCGAGGCGTCGATATCGGTCTGCAGATTCTTCGCCTCCTGCAACGCGACGTCATGGGCAGCGCGCTTGAGGCGCAGCGTCGTGTCGGCGTCATCGAGCATCTGCTGCGGGACGAGTTGACGTTTGTGCAGCGCCGCCGCCCGCTCGAAGCCTTGCCTGGCCTGCTCCAGTTCGGCGGCTGCCCGCCGCACGTCGGGTGTGTCTTCGACTCGCGGCAAATGCTCGGCATCGACGGCGCCGTATCTCGTGAGGGCACGCGCGTGCGCGGCGCGCTGCTGGTCGAGGCTGTATTGCAGCTTCTCGCGATCGAGCTCGACGAGCGTCTGTCCCGAGGTGACGCGATCGCCGAGATCCGCGAGCACGCGACGAACGACGCCGTCGACCTCGGACGATACCGAGACCTGATCCTCGGCAGCCAGCGTGCCAACCACCTCGAGAGTGCGTCGAACCGACTCCTGGCGAACCATGTCCGTCTTGACAGCCTTGACCGCGTCCTGCAGTCCACCGGCCTGTTCGGCGCTCGAGTCTGCACATCCGGATGTCACGACCGCCACGGTACAGAGCATGACCAATATGGGGGCAAGCATCGACATAACAGTCTGATTTTAGCCCCGGGAGAAGACAATTTTGTACCTACAGAATCGGCATCCGCGTGGATACGTGCCCTACCTCGAGCGCGAGACCTCGCCCTCGGTGAGTTGGTTGGCGATCAACTGCCATCGACGCCGAGTCGCACCGTGCCGATGCAATTCGGCGCCCGGCTGCTGAGTGGCGCGATCTGCGGTGCGGCAATCGCCTCGCCGCACGGGGCCATGATCGGTGGACTCATCGCCGGCGTCGGCGGCGACCGCCTGCAAGAGGTCGTCGGCGATAACGCTCCCGCGTTGAAATGAAGACGCGCGCCGGACTTGGCTGATTGCTGTACGAAGTAGAAGAGCCCCCGGGCACAGCCGGGGGCTCTTGCTCGCGCAGCAGGGTGGATGCCTACCGGCTGGCCTGAAGGCTGGCTCCGCCACTAGGCCCGCGACCGGGGCCGCTGCCAAGGATGTCACCAGTGGAGACGAGCTTGACCCACAGCGAACCGTTGCCCCTGTAGTACGAGGTGACGCTGGCCTTGCGCAGCGCATCCAGGCTATCCATCGGTTCGCCCGAGGCAGCGGTCGTGAATCCCGGCAGCTCGAAGATCACCCACGAACCGGCATCCAGTTCCGTCACGCTGAGGGACAGGGATGGCCTTTCGGTGGTTACCTTGTATTCGGTGCCCGCTCGTACGTTGGTTGCACCGTTGGCGGTGAATTCCTTGCCATTGCGGCTGAGCACGACTGGCGGCCCTGAAGGTGCAGCGGTACCTCTGATTCGACCGCCACCTGGGGCAATCGCAAAGGCAACAGGTGCAGCAGCACCGCGTCCGGGGGCACCTGCGCCAGGACCGGGAGCTCCGCCTCGTGCGGGACCGCCACCGGGACCACCTGCACGAGGACCGCCCCCGCCGCGGCCGAACCCAACAGCACCACCGCCGCCGCCAACATTCATGCGCCCGATATCGCCCGTGCACACCACAGCGTTCCAGGTGGGCTTGACCTCGCAGGCTTCGTCGACGTCGATTCCGGTGATGTTGACGATGTAGGAATTGGCGACACCGGTGATGGTGCCGTCCTTGTCATTGAACACCGAGGTCTTGTAGACCGTGTTGCCGTAATCGTCGTTGCTCCACC
>JALDXQ010000277.1:0-7931 GCA_032156805.1 Acidobacteriota bacterium
GAGACGACGCTCGCATCACGTGATTGGCGTCACATCTCCGGTCGCCATCAGCGGCACGCAGCGGAGTCGACCTTGACGGTGTGACGCATCATGGTCGCGTTGTTCCACGGCTCGATGTCGCTGTCGAACAGGTTCGCTCCCGTCTTCACATCGTAGGGAATGGCACGCACGAACACGTAGAGTGTCTCACCGCTGGCGATGCCGCCCGGCAGCCGAAAGTTGTTGCCGATGGTCGCGCTATCCGCGGCCTTGACGGTGAACTCACGGATGTCAGGCGACTTCTTATCGCTGCCGTCCATGGCGTTCAGTTGCGTATCGGTCGAGAACCAGGCCTCTGACTTGACCAGCACGTCCTTCAGCGATGTGTGGTTGTTGAGCGAATAGCGCAGCTGCACGTAGCCACCCGGGCAGACCCTTTGTGTTACTGGCGGATAGGTCGTTCCAGCTTTGTTGACCGCACAGAACACACTCGCACCCTTCACGCGATCTGCCCAGTCGTCGCCGCGGCTCGAGACCTTGCAGTAGGTAAGCTGCATCGCGTTCTTGCTGTCTTCGCACGCGCGGAGCGCTTCCTGCGCGTTCGCGAGCGCCGCAAACAGATCCGCGTACTCGCCCTTGAAGATCTTGTCAGCCGGGAAGTCGGCGTCGACCGGAACGCCCGTGGCTTCACTGACCGCTCGTGCGGCGGCGTTGACCTGGGCGATTTGCGTCGTGCAGGTGTTGAACTGCTGCTCGGCGGACTTGTACCAGGTCGCAGTCGCCGACAAATCGAGCGGCTTGGACACGCCGGTCTTCGGATAGAGCGCCAGGATGCCAGCCGTATCGTCAGGCAGCAGGCGGGTCTTGAGAATGTGGTTCGGCCCACGGAACCATGTTCTGAAGCTCTGCGCCATCACGGCGTAGCTGTCGTCGGGGTGAGCGAGCCCCACGGCATGGCCCATCTCGTGCGTCAGAATTCCAAGGAACGTGATCGCCGTGGAGCTGCCGATCGGCGGCTGCGCCGCAGTGTAGAACGAGCGGCCGTCCACGTCGTTCGAGTCAGGTGGACCAAAGATCCAGCGCAGGTCCTTGCGCATCGAGATGTGCGCGCGCGTCCTCGTGCAGCCGTCACTTGGATTCGGCGACATCCACGCTTCGGCGTCCGTTGAACCCAGTTTGCTCTTGGTGAACCCAATCACGATCGTCTGGGTACCGTAGTTCTCTGCAGAGGGCGAGCCGAGGTCGCTGTCGCCCGTGATCCCGGACTCGAGCACGAGCTCCAGGCTGCTGCCCGGGATCGCGTTGTACAGCGCGATCACGGCTTTGACGTCCGCATCAAGCCGAACCAGATCAGTGAATGTCGACCCACCATCACGAGTGTTGAGGTAGTCGAGAACGCTGTCGCCAAGTAACCGCACCTTGACCGGGCGGGACGCGTCCCACTTCTGCCCCGGCTTGCAGGTCTCCGTTTTCTGGAGCACGTAGGCCGATGCGGGCGTGGAAAGACCGACCATTGCCGCGGCCGCCATCACCGACATGAGGGCCCCGCGCACGGTCTTCAGACTGTCGTTGAACGTAAGCATGCCAATTCCTCCTCTTGCCCGGAAAGACGTGGAACGCCGAAAAATCCGGACACGGGAGAAACAGGACGCGTCGACTACAATGCGGCGATCGGAGGCGCAGACCCATGGCGTTCGACCTCACTGTCAACGGCACACGACGGACCGTCGATGCGGACCCGCAGACGCCGCTGCTCTGGGTCGTCCGCGATCACCTGGGGCTCACCGGCACCAAGTTCAGCTGCGGTATCGGGCAATGCGGCGCGTGCACGCTGCACGTCGACGGGCGGCCGGTCCGTTCCTGCAGCGTCCCCGCGTCGATCGCCGTCGGCAAACCGGTCATGACGATCGAAGGGCTCTCGCCCGACGGCAGCCATCCGATCCAGATGGCCTGGAAGGAACTCGACGCACCCCAGTGCGGCTACTGCCAGTCCGGGATGATAATGAGCGCGCTCGCCCTGTTGCGCGCGCGCCCGAACCCCACTGACGCCGACATCGACGCGCAGATCACGAATGCCTGCCGCTGCAGCACCTATTACCGGATCCGCAAGGCGATCCACCTGGCCGCTGACCTCATGAAGACGTCAGCGGAGGTGCGGAGATGAGCGAGATCGATCGCCGTGAGTTTCTCTCGATCGTCGCGGCCGCGCACGGTGCTTTCGTGCTCGGCTTCTGGGTCCCGGCGCGCGCGAGTGCACAAACCAACGCCAGCGCCGTGTGGTCCGACGAATCGGCAACCGGCGAAATCAACGCCTGGATCGTGGTCTCGCAGGACGACAGCGTGACGATCCGCATCGCGCAGACCGAACTGGGTCAGGGCGTCTGGACCTCGAACGCCATGATGGTTGCCGAGGAACTGCAGTGTGATTGGAAGAAAGTCCGGCCGCAGTACGCCTCGGCCAACCGCGACGCGCGCGAGAAGGCGCCGGCATGGACACTGAACGTCATGGGCAAGGGCGCCGGCGATCCCAGCGGCGGTGGCGAGCCGGCGTTTGGCAATCGCGATCGCGTTGGCATCTCGGGCATACCCGACAGCCTCTACCGGCGGATGCGAACGAACGCCGCCTCGTCGGTGAAGGACGGACGCTACTATCTGCAGCTTGCGGGCGCCGAGGCGCGTGAGCGGTTGCTGCTGGCTGCTGCTGCCCTTTGGAACGTCCCCGTAGCGGAACTGACGGCCAAAGACAGCATCATCACGCACGCCGCGAGCGGGCGCACGACAAGTTACGGCCAGGTCGCGCAGCGCGCCGCACAGACGACGCATCCGCACCCGGAGCAGATCACGATCAAGTCACCCGACCAGTGGACGCTGATGGGCACCGAGCAGAAGAACCTCGACGTGCCCGACAAGGTGACCGGGAAGACGCTGTATGGCATCGACGTCCGTCTTCCCGGGATGAAGTGGGCCGCGGTGAAGACCTGCCCGGTCTACGGCGGCGACGTCAAGAGCTTCGACTTCGAGAAGGTCCGCGCGATGCCCGGCGTGCGCGTGGCAGTCCGCTTCCCGATTCCAGATCCGGCACTCACGCGTGGCCGCATCTTCAGCGGCGGCGTCGCCATCGTTGCCGATTCGTGGTACCAGGCGAAGACCGCGATCGACCGCATGCCGATCGAGTGGGACATCCCACCGGCGCATGCCGCATTCAACAGCGCGAACATGCACGCGGCGCTGATCGCTGCCCTCGATCGGCCCGGTAACATCCGCGCCAACCAGGGCGACGTCGACACGGCCTGGGCGCGTGCCGCGAAAATCATCGAGGCCACCTACTCGACACCGTTTCTGCCTCGGGCGCGCATGGAACCTGGCAACGCCACGGTGCTGGTCACCGACAATCGCGTCGACATCTGGATCGGCGATCAGAGTCCGCAGGAGACGCGCTTCAGCGCAGCCAAGATCACCGGAATCTCCGAGGAGAACGTCTACCTGCACCTGTGCCACCTGGGCGGGGGATTCGGCCGCAACGGCAACGGGCCGCAAGCCGAGCACGCCATCATGATCGCCAATGCCCATCGCGGCACGCCCATCCACATGCTGTGGACGCGCGAGGAGGACTTCATCGGCACGACGTATCGCGCCATGGGCGTGGCGCGCCTCAAGGCCGCCGTCGACGCCGATGGCTGGCCGATCGCGCTCGAGGTACGGACGGCGATGCAGGAAGGTGGATTCGGACCGGAAGCGTCCTTCCACGTGACCTCTCGCTACCACGTGCCGCACTACCGCTACTCGAACCACACGACGAAGTTCCACGTTCCCGTCGGCACGCGGCGCGGTGTCGGCCAGGCCGCACACGAGTTCTACCGTGAGACCTTCATCGACGAGCTCGCGCGCGCCGCCGGCCGTGATCCATATCTCTATCGCCGCGAGCTGCTCGCCCGCACGCAGTTGCCGTACAAGGACGACATGATCAAGGCGCTCGACATCGCGGCCGAGATGTCGGGATGGGGGACGCCACTTCCGCGCGGCAAGGCACGCGCGATTGCGCTCGAAGAGCGCGGCGCGGAAGGCAATGGGATGGCCACGATCAGCGCCATGGTCCACACGGTGGCCATCAGCCGCGAGGGCAAGGTCCGCCTCGAGCGCGTTGACGTGGCGCACGAGACGGGCTTCGGTCTCGTCAATCCGCTGTCAGTGAAGAAGCAGATCGAAGGCCAGATCGCCTGGTTCTACAACGACGCCATGCACCAGGCCTGCACGATCACCGACGGGCGCATCGTCGAGAACAACTTCCACACGTTCCCGCTGTCGCGCATCGACGAAGACCCGCCGGAGATCAACATTCGCTTCTTCCCGACCGGCCACTGGCTGCTGGGCATGGGTCACGATCGCGCGACGTCGGTGCAGTCCGCGATCGGCGATGCGATCTTCCAGATCACCGGCAAGCGCTACCGCGACCTGCCGTACGGCAAGCACGATCTCAGCTGGAGTTGAACGCGCGACATCGAAGTGAAACGCGCGCTAGCGGCGGACTGCGAACTCGATCGCAAACTGACGAGAGGCGCCAGGCCGCCCGCCAAAGGCGGCAGGCGACGTCCCGAACGTGGCCATGATGTAGTCGGTGTTGGTCAGGTTGCGAGCGTACGCGTTGATCGACCATCGCCGATGACTGGGGCCGTACTCGGCGCGCATTCCGAGCAGTCCATACGGACGCTGCCGCTGGATATCGTCGTTGAACGGGGTGTAGTAGACAGTTGACTGGGCGGTGGTGTCGGCGGTGAGCGTGAGTTGGCCCGATGGACCGATGCCCCTGATCCACTGCACCCAGAGACGGCCGGCCCACTCGGGAGCGTTGTTCAGACGGTTGCCCGCGACATCGCCGGTGACGCCGCCGAGTCCGACTGCGATGTACTGATCGTAGGTTGCGTCCAGCCAGGTCAGGTGGCCTCCAGCTTCTACGCCACCACTGAATCGGGTCGTGTTCTCGATTTCGACACCGCGAATCGTGGCCGCCGCAGCGTTCCTGATGTCGAACACGCCAGGGATGATCGGCGTCTGCACCTGCAGGTTCGTGTAGTCCATGACGAAGGCCGACACGGCGAGCCTGGAGCGGCCACCGAGCAGGTCGCGTTTCACACCGCCTTCATAGCCCCAGACCCACTCGGGCGCGTATCCAAGGCCCGGCGCCGTCGATGAGGGATTGAACCCGCCACTCTTGAATCCGCGCGTCGCGGACACGTAGGTCAGCCCGCCCCCTGGCAGCTTCACCTCCAGGCCGAACTTGGGTGTCAAGGCGGTGTGTTCGATGGAATCCGAGTAGCCGTACACCGATCCGGGTAGTGCCAGGTGCGGAGGAACGAGGTCATATCGCCCCCCGTTGTTGACGATGTCCTTGTCCTCGCGCGTGTAGCGAAGCCCCGCCGTCGCAGATACCCGGGGCGTCAACGCAACGCTCGCCTGCCCGAACAGCGCGCGACTGCTGGCATCGACGTGAGGATCCAACTGCACCTGGTCTCTCGAGGGCGGCCGATCGACCCAATACGTCTGATGGTCGTCTTCCTTGAAAAGAAACAACCCGCCGACCCACGTCAGCCGCGACTGCTGGCTCGACACCGTGATCTCCTGCGACAGTTGGTGCTGTCGCTCGTGCTGGTGCGTCGTCAGCAAGTCGAGCTCGGTGATGTCGGCGTCGACGAAGAACTCGAAATCCAGTTGTCGATACGCTGACAGGCTGATCAGCTTGATCGATGGCGTCAGATCCATCGTCAGCCGCGCGGCCGCGCCGTTCTGCAGCGTGCGATTCGACGCGAGCGCCGAGGTCCGAACCTCGCGGAGAGCGGCAGGGTTGTCGACCTGAAAGCCCGGCTTGACCTGCAACACCTTGTTGAACGTCAGCGGTATGCCACCCTGGTGGTTGACGTCGCCTGACAGCAGCAGGCTCGTCCGCCGATCGAAGACGATCCGCAGTTGGCCTCGCGCGGCGGTGACATCGTCGCCGCCAAGCGGGTGGTCAGGATGATCGAGGTCGCGAACATAGCCGTCGCGGACGCTCCGGGCGAACGCGACCCGGCCCATGATCCGGTCGCGCTTGAGTGAACCGCTCGCCAACGCCTCGGCGCGCAGCGTTCCCAGGTTGCCCGTCGCGAAGCGGGCGACCGCCTCGAAGTCGTTGGTCGGCTGCCGCGGGATCAGGTTCACCGCGCCGCCGACGGCATTGCGCCCGTACAGCGTACCCTGCGGTCCGCGCAGCACCTCGACTCGATCCAAGTCGAGGAACTCGACGAACGCCATCCCTGGCCGGGCAAGGTAGACGCCGTCGATGTACATCGCCGAGCTTGGATCGGCGCCGGCATTCACGACGTTGGTGCCAATCCCGCGGATCGTCAGCTGAGCGAGGCCCGTGTTCTGCGAGAAGGTGACCGAGGGCGCAAGCGCCGCAGCCTGTTCTACGGTCTGAATGCCCAGCCGCTCGAGCTCGTTGCTCGACACCGAGCTGACCGCGAGGGGGATGGCCTGGACATCGCGTTCGCCGGTCTTCGCGGCCGTGACGATTGTCTGCTCCAGTATCGCGACCTGCAACGTGAGAGCGACCGTGGTGCGTTCGCCGGCTTGAACTCGGATGGTGCGGCGCGCGGGTTCGAACCCGCTCAACTCCGCGTGGACCTCGTACTCGCCTGTCGGAAGGCCCGCGAACTCGAAGTCGCCGCGATCATTCGTTTTCCCGTTACGGCTCTCCACACCACGGAGGGTGATCTGCGCCCCCACCAAAGTCCCGCCAGTCTGGTCGTAGATCGACCCGGCCAGCTCTCCTCTCTGCTGCGCGCTCGCGGGAAAAGGCGCCCACAGCCCAGCGATGAGGACCACGGCGACTGCGATGCAGACCCGCTGCGCGCCTCGCCGCAACGCTTGTGTCATCATGCTTGAGTTTCAGATAGTGTAGTGCGACTCCCTTCACTTGAGTGTGACCTGGATGTGACGTCAGTCATGAGCGTGGGGCGGCTCTGTCACGGCGTGCTGGCGGCCGCGCTGGTGATGCTCTTCGCCGCGTCAATCGAAGCGGCTCAAGAGGACCCTGCGGTTCGCCAGGTTCTGGTCCTGCAATCGGTCGAGCGCGGGAACTTGTCCCTCGACACCTTCACGGCAAACTTCCGCGTCGATCTGGATCAGCGGTTCGGGGCACCCGTGAGTGTCGCTCAGTTCGTCGTGACTCCGGCTGGGTTCATCGTACCTCCCGAAAAGGCAATCGTCGACTTTCTGCGATCCGCCTTCAGCGATCGCCCCAGTCCGGACCTGGTTGTCACTGTTGGAGGACCGGCAGCTGCATTCGCCCGCCGGCATCGACAGCTCCTCTTTCCGAAAACACCGTTCCTCTTCGCATCCGTCGATCGTCGGTTCCTGCAAGATGCTCCACTGGCCGAGAACGAAACCGCTGTGGCCGTTGTGAACGACATGCCCCGGCTCGTCGACGACATCCTGCAGTTGTTCCCGCGGACCCAACAGGTCTACATGGTGATTGGATCCGGGGAGCTGGGAAAGTTCTGGCGTCAGGAACTCGACCGGGATTTCCAACGCTTCCACGATCGGCTGACGTTTGTCTGGACTCAGGATCTATCGTTCGCGCAGATCCTGGAACGCGCAGCGAGCCTGCCACCTGATTCGGTGGTCTTCTACTTGACATTTGACGTGGACGCCGAGGGCGGCGCCTATCCCGACGAACGCGTGCTCGCCGAGCTTCACGCCGCTGCAAATGCTCCCCTGTTCGCCACGCAGAGCGCGCAGCTTGGCTACGGACCTGTCGGCGGAACGATGATGTCCACCGACACCCTCGGTCGCCAGACGGCAGACGTCGCCATTCGCATTTTGAATGGCGAGTCCCCCGGCGAGATCAGGCTACCGCCGCAGCCGACCGGGCCGCCGGTATTCGACTGGCGCGAACTGCGCCGATGGGGTGTCGACGA
>JALDXQ010000278.1:0-7926 GCA_032156805.1 Acidobacteriota bacterium
TGGACCAAGCCTGAGCTGCTCAAGCGTTGGTGGGCACCGAGGTCGTCTGGCGTGTCCTTCATTTCCTGCGAAGCAGATGCTCGTAAGGGGGGCACGTACCGTTTCGCATTCGGCCACCCTGCCTCAAAGCAGCCCATGGAGTTTTTCGGTAGATACATCGAGGTGACGCCGCACTCCCGCCTCGTCTGGACGAATGATGACGGTCGCGAGGGTGGGGCCGTTACCACGGTGACCTTTGAAGAACGAGGTGCCGAGACCCTGATCGTGATGCACGACCTCTATCGCTCGAAGGACGATCTCGACGCGGCCATCGCGTCCGGGAGTACCGGTGGATTCAGCGAGACGTTCGAGCAACTGGACGAGCTTCTCGTCACCCTGGGCGCGAGCGTGGGACGCTCATAAAGTGGCCGATCCCACGGCGGCATCTCGGCGTGATCATCGGCCACTACGAGCGCGACGGTCAGATCAAGATCGGCGACGCGGCCCTCGATTCACAGAGCGATCGCGAGGTTGCCCGCCGGGAGCGGATGAAGCGCGAGAACTAAAAGTGTGCCGACGCCGTTGATCCGGTGAGCCAGGTGGACGGGTTCCACCTACGGGCGCGAGTTCAAGGCCGGCGTTTGGCTGCGGACTGCGCCGTAGTGACCGCGGTCATCATTGGCGTCCCATCCTTGCGTCACGTTGTACTCCTCGCGCTCGCCGAATGATCTCCGTCTTGAACAAGCCGATCACCGACTCGGCAAGGGCCTTGTCATAGGAATCGCCATGACTGGTATCGAAGGACGATCTGATCGAAGCCCAAGCCGAGGGACTGCCAACGCGCGTGCCCTCGCGCTGTTGTCGTTTGCGATGCTGATCGTCTCTCTGGATCAGTACATCGTGGTGGTCGCGCTGCCCGAGATCGGGCGCACGCTCGGCTATTCCGCCCAGTCGTTGCAGTCGGTCGTCAGCGCCTACGCGGTGGTGTCCAGTGGATTCCTGTTGTTCGGCGGGCGCGCCGCGGATCTCCTCGGCCGACGCCGCATTCTCATCACGGGCCTGGCGTTGTACGCCGGTGCGTCGCTGACGGGTGGGCTCGCGACGACGCCTGGGGTTCTGCTGGTGGCGCGCGCAGCGCAGGGCTTCGGAGGCGCACTCGTTTTCCCGGCGACCCTTGCGCTGATCAACACCACGTTTGCCGAAGGCCCCGAGCGCAATCGCGCGCTGGCGGTCTGGGGAGGCGCCGGCGCGGCTGGACTCGTCATCGGCGTACTGCTTGGTGGTGTGCTCACCCAGGCGTTCGGGTGGGGGTCGGTCTTCTTCGTCAACATTCCATTGGCCGGTCTCGCCGCGCTGCTGTCGTTTCCGCTGATACCCGGCGACCACGTGCGCGACCGGACACGCACGTTCGACCTGCCCGGCGCGCTCAGTGCCACCGTCGGCGTCACCCTGTTCGTGTATGCCCTCGTTGAAGGTCCGAACCTGGGCTGGGGCTCCCCGCTCATTGTCGGCGCGGCAGTGTGTGGTGTGTTCCTGTTCGGTGCGCTCGCGATCATCGAGCGACGGAGTCGGGATCCGCTGCTGCCAACGCGGTTGCTGACCAGTCACAACCTCAGAGCGGCGGGCGCGATCGCGTTCCTGTTCATGGCCACGTTCGGTTCGGTGCTCTATTTCCTGTCGCTCTACTTCCAGGACGTGCATCACTATGACCCCCTCGAAACGGGTGTGGCGTTTCTGTTGCCCACCGCCGTCGTCGTCGCCGGCTCGACGGCGGGCGGGCGGATGGTGACGCGCTTTGGTCCGAGGACCGCGCTCGTCGTTGCGCTCTTCGTGGGCGCCGTCGGTGCGTTGGCCCTCGGTCTCTCGATGTCACCAGCGAGTTCTTACGTCAGGCTGATTCCGGGACTGATCGCGCTCAGCATCGGCGACGGCGTCGTGTTCACCACGATGTTCATCGCTGCGGGAACGGGCGTGCCCGATCGCGAGCAGGGCATCGCGTCGGCCATCGTCTCCACGGCCTCAGGAATCGGTGCGGCTATCGGCCTTGCCCTCCTGGTCCTCGTCGCCAACTCGGGGACAGAAGGCCTCGTCGGTGAGGACCTGCGCGTCGCCACAGCCGAGGGTCTTCGGACGGCCATGTTCGTTGTTGCGTTCGGAGTCTTGCTGTCTCTTCTTGTGGCGCGGAACGTGGGTTCCGGCGCCAAGGCGTCGCCGACTGCAGACAGGCGGGAGAAGAGTGACGCGCCTGAAGGCCCACTTTCAGCCGGTATTTCTCGCAAGCGTTCTACAGGTGGGGACATCTCCAGGTAACAGAGGCGCCGGAGCGAGCGAGAAAGCGAACGAGTGAAATCCGCGAGACGACGATCGACACCACGAAGTCGAGGCCATCGAAGAACGTAGGTGGAAAGTATCTCCATGCGCTTGCCGATGGGTGCAAATGGATGGCCGGGACCATTCACGCGAAGGCCGAGGGTTGGATGGCCGGCGACACGCTCACCACGCAGATCGCCGGTGTGCGAGACACCGCGGCGCAGTTGCTCGATCAACTCAGGGGCGGCACTACGACAGCTAGAGAGAAGCAATCGGTCGTCACGGCGAGGCGCCGACAAAACAAAGGGCGGAGCGGCGGCGTGGTCGATGCGCCAGGAAAGAAGCATCGTAAGCCCGCGGCTGCGGGGGCGGGTGCGAAGGTTGCGAACAGCCAGGCGGCGAAGTTGCGGGGTGCGAAGACGATGGCGAAGACGAATCGGCGCCGTGGACGCGCCTAGACGTTCGTCCACGATGCAACGTCTCTGTGCTGCGCGCCCGCCATGTCGATCGGTCGCCGGGAAGCTGTAACGATGTGCATAATCACGAGATGACATCTGACGAGCGAGCTCAACTGGTCGAGGATATAAAAAAAGTCGGACAACTTGCGCCGCGGTATTGTGGAACGCGCCGAGCTCAGTGAGGAGTTCGACATCTTAGCGGCATGGGAAGAAGTCGAGAAATTGGACGAGTCGATTGGTAAAAGAATCGTCGCTGCCCGCATGAATCAGTAAATTGCTGATGGCACGATGTTGCTGTCGAGAAGTCATTCTCTTCATCGCGCGCGGGTCGGATCTGCTATTCGTGTACAGCCAGAACTGCGAGACGACGATCAAACGTTGTCGCTGGCGGCCCTCCGCGTCCTCCCCTCTTCCGATCTACGCGACGCGGTAACAGTAATTCGCCCCGACGGCGGATCGGCCCGGCTTCACCGAGGATACTTCCGAAGGGCTCAGCGTCTGCGGCGGCTCAGATGATTTTTGCTGGCGGAAACGGATGCAAGGCCCGTCAGATTCACGTGGTAGTGCAGGCGGCGAAATTTCTATTTATCGATTGCTTTTGAGGTAGCGCTGGCGATCCGGCCGGCTCCCGCTCGCGATCTCGACGTTCTGGTTCCGGGCATGACGGGCACCGAGAAGCTCAACGAGATGAGACGGCAGCTGTCGATTCTTGACGAAAGAGAACGCCACAGGACAGCCTACTCAGACTCCAACAATGCCCCACACGCCGGACAACACAATCACTCCGGACTCCTGACGCTCGCGCCGAACTCTGTAATTCTACTTTTTGGCCTTCAGCTTCAGCTTCGTGATGGCCCTACTTAAATCGGTCGTGAGTCGTTGAAGATTCTCCACATCCGCAGCAGCCATGTCGTATTTGTCACGGTCAACGACACGAGCCCAGAGGCGTTCCGAAGCTCTGTGTACGCTCCTGGCAACTTCAGCAAGTTTTCTGTCTCTCGCCATCGCGTTACCTCGGTTAAGACGAAGGCATGCCAGATGATCTCATGACGCTCGACGTACCGGATCTCGCGCTGATCGATCTCGGCATGCCGACAATGGACGGTCCGCCGGACTCTCCTGCTGAGCACCGCGTGTCTCGTCGCCTTGCTCGTCTACCATGCGCTGGACTCTGCAACCTTGGGTCCAGACGGGTTCGCCGCGCATCTGAACAACTCCCAGTAGTTTGATCACTTTTTCCTCGCGGTGCTTCGTTGTCGTCCTGCAGGTCGAGTCTTTTTCGTCGCCGCTGAGCGTTGAACCTTCTCCGGCAATTTCCTGCCTCCGGTCTCGCGATTCCATTCCTCGAAGACTTCATTAGAGATCTTTCCTTCGACGAGTAGCTGCGCGAACTTCCGCCGCTGCGCCTGGCTCTTGAATGGCATACATGCTTCCCGATCCTGTTTGACGAGATTACTGCTTTTCCTTTGCGCGGATCGGAAGACGCGTGATGTGAGTGGCTGGCCAAGGCGAGAGGTCGGCAGAAAGTGGTTGACGTTCCCGGGACTGTCAGCGGCGTGATTTCCGAGAGATCTTTGCAGTACTCCACGCACTCTACTATGGCGACGCCGATAACCACGATCCGGCTGCGGGCGAAGCCTGGACGCAGGAGCTGCCGATCGAATGCGGGCACATGACTTGCTGAGACTTGGGCAGAGGGACTTGATGAACTCCAAAACGACGAACCCTGGAACCCACGTACCCGCAGAGCGCGCCGACGAACCCGCCGGTGATCGCGGAGATGCCAGCAAGATCGAGATGCCGCCGTCTGGAGAGCAGGGCATTTCGAATCGTCCCGATGATGAGTTGCGTGCCGCTGACGACGACGATGAGGACGCCGCAGAAACCTCGGAAGACGAGGACGCCGACGACTTCGAAGAAGGCGATGACGATGAAGACGCCGAAGATGACGAAGACGGCGAAGACGGCGAAGACGACGATCGCGACGCCGGGTAAACCTTTGGAGCATGGCGCGTCACGGGGCTCCCGGTGACGATGCGCCGCACGTCGAGCCAGCGCGTGTGCAATCGGGACAGTGGATCCAGCGGTGTTCTGCGACGCTGAGCGATGGCTGACTCAAGATCTTCAGCGGCTGATCGGCTGGCAACACTGGCCGGGCAGATCGTAATCGACCCTCCCGGCGTTCGGTGTCAGTCGACGCGAGATCACGGGAGCATCCGGCGCTGGGCGGCGCTGCATCAGGCCGAACCGGCGACCGGGGAAGCGACGGCTCCGGACCGGCCACTGTCGCGGTCAATGACGGTGCGGCGGGTGTCCGGTTCAACTTCCCAGGGGTCGCCCGTTTCCGGCCGATAGGCTGGGAGGAATGGTTGCCGTACTTCGATCAGCATCAGCTTCTCTTCGTCTACGAAGAGCAGGATCCCGATCAGATCGCGCGCCGGGCCCACGAGTTGTTTGACGCCCGTGGCAGGCAGGACGGCGGTGATCGCGAAGACTGGTTGCAGGCCGAACAGGAATTGCGGTGCGAACGGGGCGGCGGCTCCCCGTCCGTTCGTTACCACATCGTCCCGAGGCTGTAGCGATGTCCTACCGCGTGGCTTTTCTTCCGTTCTTCGAGTCAGGTGCGTCTGCCAAGGATGCCGGCAGCCTGGACAAGAACAGTTCTGTGTTGCAGTCCGCTCGTACGCGACTAGTGCAGTTGGCGAGCCGCACCGCGGACACGTGATGTATATCCGAGGCGGCATCTGGGAGAACCACGGCATCGAATGGACCTCAAGCAAACTCTGCGTGGACATCAGCGCAGCGTAACTAGAGCCGTTGCATCCAGTCCTGCAGCAAGTACGCTGCGATGTCCTCGTCGGTGCGGTTGAGGGCAACCCACCGCGGGCTTGCGCTCGAATCGACGCCGTTTCGTGTGCGGACAAGAAGCTCTGGACCGTCGACCGTAATTCCGAGGGTCGTGTGTTTCGAAACCACTGATTCGAGCGTGACGCCGGGATGCTCGAGGCCTGAGCCCTCAACGACGACGATAGCATCCGACCCAAAGCCTCTGTTGTACTCCTCGGTCAGCGCCCTGATGGCCGCGAGGATCATCGGCCAGCGGAGGCGGCACACGGCAGTCCGCTCGTGCTCGTCATCGACAATCGGCTGCGCGTGGCGGGAGGCGGCCCGGTCGCGCCGTTGGTGTTTTTCCCCGATCTCCCGAGCCCAATCGTTCACTTGCCCCATCGTTGCTCCTCGGGACTGCCGCGACCCCTGCGTTCGAATCCTCGGTAGATTCCAGTATGACCATTGCGCCGGTCCGGCTTGATGCGAAGGCTGTGCTCTCGGTCTGGCGTGTCGGTCGCGCAGACTGCCTGAGGAGTTTCGTTGGTGATCGTCCTCGACGCTTCCTTATGCCCCGGTGCCAGATCTACTTCTTCATCCACGCGTGCATGTTCCCGACGATCACATCACGGTTCTCTCGCCGAGGGTCACTTCGACCGCGCTCGATAAAGCAAGGTACGTGAATTGTCTGGACGCAGGCTGTTCAGAAGTGGACATCTGCCAATTTTGCATATCGCGCCTCCCCGCAGCTCGGCAGATTCGCCGATGCACACTTCACCCGACGGGAGCGGCCGCGCACTCATGACAGGTCACCTTGTGGAGGCGGCACCAGAGACTCAAATCGGATGGCGCGCCTCCCTCCGTTCAGATGACGCCGCGACCCGAGTCATGCTCACACCGTATCCCGGCACCATCGACTTCGCCGCTGGGAAAAGAGTCTCGGTAACAACGCCCCCGGATTGGAGACATCCCGGTGACGCGGCACTGGCTGATCCCGCAGGCACAGCGTCCCAAGGTGTACGCGCCTCATCCCGTGATGTCCCCCGACGAAATTCGAGCGAGGACCACTTCTACAGTCTGAGGCGTATTTGGGCGCGATCACAGGTGACGCCGACCATTCGGGCTCGAATCGCCTTTGTCCTGCTCTCGAAGTTGTACCGCCAGCTGTCCGCCAACACCGGGATCGCGACCGATAATGCTCGAGTGAACCGCGCGAATCGGTGGCCCGATTGATCGCTCGACCCTGTCGGTATCTGTTTACGGCACGTCCGTTGCCTGACCTTCAACTCCCGGCCGCCGACGGCGAAGCGGGCGTCAGGATGGGGGGCGCGTGGATGATCAACCCGCGCACCGTCCGCCATAACCGCCTCCAGCCTGATTCTGCACTGGAACGGCGACGCTGACTCGAAGTCCTGCCTCCTTCGCTCCGACGGTCGGCAATCGTGGCAGCAGACATCGGCCAGTCAGAAAGTATCGGGATGCTGGTGGAGCTCACAACGGTATTTGCGGGCCAGGCTCGTGCTCGCCGGGAATCGTTCCCGGCCGTACACCCCAGTTTGCCCCTCCAACGTGATCGGATGGAGCAGCGGGCTGCCGGCCTCCAGTCGCGGAGCTCATCCCGCTGTCATCATCTAGTCGGAGAAGATCCGCGGCGTCTGTGTTCTGCGCGCGGTCGTCGGTCGCTCGTTCACTTGGTATCTCATGCCCCATTTCAGGAAGTGGGCGACCCCGCCGACGGTCGTCTAGTCACATGCACGCGACTCAGCGAAGCAGCGTGACGGCGCGGTTCGTCCTCAATCGGTGGTGGACCGCACGAATACGCCATCAGCGGCGCGGGACAAGAAGTTCTCCATCACGAGCGCCCTGAACATCGCGGCACATACCGAAGGTGCCACCGCAAACAAGCGCATGGCTTGCGGCTTAGTCAATTTGAGGCCAGGCGTTTTTATGTATTCTTCGCGGACTTGCTGCAGCAGTGCGGCAAGTGGTGCTGAATTAGAGGCGCATGCGAACATGGCAGCCTGCTTTCTTGGGGAACGAGCTTGAGGTCAGGGCGCGACCGAGGCTGAGTTCAGGCAGCATCGTTGCGTCACAGTGCCCAGACCTTTCCCCCGGATCGTCCAGATTCTCAGGCGACTTCCGCGCGTGACCAGCATCACGGCCGCCCAGAGTCCCAGACCAATTGGAAGGCTACTGCACGTTGCGGGACGTCGCTGTCCCAAAGCGCACACTTCGAGACCTCGATTGGTCGACCTCGTCGAAAGCACATGCGTGGGGGAATGTTTCGACCCCGCCCATCACTCTTGTGATTCGTTCGGCGACGGCGTGTCCACGTTGCGATGGAGGACACATC
>JALDXQ010000279.1:0-7818 GCA_032156805.1 Acidobacteriota bacterium
CTGCGACGAATCCCCTCGGATCTTCGCAACCAGCTTCTCGATGTGCCCGCCGCCGACGTGAACGTTCCAGCTCAGGATCAGCAGCCTCGAGATTTCGTTCGTCGCCACCGGCAGAGACGCGAACACCGGCGGACCGACGCTCTGGCACCACTGATCGAGCGTCCGCTGCTCGCGTTCCCAGCGCACCCACGTGACACCGGTGACCGGCTGCAGGCACGACATCGGTCCTGCGCGCACTCGGCCAGGAGCACACGCCAGCAGGAGCAGCACGAACACAATCAGCGTAAGCCGACGCGTCATGGTGGGTAGCGGAGGTATCATTCTTCCCCGCTGGGGAGGATCATGACCATGGAAAACGATGAGCTCACACGACGGGATTTCGTCACGACAGTGGCGGCAGGCCTCGTAGCTGCCGCGGGAGCCGATGTTGCCGCGCAGCAGCAGGTCACCGAAACCAACGTCAGCATCAAGACGCCTGACGGGACCTGTGATGCCGCATTCATACACCCGGCGAGCGGCTCGTATCCAGCAGTGATTATCTGGCCCGACGCGTTCGGGCTGCGGCCATCGATGCGCGAGATGGCCAAGCGCCTCGCCGGTAGTGGCTACTCGGTGCTCGTGCCGAACCCGTTCTATCGCGTCTCGAAGGCGCCCATCTGGGAGGATGCCTCGAAAGTCAATTTCCAGGAAGTGCGTCCCAAGCTCACGCCGCTGATGGGCTCGATCCAGGCCGACGGCGCGGTCGAGAAAGACGCGCCTGCTCTCATCGCATGGCTCGACACGCAGAAGGCCGTCGATCGCAGCAAGAAGATCGGCACGCAGGGTTACTGCATGGGCGGCGGGCTCGTCGTGCGGACCGCGGCCGTCGCGCCGGACCGTGTCGGCGCAGGCGCGTCGTTCCACGGCGGCGGTCTCGTGACCGATCGCCCGAATAGCCCGCATCTGCTCGCACCCAGGATCAAAGGCAGGATGTACTTCGGGATCGCCACCAATGACGATGCACAGCAACCCGACGCCAAGACGAAGCTCAAAGAGGCCTTCGACGCGGCCAAGGTACCCGTGGAAGTCGAGGTGTTCTCGATGGCGCAGCACGGGTGGTGCGTACCCGACATGCCCGCGCAGGCGAACGGTCAACCGATCTTCAAGAAGGACGATGCCGATCGCGCGTGGACCAAGCTGCTGGCGCTCTACAAAGCCGGACTGGTCTGATCTCGCAGACGGAGCCGGGTCTGCAAAGCATGACCCGGCCTACGGGCGCGTGTCTACCAGCGCTTGTCGATTGGCTTGCCTGGATCCGCGGTGATGTTGAGGATCGCGCAGTGGTGGTACGAATGGCCACCGTCTACCGCGATGCCCGGGTGATCCGCCATGAACTCGATCACCTGCAGCACGCAGTTCGGACAGTCGATGTTCGGGATGGGAATCTCCGCCTCGAAATTCTGCGTCGGCCGCTCGCTGTGCACAAAGATCCCGTCGAGCAGCACCGGCGCCACCGGCGGGTTCTGAATCGCGGCTGACTGCGATCGCACACCTTTCTCCGTCTGCGCAGTCGTCACGACCGGATCCGGCGGCAACTTGTCCATCGTCCTTGCCAGCGCCACGCGGTAGTGACCCGGGTGATAGATCGTCTCCTGCACCATCAGCGGGAGGTTCGTCCCACCCTTCACGTTGGTGACGGCCCCACTCGGCACCCCCGGGTTGGCCGTCGTCCCGCGCCCGGGATTGGCGGACACTCCGCCACAGGGCGCGATCTTCTGCGGATCGCCAAGGCGGTTCTGCACCAGCGAGGCGGCTGGCGCCACCAGTACGAAATGCGCCCGTGCCGTCCCCGCAGGACCGGCAACGATGGCAGCGACGACGGCGGCGGCGAGTAGTCGGTGTGTCATGGGTGCCATCGAGTATATCTCCGGCATGCCTCGTTCACGCGATTCGTGTGGGTCATGGCCCATTGTCTGTGAGTGGCGAGTCTCAGAGAAGCAACGTGAATCGCCGGCTTCCGTGCAAGGCGATACACGGAGAAATCCGCCCAGTCCGTGGTGAAAACGGTGTGCATCTGCTCGCGTTCAGCGACGCGTACGAGCGCGGCGTCGGCGAAGTCCATCGGCAGATCCCGGTACTTCCGCATCAGGGCTTTCATCCTCGGGACATCGGTGGCATCGAGCGGTTTCAGCCGGAGGTCACCAGCCTCCATCACATCCCAGAGACGCTCCTGGGCCACAAGCGAGCCGACGAGGTTGCATGGCTTCGGTGATGACGGGCCAGACCGTGAACAGCGGGTCGTGCAGTTCGCGCAAAACGTCCACACACCTGGTGTGAAACGCATCGCTCGAATCGATGATCGCAACGAGCGGGCCTGTGTCAACGAGAACGCCGCGCACGTTTGGCTCGCTGCTGCTTCAGCATGGCGCCAAATTTCCGGCCTGTCTGTTGTGAGCTGTCTCTTCGTCCGGACCGGATCGCGCCGATGAGACGCTTCAGCCGGTCGTATGCGCTCTTGTCTGCATCGACCGTAGAGGCGTAGCGGACGACGGCCTCCCGAACCACGAAAGATCGGCTTTTGCCGCTCTCCCGGGCCAGCCGATCGATCATCGATTCGGTCTCTGGATCCAGGCGGACACTGAATGGCATGAGCTCGTCCCTAGCGTAGGACAGAGTGTACTGCATCGTCGTGACGCCCAGCGCAGCCTCGACGACAGACGAGCCGACCGATATTGCTATTCTGCGCGCAAGGCCTTCGAAGGATCGATTCGGGCCGCTCGCAGTGCCGGCAGCAAGGCCGCAACCATCGTCGCAACCAGCACGATGCCGCCACCAATCAGAAAGGGACGTGGCCCGAACGTCGGAATCGTTTCGATGGCCGCGCCAATCGCGCGAAGCAGCCCGAATGCGACAACCAGGCCGGCACCGAGCCCGATCATGGCGACTCGCAAGGTCTCACCCATCATCCCCGACACGATTCCGCGCACCGAGGCGCCGAGCGCCATGCGGATGCCGAACTCGGGCGTGCGCAGCGTCACCAGATACGCGACCACCGCGTACGTGCCCGAGAACGCGAGCAGCAGGCCGATGGCGCCCAGGAGCGAAGCCGTCGCCGAGAATGCCGAGAAGACCCATGCGAAAAGGCCGAGCAGCACGCGCAAGTAGCGAATCTGGTAAGACGCGTTGCGGTCGAAGGCATCGACGGCCCGTGCCACTGAGTCACGCAACGCAGCTTCGTCCGTGCGGCCACGCACCAGCAGCGACATCTCGCCAGGCGACTGAAGCTCCGTGGCGAAGTAGACAATCGTCGTGTCGATGCCTTCGATCATGGTCCCGCTCACGACATCCTCAGTGATGCCAATGATCCGCACGCTGGTGTGACTTGGAACGCGTTCCGATCGCCCGGGCACCGGGACGATCTGGAGGGTCTGTCCGATTGGATCGAGACCGGGCCACAATGTTTTCGCGGTGGCAGCGCTGACCATCACTACCGCGGCCCCGTCATTGGCTTCCTGCGGGGTGAAGGCACGTCCACGAAGGACCTGCACATCGAACAGCGGGAAGTAGTCAGGCGACACGACCATGAACCCCGCCGTTTGTTCGATCCGACTCTGTGAGGAGACGACGCCAATGCGCTGCAGGGAGCCGTTCAACGGAGCCCGCCATGCGGCAGCCACACGTTCGATGGCTGGATCGGCGGCAAGACGCTGCGCAAGGTCGAACCGGAAGCGTGGCGCGATTCGCACGTCGGCCACCTGCTCGTAGCTCAGGCCAGGATCGGGATTGCCCAGCCGCCTCGCTTCATCGATGAGACCGACGGCGCCAACCAGGAACATCACGCAGGCGCCGATCTGCATCGCCACCAGGCCCGTGCGCAGCCGCGACTGCTGATTGTCGAGTGTCGCCTCTCCACGCGCAGCTCGCACCAGATTCGCGCGCGTCACGCGGATACCGGGCGTGAGGGCAACCGCCACTGAGGAGATCACCGCTGCCAGGAAGAGGACGGCCAGCACTCCCAGATCCGGATCGAGCGGCACGAGGACCAATTCAACCGGCGCGACTCCAGGCGGGAATGTCGCTACGATCAAGGCCGGGAACGCCCGCGCTGTCAGGAAGGTAAGCGCGAGCCCCACGGCCGCCGCCGGCACTGCCAGCACGAGACTCTCGATGACGAGTTGTCGCACCACTCGCTGCCGGGTGGCGCCTAGTGACAACCGCACCGCGATCTCGCGCTGACGGCTGAAGCCTCGCGCCAGCATCAGGTTGGTCACGTTCGCGCATGCCACGAGGAGCACCAGGCCGAATGCCGTCACGATCACCGTGAACATCGTCCACGTCCCGCCGGTGAGCGGGATGATCCGGGCGAGAGACGCGAGGCGAACGGCGACCGGGTACGACTCGGATCCGGACGGATATCGTTGTCGAAGCCACACCTCGAACCAGGCACGTGCCTGCTCCCTGGTGGTCTCACCTCGCAACCGGCCCATGATGAACAGCGTCGGCGCGTTCGGATCGGCCCAGGGGTCAGTCCCCTCGAACGCTCTCGCCATCGTCAGGGGCACATAAAAGCCGACCAGCGATTGAGTGGGCAACATCATGCCTTGACGGATGACGCCGACGACTTCGAACGACTGGCGTCCCAGCTCGATCTGTTTTCCGACGATGCCTGGATCGGCCCCGAAGCGAGATCGCCACGTGTGCTCCGACAGTACCGCGACAGGGTTCCCGCCGGGCGTCGTTGCATCACCAGGCGTGAGCAGGCGTCCCAGGACTGGCTGTGTGCCGAGGACGTTGAAGTAGCTGCCGCTCACCAGCATGCCCTGCAGCGGAACGCCATCCTTCATCACGAGCGCGTTCATTCCTGCCGTGAGCGCAAACGGCGACGTGCGGCTCTGGCTGGCGGCCTCGAAATCAGACAGCCCGAACCCATGGAATTGCACCGTGGCCGTATCCCAGCTCAGTGCGTACAGCGCGTGTGGATCGGGCAAATCGATCGGCCGCAGGACATAGGCGTTGAGGATGGTCAAAGCGGAGCACAACACGCCCAGGCCGAGTCCGATGGTCGCAGCCACGCTGGCCGAAAAGAGCGGAGCGCGCCGAATCCCGCGCAGGGCGTAGCGGACGTCCATCTTCACGTTGTCGAGGCGCATGCATCCCTCGCTCGCCGGACACGACGGCTTGACGGCTTGATCTGTGGTTACTACGGCCAGCCCCGGTATGCAGTTCCGTCAGCGACGAAGAAATGTGACGATCCCTTCGATCATTTCTTCGCCGGCCAGCAGGTCGTAGTCGTTGTGATCGGCGTCCGGCATGGACAGGATGGTCTTCGGCGTTTTTGCGGCATTGTAAAGGCGGTGGCTGAACTCCGCCGGGACGATGCGATCGCGCTCACCCACGATGACGAGCAGCGGCGACTGCACCTTCCCGATCCGATCGATCGTGGCGTAACGATCCCGAATCAGCCATCGCACCGGCAGCCACCAATAGTGATACTGACCGACGTCAGCCATCGACGTGAATGGCGATCGCAGTATCAACGCGGCGGGTGGATGTTCCGAGGCAAGCTCTGACGCAACCGCCGTGCCCAGCGATTCCCCGAAATAGATCAGGCGCGACGCATCGACGCCGCTGCGCCGAACCAGGAAATCGCGGGCGGCGCGCGCGTCGAGCGCCAGCCCACGCTCGGTCGGCGTTCCAGGATTTCCACCGTAGCCTCGATAGTCGAAGAGCAGGACCTGGAAGCCATGATCACGGAGGGCTGTCGCCAGTGGAACGCGATACGACCGGTTGCCGGCGTTGCCGTTGAACACGAGAACCGTTGCGGCAGGGATTTCACCGTCGGTCGAAAAGAACCAACCACCCAGGCGCAGACCGTCCGCGGTGTCGATCGTCACGGGTTCGACATCGTCGAGGCCGAGCGCGTCATGTGCAGGAGCGTCACCAAACGGGAAGTACATCAACTGCCGCTGGCCCGCCCAGAGCGCCAGCAGCAGGAACCCCACCGCGATGATCGATAGCAGCCAGAGCGGGATGCTTGCGCGCCCTTCCTGCGCGTACACACTGGGATTCTAGTCCCCGGGTCAGGCGCGCGCATGACGAGGTGAGCCGGTTTCTCCCCGCCCTGCACCTTGGCTGGCAGGGAGGAATCGATGGGTCGAGCTTGCACCGTCGCCATGGCGGCATGGCTGATGGCGTCGACAGCCACGGCACAGGACGCTCCTCGAACACCCACGCTTACGAGGACGCCGACAGACGCATCGCGATGGGACACGTACGGACACCTGACCTGGCTGGGGGCCCATCAACACCAGTCGTTCGATCCCTGGTATGAAGTGGCCGCCGGTGGCGCCACTGTCGGGCACTACTGGACGCCGCATCTCAAGGCTGAACTCGACGTCTCAACATCCACACAGGGCCAGACCTATTGGGTCGAGCCCGTGCCACCCTTTCCGGCAGTCCCGTCATTCGTCACGAGCTATCACGAATTCCGGCTGACGACCGTCGCGGCGGCGCTCAACGCGCAGTTCTTCGAGAACACCTGGTTTCACCCGTGTGTCGGCGCAGGCATCGAGCTCACGCGAGAGCGGGAACACATCGAGAGGACGACATCGATTGTCATCCCCCGCGATCCGCGGTCGCCGCCGGCGACGGCGCTACCACAGACGGAAACAAAGACGCGATACGTCGGACGCCCGTTCGTGGGCGCGGGGTTCAAGGTGTACATGTCGGAGCGCGTATTCATCCGCACCGAGGTGCGCACCTCCTGGTCCTCCGATGGGCTGGGCACACTGGCCTGGCGCAATGGCGTTGGATTCGACTTCTAGCGCGCGTTTCAACTCTCTGCCGCGCGCGAGGCATCGAGGTCCCGAGAGAAAGAAGGCCGCGAGATGCATGCGACGATTCGAAGAGTAATGGCAGTAATGCTCGTGGTCTGCACGGCAACGACGATTACTGCGCAGGGCCAAGCCGACGTGTGGCGAACCTTCGCCGCACAAGTCGAAGTCGGAACCGAACTCAACGTTCGGCTGAATGACGGGCGGCGCGTTCGTGCCACGCTCGTCGGCGTTCGTGACGATGCGGTGCTGCTGCAGCCCAAGACTCGTGTGCCAGTGCCGGTTCAGGCGGTGTCGTATGACGAGATCGCACGGCTGGAGCGGGCCGGGAAGGGAATCCGCACGGGCACGGCGGTCGCGATCGGTATCGCTACCGGCGTCGGGGCACTCTTCGGAATGATGGCGATCCTGGTTGCGGCCCTCGGGGACTGACGAAGCACAGCGCGTCAGGCCCTGCTACGGAATGCCGACGCGAGCAACCAGGTTGCTGAATCGCCGATCGGAACGGATTGGATCGAGGCGCGGGTCGACTTTGAGATACACGAGAAGATCGGACCGATCCGCGTAGGCCTTGTCCAGCCAGTCGAACGCTCGATTAACGTCGCCGAGGCCGACGTAAATCAAGGCAATCTCAAACGGCGAGACATAGCGGCGGGTCGCCTCCTGCTGCAACTCCGCGATGACGGCTTCGGCGTCACGCCTGTTACCGGCAACTGCGTACACGTGGCCCATGTCGGCAGACACGACCACGTTGCCCGTCAGCAGCGCCGCTCCCTTGCGCATCTCAGCCAGTGCATCGGCGAATCTCGCCTGCTGTTCGTACGCGAGCCCGCGATACCAATAGGCCAGTCCGTAGTTCGGGTCGAGGCCAATGGTCGTGCCGAGTTGCGTGACGGCGCGCTCGTACTGGCGGGCGAAGAAGAGGTTCCATCCCAGGTGCACGCTGATAATCGGATTGAGCTGATCGCGCGCGAGCGCCTCCTGGCTCTCCGCCAGCGACTCCTCG
>JALDXQ010000280.1:0-7763 GCA_032156805.1 Acidobacteriota bacterium
TCGTCGAAATTGTTGTCGGTGAACGTCTTCACTTTTTCGGATGCCATCGCCACTCTTCTCCACGGACGGACCTGCCGGTCGTCCACTAGTCCCCACCACCGCCGCCTCAGCCTCTAACTACGCTCCGATTCGATTCGCAGTCACCGCACGCTCATACACCTTGACGTACTCGCGAGCCGACGCGTCCCAGGAAAGATCTTCCCCCATCCCCGCCGCCTGAATCCGTCGCCAAGTCGGTCGATTCTCGAACATCTCGAGGGCACGTCCAAGCGCAGCGAGCAGCGCAACCGGGGAGTACTCAACAAAGGTGAACCCCGTGCCTCTGCCGGTCGTCCTGTCCACCTCGTGGACGGTATCGAAGAGTCCGCCAGTCGCGCGTACAACCGGAACGGTTCCATACCGAAGGCTGTACATCTGATTCAGCCCACACGGTTCGAACCGCGACGGCATCAGAAACATGTCAGCTCCGCCCTCGACCAGATGCGCCAACCCATCGTCGAATCCGATCTTCACACCGATCCGATTCGGATGACGCGCGGCCAGTTGCTTCCATCGTTCTTCATGACGCGGCTCACCGGAACCCAGCAGGACAAAAGAGGCGTTCAGCGCGGGCAACGCATCCGAGAGTTGATCCAGCAGGTCGAAGCCCTTCTGGTCGACCATTCTCGAAATCATCGCCACCAGCGGACGCCGACGGATATCCGGTGTCCTGGGCAGACCGAACGCTTCGAGCACCCTTCGCTTGGCCGCCGCCTTCCCTGCCATCTTTGACGCACTGAAGGGCATCGGAAGGTTCAGGTCCCGCTCAGGATCCCATTGATCGTAATCGATTCCGTTGAGAATGCCGACCAGATCAGCTGACCGGGAGCGAAGGACGCCATCGAATCCAAAGCCGAGCTCCGTCGTCTGGATTTCCTCGGCGTATCGGGGGCTGACGGTTGTGATGATGCCACTGAAGAGGATGCCCCCTTTGAGGAAGCTGATCCGACTCCAGTACTCGAGGGCGTCCACACGCATCAGGTCCCACCCGAGGCCCAGCCGAGGCAACCAGCTGGCATCGAAGACACCCTGGTAAGCGAGGTTGTGAATCGTGAAGACCGTTGCCGGAGGTATCGGTTGCCAGGCCGGAACGGTCCGCCGGATCATCAGCGGGACGAGGCCCGCCTGCCAGTCATGGGCATGCACGATGTCGTAGGGTTGTCCGGTCGATGCGGCCCATGTCAGGGCGGCCTGGCTGAGAAATGCAAAGCGCTCGGGATTGTCCGGGTAGTCGCGTGATGCAAGCCCGTACAGGTAGTCACGCTCGAAATAGGCCGCGTGCGCGATAAAGACGATGCGAACGCCGCGGTCGCTTACGGCGGACACGTCGACGACATCGACCTGGCCCCCAAGCGTGACGGTAATCTGTCCAATCGATTCGCCAACGTTTACGCCGCGATACTTTGGCATCACGACATCAACGTGATGCCCCAGTTTGACCAGCGCCCGGGGCAGCGCTGCGAGCACGTCGGCTAGCCCCCCAGTCTTGGCAAAAGGGTGCACTTCCGACGCAACCATCAGGATCCGCACTCTTGATATGATCTCATGGTGACTGATTCAGCGGCTCGCCCGCCGCGAGGTGCGCGACCCGAATCCAGGGAAGCCGCCGAATTACGGGCGATTCGGTCCCAACAACCGCAGCTGCAGTCGGCGGTGGACCTGCACCTCGAACTGATGGAGGCGCAGCGGCGAATCCAGGCCCGCGTTCCGCTGCCTCTCCTCACGATCACAAAAGAATCAATCGAGCGCCACCAAAGCGCCGGGACCCCACTGCTGCGTTTCGAGGATGTGCCGCTCGATCTCAGCGACCTGCGGCTGATGGTTCGCCAGATCGCCGACATCCTGCGGCGCTACGGTGCGCTCGAAGAAGTGGACTACCAGAAGGTCCAGACGCTCGGCCGCGACATGCGGCTGCTGACTGTGACCGGGCAGTGGTTCCGCAGCGCCATCGAGCAGCAGCTCGCATCGATCGGAGTACCGTCAGCAGCAGGGTCATTTGCCCAGCTGGATGGAAGTGAAGTCTTCGATCAGGTCCTGACGCTGTCCATGCGGCCCTTTCTATCGCGCTGCGCCGAGGTCCTGCAACGGCGGCCCGAGTTGTCGCTTTGGACGCATTCACATTGCGCGCTCTGCAGCGGTCAGCCTGACTTATCGGTCATCACGCCTTCGGCTGAACGCCATTTGATCTGCGGACGCTGCGAGCTTCGCTGGAAGTGGGAATCGCTGGCGTGCCCGTACTGCCGGAACGGCGAACGCACGAAGATCACGTCGTTTGCCACGTCCGATGGGAAGTATCGCGTCTATGCCTGCGATATGTGTCGTCGGTATCTGAAGGCCTACGATGGGCGTCGCGCCTCACGCCCGGTCATGCCGATGGTCGACGCAGTAGCCACACTGCCGCTCGACGCCGCAGCTATTCAGCGCGGCTATTCCTCGTAAAACACGAAGAGCAGGGGCTCGAAGATCACGAGGGAAGAATCCGAAAGAACGCGCGGGCGCGAGCCCGCGCGAATCCTAGTTGGCTATCGCGGCCGGAGTTGCGGCCTGGAGCGGAGTGCCGAGAAGGTCCTCGGCCTTGCTGGAGAACCAGTTGAACAGGTGCCGCGTTTCCCAGAAGCGACCCGCGTTCGACTTGGCGCCGAGAACGACGACTGCTACCTGCGGACCACCCTGCGGGAGGCGCAGCAGCGTTGCCAGGCAGTAACCGGAGTTCCGGATGAAGCCGGTCTTCCCCGCCTGCACGTCGACATCGCCCTTCATGACCAACTGATTCGTCGAGTGGATGGTGATCACGCGACGGCCAGCGGTTACGGTGTAGCTCTGCTTCTGCATGATGCCGGCGATACGCTCGTCCCCGGAGACGTAGGTGATGAGCTTGGCCATATCGTAGGCCGACGAAACGTTGGCGGACAGAAGACCAGAGGGATCCGTGTAGTGGGTGGCGGTCAGGCCAAGCTCTGCGGCCTTGCTGTTCATCCGATCGATGAAGGCTTCCGAGCCGTGACTCGACACGCGGGCCAGGGCACGGGCGGCGGCGTTGTCAGACGCGATCAAGGTCAGATGCAGGAGGTCACCCTTCGTGACGCGATAGCCCCGGCGGATATAGGTCGTGGACGCTGCCCGCACATCGGTTGCCTCGATGGCGACCTCTTCCGACAGATCAGGTGAGTCTTCGAGGAAGACGACCGCGGTCATCACCTTCGTGATACTGGCAATCGACCGCTGATCCTTCGCGTTCGACTCCCACAGGACCTCACCGGTCTGTGAGTTGTAGATAATTGCGGCCTCGGCACGGACGTCCGGGACGAGGGCTCCCGATTCATCCAACCGGAATCGCGGCTCCTGGGCCTCGCGAAGTGCACGGGCCTGCGCAGCAGCCCGGCTGGCGCGTGTGCGGCTCCGGCGGGCGGCGGCCGACGTCGAGGGCCGTGAATTCGTCGATTTCCGGGTAATTGTCTTCTTGGCGGTAGTCTTCTTTGGCGCTGCCTGGGTGCCTGTGCCCGTCTGGGCGACCGCCATGTCGGCGGACAGGCCAACCCACATAAAAGCCGTCAGGACGCACCAAAGACGCGAGGTCTTCGAGAACCGGGGAAAAATCACAAGCAACCCTTTAGGAGACAGCTGGTTACAAAATGTATCGGCATTCTAACAAACCTCCTGCAGTCCGCAAGAGGAATGCGCGACGTGCGAGACGATTCCAAGAAAGGTGCCAGCCTTCATGAGCCTCACAGAAGCGGAGTACACGGCCCTCCGTCAGACTATTGCCAGCCGCGGAACGGCCAGAATGGCGCTGGTCCCGGTGACTTTCATCGGCTGGGCGGTCGTCGCGGCAACTCTCACTGTTCTTGGCGGTCAGCCGGCCACGTCGCTGTTTCCCCTGGCAGTCCTGGCGGGTGGTTTCGAGGCCATTCACGCCCTGCACGTTGGTGTCGAGCGGATCGGGCGATATCTGCAGGTCTTCTACGAAAGCACTCCGGGCGGCCCGACGTGGGAAACCACCGCGATGTCAGTCGGACCGGCTTTGCCCGGTGGCGGAGTGGATCCTCTGTTCACGGCCCTCTTCGCGTGTGGCACGCTCGTGAATCTGATTCCGGCGATCGTCTCCTCACCTACCAGAGTGGAACTACTGGTGATCGGGGTGCTCCACGCAGGCCTCATCGCGCGGTTCGTGCGCGCGCGTGGTGCCGCGACCCGCCAACGCGCTGTGGACCTGGAAAGCTATCGCGCCGTGAAACTCCGAATGTCGAACGGAAAGGATTAGTCCACTCGATCAGCGGGACAGTGCAACAGCGAGCAGCGTGATCAGTTGCGTCCCTCTCCAGGAGTCGGTCGTGTCGAATGATTCGCGGGGAGAATGCACATCCCGTCCGACACCGCCCCCGCCGACGGTGATCGCAGGAATGCCGAGGCTCATTGGCAGATTGGCGTCGGTTGAACCCTCGTCCAGCGTCACGGGCAATGCGAGTGCGTTCAGCGTCGCGATGGTTGTTTGAACGATCCGTGAATCGGTTGCCGTGCGACCGGCGGGTCGATTGCCCACCTGCTCGATGTCGACAGTCAGTGCGTCGTGATTCTTCCGGCGCGTGTTTTCCTCTTCGAGAGCGGCGCGAATCGAAGCCTGGAATCCCGCCTCGAGTTGCGACAGCGACGCCGCGTCAGAGGACCGGAGATCAACTTCCATCCACGCCTCGGACGCAATCGCGTTGACCGAGGTCCCACCGCCGATTCTCCCAACGCTGAACGTGGTGCGGGGCACGGCCGGTATCTCGAGCCGGGCGATCCTGGCAATCGCGCTCCCGAGGGCGTGCACCGGATTCGCGCGTCCGAAGTTGTCGTAGCTGTGTCCACCGGGACCGCGGAATGTGACGCGATATCTGCGGCTGCCCACTCCGACAGCGGTGATGCCGTAGCGATCACCGTCAACCGAGACGAACAGGTCGCTCTTGCGGAGCGGGCCCGCAAAGAGCGCCTTGACCCCGCGTAAATCCCCCAACCCTTCCTCACCCACCGTCCCGACGAAGGTGATCGGACCGTTGGTCCGGACCTGGGCCGCGTTGAGTGCGCGGACAACTGCCAGCAGCACCGCAAGGCCGCGACAATCGTCACCAATGCCCGGTCCGTGCAGCCAATTCTTGTCACGAGTGACACGAACTGGCACTTCAAGGGGGAACACCGTATCGAGGTGTGCGCTCAGAATCAGGTGCGGTCGCGGGTTTCGACCGGGCCGCTCTCCCAGGACATTTCCGGTTGCGTCGATTCGGACGTTGGTCAAGCCCGCCGCGCGCATCGCCTGTGCGTACGCCGCCGCCCGCTTCGCTTCACCAAAAGGCGGCGCCGGAATCTCACACAGACGAATCTGCTCCTGGATGGTGTCCTCTTCCGAACGTCGTGTGGCATCGAGCGCCGCCCGCACGGAAGGCTCAGCCGCCAGCGCAGCCACGTCGCTCATCTGCACTGCTGCAGGCGGCGATGGCTGCAGCAACAGCAGAACAAACACGAGCACGGGCGCACGCGGTGACCGTGAAGTCATCGGCTCCAGAAGCCTATCACTCCGAGTCCAACGCTTTGGAATGGGATCCAAGTCGCGTGCATTTGGAACACGCATGCACCCAAATGGCACACACACGGCACGCGATTCGCGCGACATTCGGTCCGATCTCCAGAGAGTTTTGTTTGACTGCGCAGGTGTTGGCTTCGGCCAGTGAGCGCTCGAAGCGCGGCATACGGATTGCTAATTATCCGGTCGGGGGATACGACAATGAGTCTCGTAAGGCTCCTGGGGTTTCGGACGCTCACCTGCGGGTGTGTGGTGGGCCGGTATCGTGAGCTCGCAACCAGCCGCGAAGTGTCATACGTCGAGGAAAAAGGCGGCGACTGCGACGTCCACGTTCACCGGCGCAATCATACGATTCCCGAGCGCCTCGCCCCGTCGCTCGCGACCGTCGCGTCACTGCGTGCCTCGTAGCCGCCACGACTACTCGTGGCTGGAAGACATCACGGTACAATCACCGTGGTGGCGCAACTCCTAGAACCTCACACGTGTCTGACAACTGATAGCGCGACTTTTTGCTTCTATCTCGGCGACTGCGTTGACATTCTGGAGCGTCTCGCTCCCGGCTCGATTGACGCCATCGTCACATCACCACCCTACAACCTCGGCATCCGGTATCGCAGCTACAACGACACCATGCCGCGCGAGCAGTATCTCGACTGGACGGGTGAATGGGTGAGCCGTGCCACACGGGCGATGGCGCCGGGTGGTTCGCTGTTCCTCAACGTCGGTGCGAAACCAACCGACCCGTGGACCGCGATTGACGTGGCCCAGGCCGCCCGGCCGCACCTCCATCTGCAGAACACCATTCACTGGATCAAGTCGATCGCCATTGAGAAGTCACTCGCTGGCACGAACAGCAAGCTCGCCGACGACATCGCCGTAGGGCACTACAAACCCATCAACAGCCGTCGGTTCCTGCACGACTGCCATGAGTTCGTGTTCCACTTCACCACCGGCGGGAAGACGCCTATCGATCGGCAGGCGATCGGCGTGCGTTATCAGGATCGCTCGAACATCGGAAGGTGGCAGGCTGCCGCCTCCGGGGTCCGGTGCCGGGGGAACACCTGGTTCATCCCCTACGAGACCATCCAGAGCCGCGTGAAGGACCGGCCGCACCCGGCCACCTTTCCGCCCAAGCTTCCCGAGATGTGCCTGCGCCTGAATGGACTGGAACGGACACGTCTGGTGGCCGACCCGTTCCTCGGACTCGGTTCAACCGCAGTCGCCTGCGCCCAACTCGGCCTGAACTTCATCGGCATCGAAATGGACGAGGGCTATCTCGAGGAGGCGATTGAACGCACCCGCGCCGCTCTCGCGAGTCCGGCGCCCATCGCAAGGACGAATCGTCGTCAGTAGATTCATGCCCATGGCGCATGTATGCTGACTCATGGACTTGAGGCAGCTGGAGATCATCCGCGCCATCGCTGAAACCGGCTCCTTCACGGCGGCGGGCGAGAAGCTTCACGTCTCCCAATCAGCGATCAGCCGCCAGGTCCTCATCCTCGAGGACGAACTCGGCGAGCCGGTGTTTCATCGCATCGGCCGGCGCATCCGGATTACGCCTGCTGGAGAGTCGCTGCTTCAGCTCAGTCACCGCGTCTTCCGTGATCTCCAGGACACGGTGTCGGCGATCAGTGACACGCGCGAGTCGTTGCGTGGCTCGATCGGACTGGTCGGCGGGATGACCGTCTGTCTCTACGTCTTTCCAACGCTGCTTGCCGAGGTGCGCAGGATCCACCCGAACCTCGATATGCGCGTCACCGTCGGCAGTACCCAGCGTTCGATCGAGATGCTCCGATCGGGCGCCGGCGATCTCGGATTGCTGACGCTGCCAATCGAGGCGTCGGACCTGGTATCGGTCCCCCAGCTGCAGGAAGAGCTGCTGCTCGTGACCTATCCGACCCATCCGCTGGCGGCGCAAAAGCGAATCGTGGCCGCTGACCTCGAGAAGCAGCCGTTCGTCCTCTTTGAAACCGGATCGATCACCCGGCAGATCGTCGAGGACTTCTTTGCCCGCGAGCGGATCACCCCGCCGATCATCATGGAGACGGAAAACGTGGAGATCATCAAGGCGATGGTCCGCAGCGGTCTCGGCATCAGCATCATCCCGTGGCAGGCGGCTGCCGCCGACGTGGCGACGCATCAGCTTTTCTGCAGTCGAATCGCTGGC
>JALDXQ010000281.1:0-7744 GCA_032156805.1 Acidobacteriota bacterium
CCTGACACCATTACACGCTTGTAATGCTGGTGTCACGACTTGGAAAGGTTCTGGTTCGTCCTACTTGATGTGAGCGGTTCGCGGATGGTGAACCAGACCGCCGCGAGACCGAGCGAGTGCATAAAGGAGTGACGAACCATGTTCAATTTCTCTCGGCGGCCTGCCGCGGCACGCGCCGGACTTGGCGCAGTCCTGGTGGCGTCGGTCGCCTTTGCTGGCTACAACATCGGGTTGGCACATTCGCCGAGCGCAGGCGCTTCAGCGGCACAGGCTGCGGCGAAACCCGTTGATACGCCGAGACTCAAGGGGTCTGACCCCGCGGCGTCGTACGCGTCGATCGTGGACGCGGTCGCGCCCGCAGTAGTGACCGTCCGGGTCGAAAAGCAGGCGTCGATCATGCCGACGCAGTTTCCCGACGACGATCTGTTTCGCTTCTTCGGGCGTGGCCTGCCGCGGCAGCAGCGCGTCCCGCGTCAATCGGGTCTGGGGTCGGGAGTCCTGACAACGCCGGACGGCTACATCCTGACCAACAACCATGTGATTGATGGTGCCGATCAGGTCCGCGTCGAGCTTACCGACAAGCGGGTGTTCGATGCCAAGGTGGTTGGCACGGATCCGGCGAGCGATCTGGCCGTGCTGAAGATCGAAGGCTCGGGTCTCCCCGTTGTGTCGATTGGCGACTCGAACGGCGTGCGCGTCGGCGACGTGGTGCTGGCGATTGGCAATCCTCTCGGCGTCGGTCAGACCGTCACGATGGGCATCATCAGCGCCAAGGGTCGTGCAACGGGCGTCGGTGACGGTAGCTATGAGGACTTCCTGCAGACCGATGCGCCGATCAACCAGGGCAATTCCGGCGGCGCGTTGATCAACATCAACGGAGAGCTCGTGGGGATCAACTCGCAGATCCTGACGCCAACCGGCGGCAACATCGGGCTCGGCTTTGCCATCCCCTCCAACATGGCTCGTGAGGTGATGGGTCAGTTGAAGGAAAACGGACGTGTTCAGCGCGGCAAGCTGGGCGTGTCGGTGCAGAGCGTGACGTCGGACCTCGCGGCCAGCCTGAAGCTCTCGAACACGAGCGGTGCGCTGGTGAGCGGTGTGGAGCCCGGAGGCGCTGCCTCGCGCGCGGGATTGAAGCAGGGCGATGTCATCACGGCGCTGAACGGTGACAAGGTTGCCGACAGCAACGCGCTTCGCAACCGGATTGCCGGAACGAAGCCGGGATCGACAATCGAGATTGAGGTCATGCGCAACGGGAAGACCGAGACGATGCACGCCACCCTCGGCGCACTGGAAGCGTCGCGTGAGCGCGCCTCGCGCGATGACCAGGAGCCTGAGGGTCGGGGCTTTGGTCCGACCGGCATGGCGGTCGAGCCGCTGACACCGGAGATCGCTCGTGATCTCGGGCTGTCGGATCGGAAGGAAGGCGTCGTCGTTCGCGACGTCAATCCCGATGGCACGGCCGCTGCTGCCGGGATCCGGTCCGGTGATGTGATCAGCCAGGTCAACGGCGAAGCCGTGAAGACGCCGAACGACCTGAGGGCGGCGCTGGCTGCCTCGCGCGAACGGCCGGCGTTGCTGCTGGTCACGCGTGAGAACGCCGACATCTTCCTGGCGCTCCGCAATCCACGGTCGTAGCGCCTTCCTCAGTGTAGCGGCGGGTCTTGACCCGCCGCTCGCTGTGTCATCGCTCGCTGCGTGTTCCGCGTTTCAGCACGCAGACATCGGAACTCAGCGTCACGTCCATCGGTTCGATCGCCGCCACCCTCATCCACGATGTGAATCGTGCCCCGCGATAAGTGCCCTGCAGCAGGTTCACGAGCGCATCTCGCTCCAGCACGCGCTGTTCACGGACCTGGAATCGTTCAATGAGCTCGAAGTGCGTCGCGTGCTCGTCCAGCATCGTCTCGACGCGGTCGCGCTCGATGGCTTGTCCCTGCACCGCTGCACGCAGTTCGATCAGATCGTCGGGCGCGGGCAGCGCGACGAGCAGAAGCCCGCTCGCGCTGAGTATGCGCGCACATTCAGCGGGGTTGCGGCGTGCATGTATCGACAGCACGAGGTCCACGCTCGAGTCTTGTAGCGGAAGCCGCCGATCGGCGTTGGCTACCACCCACACGAGAGGGGGAAAGCGGCGTGCAGCGAGCGCGATGGCTGCCACCGACAGATCGATTCCCACGCCGGTGACCGAACGAGCCTTCGACAACTGACCCAGCATCTCGCCGGACCCTGATCCGAGATCGACGATGACGGCATCGGCAGGCAGCGCGAGATCGTTGACCTTCTGCGTGACCGCGCCGATGAGCGCACGACCTACGTCTGCGCGTTCGAGTGCGGCGCGCGCGTCGACTGCTGCCTTCGAGTCGCCGGCCTGCGGCGAACGGCGATCCTGGGGCTGCAGGAGATTGACGTAGCCGCTGCGGGCGATGTCGAAGGAGTGACCTGCGGGGCAGGTAAACACACGATCGCTGCGCGACAGTGCCAACCCGCAGTTGCGCACGCTACAGGCGAGAGGTGGGGCAGGCAACGCAACCGGTCCGGATGGTCCGGCTCAAGCCGGACACTACGTACGGCTGTTCACGCAAGATCTTCCGATAAGGTCGCGTTCGCACTCTTCGGGTTGAACGCGCGCGCGAGCTTCCGCCCGAGCACTCGCCAGGCGAGGACCAGCGACGTGACGCACAGGGCCGTGCCGCCGAGCATCAGCGTGATCACGACGATGTCCCAGAGCGGCCGATAGTTGTACAGCCACGGAAAGTTCAGTGAGTGCAGCCCGTTGTACAACCACCTGTTGACCCAGTTGCTCGCGTTGTAGGTCTGCACGACGCGCGCGGTCCGGGGATCGATGTAGTAGCGCGTCTCGTCGCCGTTGGTGGCCCGGGCCAAGACCACCGGCAGCGGACGTTGTCGCGTGCGATCCAGGTAGTACCGGTCGTACTGATCCAGCACCGTCGTCGTCATGTTCCCCTCGGCGGCAGCCGAGATGACACGGATGATCTCCTTCTCGTCGAAGCCGGCCTTCGGATCTCCGGTCATCGGAACGATGCTCGTCTCGTTATTGGCAAAGCGGGCGAGATAGGCCGCGTCTCCGGCGAACGAGGTCAGTTCCAGTTCCTTCACCGGCAGGGGCGCGAGTTGCTCGAGCGCCTGCCGCGGATGCTTGGCATCGAATGCCGCCGAGTCGAGCTCGCCGCGCAGCGCCGCACGTATGTCGGGCTCGATGCTGGGTTGCCGCTGTTGACTGCGATCGTTGAAGGAGGGAAACGGATCCATGGACAGCATGCCGCTGAACGCGTAGGTCACCGTCGCCACGCCGAAGACCAGGCCGAAGACCATGTGCCACCGTTTCTGACCGCGATAGGGAACGCTCGTGGGCGCGCCGGCGTAGCGGTATTTCTGCGACGGTGAGTACATCCAGATGCCGACGACCACGCCGATGATCGCCGCGATCGTGCCGATTCCAGACGACCAGATCACCACGCGGCTCCACTCGGGGCCGTGCTTGCGGAGCGGCGTGAAGTAGAACCAATGCGGGATCGGACCGAGATAGGCGCCGATTCGCGACATCGTGGTGGTGTATTGCACCACTTCACCGGTGGCCTGCGAGACGTAGACCTGCTCACCGTTCGGCCACGAGTACTTGAACACCGGGCTCAGCTCACCGAGGCGCGTCTGCAGCGTCCACTGATCGACTTCGGTGACCTCCTGCACGGTTGCGCCGCTGACCGGCTGACCGGTCCACGCTGCTGCCACGCGTTGCACCATCTCGGTCGAGACTTCTCCCTGTTCCTCGCCGGTATCCGCGTAGAGCACCGGACCATCACCGCCTCTGCTGAACCCGACGCGATACGCCGGCCGTCCGTCGAACGAGCTCAGGCGAAGATCATCGACGTCGACACCGAGCGTGTTCGCAGCTTCCGCAGGTGTCACGACCACTTTCGAGGGGTCGAGCACGGGCAACCGCTGGAGGCGGGCGGCAGGGGTGACGCTGGGCATCGGGAAGTACATCATCCCGATGCCGGACGGGAACCACAGCAGGAACAGCACGCAGAGGGCGACTCCCAGCCAGCGGTGGACGAAGATGAGTGATTTCTTGAACATAGGCTCTGGGCTTACGGCTCTGGGCTTACGGCTCTGGGCTCTGGCAACGGCACCGGCCGAGAGCCGAGGGCCTGAAGCCGAGAGCCAACGTGTCCCTGCGCGGATGCTACCCGCGAGCCGCCTGCGGATGGAACTGAAGAAATCCTGAATTCGCCGTCAGGATGCATCACGGCGCCTGGGCTGTCCAGTTGGTCGTTACCGTGATGGGCGGAGCGGGCGGCAGTGGTCCGAGTGGTCTTGGCACGATGAAGAACCGTTGACCATGGACGGCGAACCACGCGTCGGCGGTGATCTCCCCGCTGGTTTCCGACCGGCGCATATCCGCGGCGAACAGCACCTTGGGAGGGCCGGCGTCGAACCCACCCGCAGTGCTGAGGACGTCAATTGCCATCACGGCTCCGTTCGGGTCCGCGTAAAACAGCGTCCGTCCGTTTTGGCTCCATCGCGGCGCGTGACCACCCGTGATCGAGAGTTGCCGCTTGTTCTCAGCCCTCGGAAACGAGCGCACGTAAACTTCCGCGCGGCCGGTCTCGTTCGACAGGTAGGCAACCCAGCGCCCGTCGGGGGAAAACCTGGCGCCCCACTCGTCGAAGGCAGAGTCCAGAAACGGCACCGATCGGCGTTCGGGCATTTCCAGGACGAGGACATCGCGCAGTGCTGCCAAGCCCACTTCGTACAGAATGCGCGTTCCATCCGGCGACCAGTCGGTCGGCATCCGGTCGGGACCTGGCGGCAACAGCGGTTCGTCGGACTCGGTCCCGATCGACTTGAGATGCAGGTTGCGAATGCCGTCGGGGCGGCCGGTGAAAACGATGCGCTTGCTGTCTGGAGACCAGACGCCGCGTGTGTTGTGCATGCCATCGAAAGTCAGCCGCGACGTCGAACCGCTCTCGAGATCGATCAGCCACAGATCACCGCTGCTGGTGCGAAGGTCGTGCTTTTCGACCACCATCCTGGAGCCGTCAGGGGATATGCGGGCGGTTTGATAGTCGCCGGGCTCACCGACCGTTGCCACCGTTTTGCCCGAGGCATCGACCCACACGGGCTGGCTCGCGGCCAGCAATCCGTTCGCGCGGTAGACGAGCACGCCGTTGTCGGCCACGTCGTAGGACGCCCGGCCATCAGTCGAGATCGACGCGACGGATTCGACGACGGGAGCCGAATCTGAACCGAGTTGGAGCGTGTCAGGGTTGAACGTCTGCGCCATCAGACGTCCTTCCTGCAGAAACATGAGGTGGCCCGACGCGGCGTACCTGGCTTTTTCACGGGCGCCGACGATGAACGTCGCCTGAGGCGAATCCAGTGACGCGACATGGATGCCTTTGCGCGCCGGTATCGCCCGATTGAGATAAAGAAAACGCCGGCCGTCGGACAAGAACTGAGGATAGACGTGACCGTAGTCGCCGTTCCGCAGTTGCGTGACCGGCGTTGGCGTGCCTCCGGTGTGAGGGACTCGCAACAGGGGACTCTGCGCATCGGGGGCAAAGAGGATGATGTTGTCCCGATTCCAGGTCCCCCCTGAACCGAGCGGAGCATCGGCCAATGTCGTCGGTGTTCCTCCGGTGGATGGGATCTTCTTCAACGTGCGGTCAGCGAAGAACGCAATGAAAGATCCGTCGGGAGACCAGAACGGTTCCCGGGCGCCCTCGGTACCAGCAAGCGGGATCGCACCGAGCGAGCGAACGGGGCGCACCCACAGCATCGGTTGGCTGCCGGCGCGCCGGTCGGTTGCGACAAACGCCAGACGTTCGCCGTCTGGTGATATTGCAAGCGCGGGCGTCCGATCGATTGGACCACCGCCGAACGATGTGCCGTCAGGAGGCAGCAGAACGAATTGCTCCGAGCGAGTGTCGCGGGAGGGCCAGACGAGGCCGATTGCCACGAGCGTCCCCAATAGAACGAGCGCTGCAAGGGTGCCGAATGCGAGGGCCGCGCGAGGGGAGTGGTGCTGCGTCGCGCGCTCATTCGCAACGACCTGTGAACTCGACGAACGCGCCGGAGCCTGGAGATCGTCGCGTGCGTCCGCGATGTCGCGAAGCCGCTCTCTTGCATCTTTCTCGAGACAGCGACGAAGCAGGCGACGTACGGCCTCGGGCAGGTCTGCCGGCAGGCGCGTCCAGTCCGGCTCCTGCGTCAGCACTGCCGCCATTGCGTCCGAGTTCGTCGCACCGTCGAATGGCCGGCGCCCGGTAAGCATCTCGTAGAGAACGCACCCAAACGCCCAGACGTCCGTTCGCCGATCGACAGCACCGCCACGCGCCTGCTCCGGGCTCATATACGCGGCCGTGCCGACGATGGCATGCGCCGTGGCCGTCAGCGTTGGCAACTCGACGCCAGCGGATTCGCCCTCGTCGAGCGTCTTGGCCAGGCCGAAGTCGAGCACCTTGACCTTGCCGTCGGGGCGGATCATCACGTTGGCCGGCTTGAGGTCCCGATGCACGACGCCTCGTTCGTGCGCCGCGTCCAGCGCATCGACGATTTGCCCCGCGACAGACAGAGCCGTTGGCAGCGGCAGGGGGCCCTTCGAGAGGTACGTCTCCAGCGTCTCTCCGGCGACGAACTCCATGACGAGCGCCTGTGCGTCGTCTGCCGTTTCGATTCCGAGGAGAGTCGCGATGTTCGGGTGATTGAGTGAGGCGAGCACCATGGCCTCACGTTCGAAGCGAGCAAGGCGATGGGCGTTGAACCGGTCCCTGTCGCGCAGGATCTTGAGCGCAACGTCACGGTTCAATCTGACATCACGCGCCAGGTACACCTCGCCCATCCCGCCGGCGCCGACGGGACTGATCACCTCGTACGAGCCCATCCGGGTACCCGGCGCGATCGGCATGGCCTCTGAAGTCCTGGAATTATAGCGCTCAGGGCCTGGGGCTCTTGTGAGCGCCCACCCCGGATGCTCGCGTGGTTTTCGTGGCGTCGTGTGCGCCGCTGAGTTGTGTTTCCGTGGAGACGTAATCCGCGCATGACGCCGCGACACGCTGGCGACGTCCAACCAGACGGACGACTCCGGGTCGCGGCCTATCAGGTTCTCGCCTTCGGCTCAACGGGAATCGTGTGTTGCGACCAATCAGCCAGTGCCACGAACTCCGGCCGCGTGCCGTAACCCGCTCGGGCTGCCGCGCGAACCCGTACCCCACTCGGTTGACGGTGCGGATGATCGGCCTCAGCGGAGTCGCGATCGTCGAGTGCGCGTCGCAGTTCTTTGATTAGCCCCACGAGCGTCGCGTCCGAGACGAACGTTGCCGGCCAAAGACGCTGGTGCAGTTCGCCCTTGGGCACGATCCGCGGCGCCTGATCTACGAGCAGGAGAAGCAGGTCGAACGCCTTCGGCGTCACGTGGATCTCCCGTCCATCCCGCGTCAGCGTGCGTTGCTGCCGGTCCAATGAGAGCGGCCCGAATCGCGTCGTCAGATCGCTTCCCACTGAATTCCCATCGATTTCCCGCGCGCGCCCCCGACATCGGCACATCAGGCAACGCACGATGCCGGTGCCGTTCTCGCGTCGCTTGGCGGTGCGAGAGGGCACGTGATCCTACAAGGAGGCTCGTGTGTGGAACAAGGGAATGGCCATCGTGTGCATGCTGCTTGCTGGGGGATTCGTTCGAGCCGCCACGACTTTCACCGAGTGGTCGCCCGCAATGAGC
>JALDXQ010000282.1:0-7669 GCA_032156805.1 Acidobacteriota bacterium
CTCATCTGGTACATGGTGGCGTCGGCGTGCCTCACGCTGGCGGTGATCTACTTTCTCGTGTGGTGGAGCAACCGCACCGCCTGGGCGAATCTCCTCTTTGTTATGGCCGCAGCCTCCACAGCGGCCTTCACGCTCTGTGAATTGCGGCAGATGCGAGTCGCGACGCCGGGAGAACTCCTCTCGGCCATGCGGTGGACACATGTTGCTCTGCTGGGTGTGCTCGTCTCGACCACCTGGTTCGTAAAGTTTTACCTCGGCGCGGGACGGCGGTGGCTGGCGTGGACCGTCTCGGGCCTGCGCGTGTTCTACCTGCTGTCCGCGCTTCTGGTTTGGGGGAACATAAACTACCTCGAGATCACGAGTCTGCGGCGCGTGCCGTTTCTCGGCGACTCCGTTACGGTGTTCACAGGCATACGGAATCCGTGGATGCTGTTCGGCTACGCGACTATGGTGTTGATCCTCATCTTCGTCGCAGACGCCAGCGTCACAGCCTGGCGGCGAGGCGAGCGCCGAAAGGCGCTGACGATCGGTGGCAGTGTCGAATTCTTTCTGTTGCTCGGCACCGTTCAGGCCGCACTGGTCCATTGGGCCCAACTGCCTATCCCCGTTCTCATCGGCCCGCTCTACGTCGGCCTGGTCGTTGTGATGGCATCCGAGTTGAGTCGCGACGTGCTCCGCGCGTCGCGGCTCGTCCACGAGCTTCAGGCCAGCGAGAACGGGCTTCGCGAAAGCGAGGCGCGCATGAGCCTGGCCGTCGATGCCGCCGATCTGGGCATCTGGATCCGGGACCTGGCGCGAGACCAGATCTGGGCGAGCCACAAATGGCGCGCGTTGTTTGGCTTCGCGCCGTCAGAGCCGCTCGGGTTCAACGCCATCCTGCAACGGCTGCACCCCGAGGATCGTGAAGGCCTCCGGCAGGCGCACGCGATGGCTTTCGCGGGCGCGGACGGTGGCAAATACAAGACGGAATACCGGTTGATCCTGCCGGATGGTGCGACCCGGTGGATTTCCTCGCAGGGCCGTGTTGAGTTCAACGCTACTGGCCAGGCGGTCCTGATCCGTGGCACGGCTCGCGACATCACGGCACCCAAAGAAACCGAGCAGGAGACACAGCTGCTCCGGCAAGAGATCGCCCACGCGGGGCGCGTCTCGATGATGGGCCAGCTCGCGTCAGGGCTGGCGCACGAGATCAATCAACCGCTCGCGTCGATCTTGCGCAACGCGGAGGCGGCCGAGCTGTTCCTGCAGCACCCCTCGCCGGATCTCGATGAGATCCGTGCGATTGTCTCGGACATTCGCTCAGACGATGAGCGAGCGGGCCACGTTATCGATCGCATGCGCGGGCTGCTCCAGCGCCAGAACCTCGACACCGGACGGCTCGACGTGGGCACGCTTGTCCGTGATGTGGCGGCGCTCGTGCGGATAGATGCAGCGACGCGGCAGGTCAAGCTGGATGTCGACGTGTCAGCCAATCTGCCGCGCGTTCGCGGCGACCGCGTCCAGATTCAGCAGGTGCTGCTCAACCTGATTCTCAACGGGATGGACGCGCTCCACGGAACAGGGCTCGAGGAGCGGCGCCTCAATGTGAGCGCCCGGCTCAACGGCGGGCAGCTTGTCGAGATCGCCGTCGGCGACGCCGGCCCCGGCATCCCTGCGGATCTGCTCGCCCGGATCTTCGACCCATTTTTTACAACCAAGCCGAGCGGCATGGGCATGGGGCTGGCCATCTCCCGCACGATCGTCGAGACTCACGGCGGGCGGCTCTGGGCCGAGAATCAGAACGGCGGAGGCGCCGCGTTTCGTTTCACGCTGCCCATGGCGGACACGGCCGACTCGGTATGAGCCCCACCGAACCCACTCTGTTCATTGTCGACGACGACGAGCCCTTTTTGAGCGCCACCTCACGGCTGCTCAGGGCCAGCGGGTTTACCGTCAAGACGTTTACGTCCGCGAACGACTTTCTCGCGAGCCGGGATGAAGGTGCGCCGGGCTGCGTGCTCGCTGATGTGCGGATGCCCGGAATGAACGGCCTCGAGCTGCAATCAGCGCTGGCACGATCGCCCAATCCGTTGCCGATTCTCTTCCTCACGGGCCACGGAGACATTCCTTCGAGCGTCCGCGCGATGCGCGATGGAGCGGAGGACTTTCTCGAGAAGCGCGCGCCGAAAACACAACTCCTCGAGGCGGTCAAGCGTGCCTTGGCCCGCGACGCGCGAGAACGTGAGACGCGCAATAAGCAGCGTGAGGTGCGCGCACGCTTCGACTCGCTCACAGTACGGGAGTTCGAAGTGCTCGGGCATGTCGTGCGAGGCAGGCTCAACAAGCAGATCGCCGGCGATCTTGGCATTCACGAGCGGACTGTGAAGCTGCACCGCACGGCGATCACGACGAAGCTGGGCGTGCAATCGGTCGCCGAGCTGACGCGGCTGACCGACGAGGCCGGTTTCTTCGCTGCATCCCAGTCGACCTTCCCTAAAGGGCTGTAGTCGGCGATTACACCCGCATCTATAGTGATGCCCGGCGCCGACCAGGACGCGCCTTTTTCCAACGCCGGCAGCCCGCAGCTGCGCTTCAACGGAAATCGGCCAACAAATGACGACCACGGAACCGGTCTACGTCGCCATCGTCGATGATGACGAGAATTGTCGTCGATCGCTCAGCCGGCTGCTCCGGGCGGGGGGCATGCAGCCGATTACGTACCAATCGGCTGAGGCGTTCCTCGCGGACCAGAAACGTCCACAGTTTGACTGCCTGGTGCTCGACATCCATCTCGGCGGCATGTCCGGCATCGAACTCGTTCAGCGGCTCGTGGCGGAGGGCCGCCATGCGCCGTTCATCTGTGTCACCGCGCACGACGGACCCGACGTACGCGCCGGGGCCGAAGCGGCCGGATGCGCGGCGTTCTTTCGCAAGACCGACTCGGGCGCTGACGTCCTCGAAGCCATCCGTCGCGTGGCGGGCTGAGCGCATCATGCGAAATGGGTCGACCGCCGTGAGGGGAGCAGAACTACACGATCACCAGGCGGCGCTGCGGGCGAGCCATCAAGAGATTCAAACGCTGGCGCGCCGGCTGATCGTTGCGCAGGAGAACGAACGCGCCCGCATCGGACGCGATCTGCACGACGACGTCTGCCAGAAGCTGACGATGCTGAGCATCGACGTCAAGGTGCTCGGTCAACTCGTCGGGCCGAACGGCGAACTGGCCAAGCGGATCGGCGACATCGCGGCGCTGACCCTGACGATCATGGCTGACGTCCAGAACGTGAGCCGGCATCTACACCCGGGGCGGCTTCAGCTGCTCGGTCTCGTTCAGGCCATCCGGGTGTTGGGGTACGAACTGGAGAAGCAGCACGCGCCGCTCGCGATCGAGATTGTGCACGACAACATATCGCGGCGCTTTTCTGACGAAGTGGATCTGTGCGTCTACCGGGTCGTTCAAGAGGCGCTACACAACGTCGTCAAACACAGCGGCGCGCGGCGCGCGCTCGTGCACCTGTCGTATGCGGACCAGGCCGTGACCCTAGACGTCACCGATTCCGGCCGCGGTTTCTCAGGCGGCGCATCCGTCGGGCTCGGTCTTCTGAGCATGCGCGAGCGCGTGAATGCCCTTGGCGGACAGTTCGCCATTCGGTCGTTCCCCGGAGAGGGCACGAAGATCACTGCGCGGGTGCCAGTGCCGTAACTTCCATCGGATCTTCCCCCTAAGGGCAGTGGCGGCGGGCTTACCGCTCCCTTACAGTGCCGTCGTGTTCGCATGAACGCGCGGACGGATGAAAGGGAAATGAATGAATACGCTCTGCACGCACGGCAGGCCGCACTACGTCCGGCAGATGAAGAACGCGAAGGCCTCGATGACAGTGCCGCTCATGACCGGCACCTTGCCACGCTGTTGCCCATTGTGCCGCTGACGCTGACTTCTAACCATCGAACCTTCCCCTAAGGGCTGTAGTCGGCGCATGGAGTCGAGCCATATATTCGCCGCATCGACACGGAGACACCAGATGACCAGCTCAGTGACGCACTTCGAGATTTACGGCGAGGACCCCGCGAAGCTGGCGGGGTTCTACAAGGCGCTACTCGGGTGGCAGATCGACAAGGCGCCCGGCATTGACTATTGGCGCGTCAACACCAACCCCGGAGAGGCCGCGGGCATCGGCGGAGGGCTGCTGGTCAGGCCGATTCCTGGGCCACGCAGTTGGGTCCACTACCTCCACGTCGAGTCGCTCGATCACACCCTCGCGCGGATCGTGGCTCTCGGTGGTTCCGTGCTCCGGCCGAAGAGCGCGGTGCCGAAGACGGCTTGGTTCGCAGTCGTGGCTGACCCGGAAGGAAACATCTTCGCGATCTGGCAGGCCGACCCGCTGGCGCTGCCGGCGCCCGAACCAGACGAACTGAGCTAGAGACAGGAACCCGAACGAAAGACCAGGAGGAAGAGTTCATGCGTTACACAGACGACGCGCTATATCCCGAGAACATGCAACCACTGATCATCTCCGCGGCGCCGTATGGGCCGACGTGGCTGCCAGGCGACGCGCCCGACGTCCCAGTGACCTGGGACGAGCAGGTCAAGTCGGCGGTGGATTGCTACGACGCCGGCGCCAGGGTCCTGCACCTCCACGTGCGCAACCCCGCGACCGGGCACCTCTCCGCGGAGATCGAGCACTACAACTTCATGATGGCGCGCCTCAAGGAAGCCGTGCCCAAGATGATCATCCAGGTCGGTGGCTCGATCGCCTTCTCGCCGAAGGGCGATGGCGAGAAGGCCAAGTGGCTGGACTACGACACGCGTCACATGCTCGCGGAAATCACGCCCGCACCGGAGACCGTCACCGTCGCGATCGGCACCTCCATGTTCGACATCACGCAGATGTGGACCGCGGACGATGTGAAAGGGACGCATCTCGATGATCCGAAGGTGATCGCCGCCTACGCCGGCATGTATACCGACGCCGGCCCGGCTTTTTACCTTGAGCACCTGAAGCGTCTGCGTGCGAAGAAGATCCAGCCCTATTTCACACTGGCGCACGTGCACCAGCTCGAGATCGTGGAACGGCTGATCCGCCACGGTGCGTACATGGGCCCACTGAACACCAACATCACCATGTATGGCGGCGGCGGGTGCGGCCACAACCCGTTCGATTGGATGCACTGGCTCCAGCGCGAACCTCAGGGTGCCATCGTCACCTTCTGGGCGGGCATGCGGGTCAACGCGGTCGCCCAGCCGATGGCGATCATCCTCGGCCAGCACGTGCGGGTCGGCATCGAGGACAACCTCTGGAACAGCAAGCGCCAGCGCATGACGTCGGTGGACCAGGTCAAGGCCGCCGTGGATCTCTGCGAGCGATTCGGTCGCAAGCTTGCGACGGCGGAGGAAGCGCGCCAGATCATGAAGATCGGGGTCTGGTACGACAGCGTGGACGAGACGCTGAAGAACCTCGGCATGCCGCCGAATCGTGGCGATGACGGTCGCGGCTTCATGGTCTGGGAGACCGACGGCAAGAAGAGCGTCCAGCATCAGATCTCGGACTCACATCCGATGGCGTACTGCATGACGCCACCACCGGTACTAGCGACGAAGTGAGATCAGGGTCCCGTTCCTCGAATTCGAAGACGGGACCCGCCGCTCTGCGTGCCCGAACCGTTTCGTGAGTTGGTCATGACACTGCAACCCAAACGCATCGCCGTCAACTTCGGCGGCGGATACGTCCCCGGCCTCAACGCGGTCATCGCGGGCACAGTGCTCGCCTCGAGTGAGCTGGGCTGGGAGGTCTTTGGCATCCAGGACGGATACGACGGACTCCTCTTTCCCGATCGGTATCCTGGCGGCGGGCTGGTGCCGCTCAACTCCGGCGACGTGAAGGAGCTGGTCGGTAGCCATGGGTGCATTCTCGGCACAGCCCCGCGCAGCGATCCCTTTCGCGTTCGCACGATCGTCGACTCCCAGGTCGAAGAGCTCGATCGGTCCGATGAAGTCCTCGCACGGCTCGCACAGGAGGGGATCGACGGAGTCGTCTCGGTCGTTGGCGCTCGGGCGATGAGCATTCTCTTCAGGCTTCACCGCAAGGGTCTCAAGACGGTCTGTGTGCCGAAGTCGGTCGAGAACGATGTAGCCGCGACGATGCTGTCGTTCGGCTTCAACAGCGCGCTCAACTTCGTCACCGACATGTTGCTGCGGTGCCGCGAGGCAGCGCGGTCCGCACACCGGATCGCCGTGGTCGAAGTGACAGGTGCGCAGGCAGGATGGCTGGCGCTTCAATCCGGCATCGCCGTGTGCGCCGATGCGGTTCTCATCCCTGAGATTCGCTACAACCTCGACGCCGTAGCCGCGAAATTGTGCGTCGAAGCGAGGGCGGGGGCCACCTCTGGGTTGGTGGTAGTGGCTGAAGGCGCGCAGCCCGTGGCCGGCCAGGAAGCGTCTGTGACGCCGTCGGACTCAAAACTGAAAAGCATGCTTTCCCCCGGAGCCACGGGCGCGGAAGGCTTCCATGTGATTTACCGATCGGGTCACTCCAGCGAACAGGTCGCCCGTGCGCTTCAGCGCCGGACGGACCAGGAGATGTATTCGCTCGTGCTCGGCCAACTGGCGAAAGCCGGAACGCCGACCGCGGTCGATCGGCAACTGGGGCTGGGATACGGCGCGGGCGCCGTACGCGCGCTGCAGCAGGAACAGAGCGGAGTCATGGTCGTGTTTCAACCGCCGGATCTCAAGTTCGTCCCGCTTGCCGAGGCGATCAACAAAGTGAGGACGGTGCCCGCCGAGAGTGAGTTGCTCCTGATTGCGCGGTCGCTCGGCATCTCCCTGGGGGAAATGACACATGGCGACTGAGCTAACCAACTCCAACGCCCTCACGGGGCGCGTGCTGAACATTCAGCATTTCTGTACCCACGACGGCCCTGGCATTCGCACGACCGTGTTCCTGAAGGGATGCTCGCTGCGCTGCAAGTGGTGCTCGAACCCCGAGAGCATCCTCAAGAAGGCCGAGCTCGCGTACAACCCGGGCAAGTGCATCGGCGAGAAAGAGTGCGGTCTCTGTTTGCCGGTTTGCCCGGACGTCGCGATCTATGTCGTCGGTGTCGGCGAGCGGACCGACGACAAGGTGCGAATCAACTGGGACCTGTGCACCAACTGCGGCACGTGCGTGCCCGTCTGCCCCTCCAAGGCGCTCTACCTCTTTGGTGAGGAGATGACCGTGGACCAGGTGCTTGCGGAAGTGGAGCAGGACGGCACGTTTTACCGCGAGTCCGGAGGTGGGCTGACCGTGAGCGGAGGGGAGTGCTTGCTGCAGGCCGACTTTCTTGCAGCGCTCTTCACCGAGGCACACCGACGCGGCATCCACACGGCCATTGAAACCGCGGGGAACGTGCCGTGGGCGAACATGGAGAAGGTGCTGCCGCACGTCGATCTCGTGCAGCACGACATCAAGCTGACGGATCCAGACCGGCATAAGAAATGGACCGGTGCTGAGAACCACCGTCTGCGAGACAACTTCAAGAAGGCGTACGAAACATTTCCGGACACGAAGTTCATCGTGCGCACGCCGCTCGTCCCGGGCGTCAATGACGACGAGGAGCATATCCGGGCGACGCTGGCGTTCATCCGCCCCCACAAGAACGTCGTCGACTACGAGCTGCTCCCGTACCACCGGTTCGGAGAGAGCAAGTACGAGTT
>JALDXQ010000283.1:0-7645 GCA_032156805.1 Acidobacteriota bacterium
CGATGGCGTACGCGGGAGGTTGACGAGAGCAAACGACGTGATCGTCTGCGCCTTGCCGTCCTCGAGGATCTCGAAATCGTCCTGCGTGAGGTCGGTGACAACGTTGCCTTGCGCGTCCGTCACGGAGGCATCAAGTTCGACGGCATCGACCTGGACGCGAAACGTGGGTTGCTGAGGAGCCTGTGCGTGAAGCAGGTATCCGCTGCATGCGCACGCAAGGAGTGCGATGCCGACTCGCGAGGTCATGAAAGTCCGTCAGGGCAGGCTGGCAACGCAATCTTAGCCCAGAACAATGACGGTTTGCCGCACGGCTCGGGCATGACGTTCGCACGTCCAGCAGCAATCCTGGGCCGGGCTGAGATTTTCCGCCTTGGCTCCCTTCAGCGTTCGCTGCGGCGGTCACCCACGCGCGCTCTCAGTCGAGACGATGTGCCACGCGATATCGAAAGCGCTGCGCGAGTCGGAGTGTGGTCGATAACCAGCACGCTCGTCAGGTATCGCTGCAATCACGGCGCTCGTGATCGAGTGCTCTGCTTTCAGTGCTGGAAGTCCCAGCGTGTGAAGCATGAATGCCGCCTGATCGGCTGTGAGCGAACTCATGCGCGAACGATAGCGAGTCGTCCGAGAGGAGACGGATTCGGAACTTCAGCGCGATGCGAATCGGATGATGTGCTCCGCCGTCGGGTCGCCTTCGTCGCCGACGCGCTCCCAGATCGTCGCGTGATTCCGATCGCTGATCATCGCGAGCTCGACCTGGGCGTGACCTGCAGCCTTCATCGCCGCCGCAACCTCGACGTTCTGAGCACGGCGCCAGTCTTCGTCATCGTCGGCGTAGAGGATCAGCATAGGCGGCGCGCCGGCCCCGAGATGGTGGGCCGGCGAAGCATCCACCCAGACACGTTGATCTGTGCCCCATACACGCTTGTCGCGATCGGGCGCCACACCTCGCCGCTCGACCCAGTAGAACGCACTGACCGGAACCGTGCCGCGGATATCGCGCGGCGACAGCTCGTGCGCCGCCAGATAGCGCGCATCGGTCGACAGGAGCGCCGCAAGATATCCACCGGCGGAATAACCGATCACGAATACGCGGTCAGCGTCGCCACCGTACTCCGTGATGTGACGTTTCACCCACGCAAACGACGCTGCTGCATCCTGGACGTGTGCTGGATGCGAGACTTCAGGAGAGAGACGATAGTTGACGACGACGGTTACGAAGCCAGACGAGGCGAAACGCTGGCCGACGAACGCGTCCTCGTCCTTGTCGCCGCCCATCAGCTGATTCCCGTAGTAGGAGACAATCACCGGCGCCTTGACGCGCCCCTCGGGCAGATACAGATCCAGCTTGTCCTTGTTGTTCGCGTAGTTGACGCCCTGCACGTACGACACGTCTCGCACGACGCGGACCTTGAACGTTTCCCCTGACGCTGGTGCAGCCGTTGCCGCACACCATGAGACGACAAGAGCAATCGCCGCGAGTTTCACGTTTCAAATAGTAGCGTCGGGAAAAAGTTCGCGAAACCGATAATTCGTGGTGTGCAATGAGACGACGATCGTGGGTTCCTACTGCGGGCGGCGGAACAAGCCTCCGTACACCGCTTTTCCGAGGACGTGGCCCTGCATGGCTTTCGTGACGTTGGCGCGCGTTTCAAATGCATCAGCGGTCGGCTCGACCGACAACTTCGTGTCCAGCGCGTACAGCTCGAACATATAGTGATGCGGCGGACCGGTCGCCGGCGCGCCAGGTCCGCGATAGACCGGTCCGGTCGCGCTGATCTGATAGCTGCCGTCTGCCAGCTTCGAACCGCGCGGAATGCCTTCGGGCAGGCCCGTGACAGTCGCCGGGATGTTCCACACCACCCAATGCGCCTGATCTTCCGTCGTCTTGTTCCGGGCGACGTCCAGATCGCGCATGTTCAGCACGAACGATTGCGTGCCGGCCGGCGGATTGACCCAGCTCATTGCCGGCGAGGTGCCCTCGCCCGGCGCGGCGCCAGGGGCCGCCTGGCTGTACTTCACTGGGATCACGCCTCCGTCAGGAAACGCCGCAATGGTCAACGTCATGGCCGGACCAGCTGGGGCAGGAGGGCCGCCTCCCTGTTGGGCGCTTGCGGCCATGGTGGTGGACAGCACAATCGCCGAAACAACGATCCATCGTCTTATCACCATCGACGTTCTCCCGAGTGGCTCCATGCTTGACCGATTGGTGGTCCCGCGCAACGAGCATTGCTTTTTGAGAGTCTGGCTAACGCCCGCGGCTCAGCCGCGGCGCTCGATGTTCACCAAGAGAATACCGCCGAAGCCGCCGGCTGCAGCCGCTTGTTAGACGGCCGCTGCTACGAAGCCTCCACCAACAACGCAAACTGATCGAACGCTGCCTCTGCCCGTGCGCCAGCCTCGTCAGCCAAGTACCCCCAACCGTATCCGCGACGTTCTTCGGCAACAACCAGGGTCTTGAGATCGTGAATCGGGCGCTCCCCGCGCAGCGCCGCGAACATTCTGGCCGATGCAGCGAGATGAATTTGGTACTTCGACCTGTCTTCAGCTCTCCGGGTCCGCGTCGCTGAGTCGCTGAGGATGCGAATGTACGTAGCGAGAGCACTTTCCAAGTCCGCGATGTTGGTCGTCACGTCGTGGTCAAGTCCGTCTAACTAGTATTGGAGTAGACGGCTGCCCCCGCACGCAGTGATCCAAGCTGCGTAGACTGCAGCAGTTCGGCAGTATCCCGCTGCCGGCCGCCATCTTAGCACCGCCAGTTCGTCGATACGGTGCCATGCATACTTGCGTGGCAGGCGTTCACCTCGCGCCGTCCGCAAGTAAACATGTCGTCCGCTCCAGCAGAGAGCGATCTGTCATTGCGGGCACCGCGCAAGTAACAGTAGCCTTCAGCGGTCGAGAGGGCTCTTCACACCAAGCCCGTCTCGATTCAGCACGTGCGTGCAGATCATCGTCGTGCTCACGTCCGAATGGCTCGTCGAACCTGATCGAGGTCCTCCCCGACCCGCGCGGCCGTCCCGTCCGGGCAAGAAGAAACGCTGGCCTTGTCGCTGAGATCACCGCATTTGACGCGTCGAACCAATTTTACTTACAATGTTTAACAAATGGCAGACAGCGACGAGGTGCTGTTGGGCACGCTCGAGCAGATCATCCTGCTCGCGGTGATGCAGCTGCGCGCCGACGCGTACGGCACGACGATCCGCGACGAGATCGAGCGGCGCACCGGACGCGACGTGTCGTTCGGCGCCATCTACGTGACGCTGCAGCGGCTCGAGAGCAAGGGCCTGGTGACGTCGCGTGTCGGTGAGCCGACCGCCGAGCGTGGTGGGCGCGCCAAGCGTTTCTTTCAGGTGACCGCCGACGGGCGGGCGGCCGTGCGCCGCGTGCAGGAGGCGGTGACGGCGATGACCCGTGGCTTGCGGCAGGTCAAGGGGACGGCGTGAGCGCGATGCCAGCGGAGTGGGCAGCGCGACTGCTGTCGTGCCTGCTGCGTGAGGGCGATGGCGGAGCGCTGCTGGGCGACCTTGCCGAGGAGCATGCGCGCCGGTCGCACACGGGCCCGCGTGAGGCGGCGCGATGGTACCGCCGCGAACTGTATTCGTCGCTGGCGGCCGTCGTGCGGCTTCGAGCTGTCGAATCGGTACGGCAGGCGCCCTGGGGCCTGGCGTTGGCCGCCTATCTCGGCGTCATCGTCCTCGAGGTGGTCACGCTGCTGCTGTTCTCGCGCGTCTGGCCGGAGAGCGCGTATGCGGCGAGCACGAGTCGGCTACTGCTGGAGTTGCCGGGTATCGCCGCCATTGCCTATGTCGTCGCGACGTTCCGCCGCAGTGCCGCGTTCATGCTCGGCGCGATGATGTTCGTCGTGGCGACGCTCATGAGTGCGCTGACGAATGAGGTGCTCTCGACGATGTACGTCATCGCCGTTGTCGGCGTCGGACCACTCGCGGCGGTGCTTGGCGGCCTGCTGTGCCGCCGGCGGATGGCTGCCGCAGGGTTTGGCGTGGCCCTGCTCGCGACGGCGGGCGGCGCGTACGCACAGGAGGCGACGACCGTGAACGATCCCTCGAAGACGACGTATGGCGAGAAGGACCCGCGCGCGCCGCGCGAACTGGACGTCTTTGCGTTTCTCATTGGCAGTTGGGAGGGGACCGGCCGGACGAAGCTGCCCGACGGCAAGGTTGCGCAGTATCCGATGAAGTGGGTGGGACGCTACATCCTCGACGGCATGGCGATCGCCGACGAAGGACACGGACCGATGCCCGACGGTTCCCAGCATCTGGGGATCACCTTCCGGCAGTACGACACCACCCGGGCCAGCTGGGTCATCGAGTTTCTGAACGTGACAGGCTCGTTTCTGCGGCGACAGGTTCGCCCGGGCACCGGGTCAGTGGCCGTCGACGGACGAAACGTCACCATTCACCAGGGGTCCCTCGACGTGAGGATCCGCGAGCACTACCTGGTGCGCGACGCCGACAACTGGACCTACAGCATGGACATCTCGAACGACGCGGGCAAGAGCTGGGACAACGGCCTGTACGAGTTCACGTTCCGCCGCGTGAAGTAGGCCGGGCTCCACGCGTAGGCCGGGACTCGCGCAGCAGCCTCGGCACCGCTAACGCGGGTCGAACGTCGCCGTTGTCGATCGAGGCGAGGACGATAGGCGGTATGAACGGCCTCCCGGGGTTGACGGAATGCCCGTGATGCCACTCGCTTCGCCCCCTGACGGCCATGTTCTTCTCGCTGAATCAGCGGCCGCTCGCCGCTCGTTCCCTCGAAATCCGCGTGACGGGCGATCCGCCGCAGGCAATCCCTGGCGTGAGAGAAGCCCTCCGCCGGGCAGCGCCCGATCACGATCGAACGGATCGAGACGATCGATCAGCGGATAGACATCAATCTCACGCTGGAACGGCTCGTCATGTTCGTGGGATCCAGATTTGGGATGCTGGCCCTCGGCCTCGCAGGTCTCGGCTTGTTCGGTGTGTTGTCGTACGCCGTTGCGCGGCGCGCCTCGGAGTGTGGGATTCGGATGACGCTCGGCGCTTCACAGTCAACGGTCGCGTGGAATCGTCGCGCTCAGGGATGCATAGCGGGCGGCCAACGATTCGACCGCGCATACCGTCCAACCGTCTGTTGCCGCGACTGTGGCTGTAATCCTGCCGGAGGAGCATGCCGATGCAATGGCTTGGCGAGCTACAGGGTGATGTGCGTTTCGCGTTGCGACAGCTCCGCCGTGCGCCCGGCTTCACTGCCGTGGCGGCGTTGACGCTGGCGCTCGGTATTGGTGCCAACAGCGCCATCTTCGCGCTCGTCGATGCAACGCTGCTGAATCCGGTACCGTTCAACGAGCCGGACCGGCTGGTCATGGTCTCGGAGTCGCTGCCGCAATTCCCGCGGACCGGCGTCTCGTCGCGCAACTTCGACGATTGGGAGGCCCGCAACCGGACGTTCGAATCCATGGCCGCCGTCTTCGCCTATGCCCGGCGGGTCAGGATGCCCGACGGCTCGGTTGAAGAGATCCCAGCGCAGCAAGTCACGCATCGCTTTTTCGACGTGCTGCGCGTCCTTCCGATCGCCGGGCGAACCTTCCGTCCTGAGGATAAGGCGCTGCCGCCGAACGTGACGGTGATCAGCGAGCGGCTGTGGCGGGCGCGATTCGGCGCCGACCCGGGCGTCGTCGGCCGGCCGTTGCGCATCGACGAGCTCTCGTTCACCATCCTCGGCGTCGTGCCGGCGGAATTTCAGTTCTTCTCCGACGCCGACCTGTGGACGGTCTGGCACGAGTTGCCCGCCATGGATCCACGCGGGCTCCGCTTCCTGCGCGGGTTCGGCCGTTTGAAACCGGGCGTCTCGATCGAGGCGGCACAGAGCGACATGGGCGCGATTGCTGCGGCGCTGCGCGATGAGTATCCCGACGTCAACCGGGACCGCGGGGCCACCGTCGAGCCGATGGCCAACGTGCTGGTCGGCCCGGACGTCCAGCGGAACTCGCGACTGTTTCTTGGCGTGGTCGGCTTCGTGCTGTTGATGTGCTGCGCCAACGTCGCGAACCTGCTGCTGACGCGCATGAGCGGACGCGCGCGCGAACTGGCGATCCGCTCGTCGCTCGGTGCCGGCCGCGCCCGCATCGTCGCGCAGATCATGACCGAGAGCCTCGTGCTGGCCATGCTTGGCGGCGTGCTGGGCATGGGCGTCGGCTATGCGATCCTGCAAGCCGCGCCCTCGATTCTGCCGCCCGGCCTGTTGCCTCCCTCGGTGACCTTGGTGTTCGACGGGCGGGTCGTGGCGTTCTGCGCCGCTGCGTCAATCGTCGTGGGCGTGCTGTTCGGACTGGCCCCGACGTGGCAGTCGACCGGGACCAGGCTGGTACAAGTGCTCGTCGCCGAGGGCCGCGGTGCCACGAAGGCCGGCAGCCGGTTCCGCAGCGTGCTGGTGGTTGTGGAAGTGGCGGCAGCGGTGCTCCTCCTGTGCGGCGCCGGGTTGCTGTTGCGCTCACTCGCAGCACTTGGGGACGTCGATGGCGGCGCCCGCGTCGACAGTGCCCTGACCATGCAGGTGGCGCTGTCGTACGGCCTGCCGCAGTCCAGGCACAAGACGATCGAGTCGATGGCGGACTTCTACCGCTCCGTCGAGGGCGAGGTAGCCCAGAGTCCGGGCGTGCACAGCGTCGGATGGGGCACTGGGTTGCCACTCGGTGGTGTCTACTACCGATTCAACGTGACGATCGAGGGGCAGCCGGGGGAGGCTGGCGTCAACCGTCCGGTCGTCGACTACATGATTGTCAGCCCGGGGTATCTCGATGCGCTCGGCGTGCAAGTGCTCGAGGGCCGCGGGATCGAGGAGCGCGACACGGCATCATCGCCCCCGGTTGCCCTGGTCAGCAGCGACTTCGTCACCAAGCATCTGGGCGGACAGAATCCGATCGGTCTTCGCGTGACGGTCCCGATGATGGGGCTGACGCGGGTTGCGCCGGTCACGCGTGAGATTGTCGGCGTGGTCGCTCCCATTCGTCCGCTCCATGACGGCGACGACAGCGACCAGCTCTACGTGCCGCTGACACAGAACGCCTGGGCCAATTCGACGCTCGTCGTTCGCCCGCGCGACGGAGTCGCGGCAGCCTCGTTGGCGCAGGCCGTGCACGCGGCGATCGCGCGGATCGATCCCGAACAGCCGGTCACCCGGGTCCGGACACTCGACGAGGTGGGGTGGCGGGCGATCGCGCGACCGCGGTTCCGCGCGACGCTCGTGACCACGTTCGCCGGGCTCGCGCTACTGCTCGCGATGATCGGCGTCTTCGGCGTGCTGGCCTATTCCGTGCAACAGCGCTGGCGTGAGTTCGGCGTCCGCATGGCGCTCGGTGCCAGCGTCGGGCATGTGCTCGGCCTCGTCGGACGAGCCGCCGTCGGCATGGTGGGCGTGGGTCTCCTCGTGGGACTGCTTGCGGCGATGGCTCTGGCGCGATTCGTCTCCTCGTTCCTGTTCGGCGTACAGCCGTGGGATCTCGTCACCTTCAGCATCGTCGCAGCGGTGCTCGCGGTGACGGGAGCGGTCGCCGCCCTCGCGCCGGCGCTGCGCGCGGCGCGCATTGATCCAGTCATTGCGTTCCGAAACGACTGAGCAGATTCTCTTTTGTGAGCGCCCGAGAGCCCCT